>DATEDZ010000296.1:0-2417 GCA_035281385.1 Polyangiaceae bacterium
TACCTGGAGTACGTGCAGGGTGAGTGGGCGGACAACGTGTACACGGCGGACGGCCAGAGGGTGCATCGCCGCGTGAACGAGCAGGAGAAGGCGCTGAAGCCTCCGCCCGACGAGGGCGAGGCGAGCGAGGTGCCGCCGTACGTGGCGCGCTCGGTGTCGCTGTCGTCGGAGAAGCTCGGCATCACGGCCAAGATCGATCTGGTGGAGGTCGACGGCGGCAGCGTGATTCCGGTCGAGTACAAACGAAGCGGGAAACCCGATGTGCCGGAGGGAGCGTACCTCCCAGAGCTGGCCCAGGTTTGTGCGCAGGTACTGCTACTGCGCGAGCACGGGTACCACTGTGAGCACGGCGAGATCTACTACGCCAAGGATCGCCAGCGCGTCGAAATCGACATCGACGACGGGCTCGTGACGCGGACCCTCCGCGCCGTAGAGCGGGTGCGCGAGCTGAGCGAGCTCGGGCACCTGCCACCGCCGCTCGAGGACAGCCCCAAGTGCCATGGCTGTTCGCTCGTCGGCATCTGCCTGCCCGACGAGACACGCGCACTCGGCAAAGCCGAGCCGGAGCCGATCCCCTTCGAGGACGATCCAACTCTCGACGTGGGAGACGATCCCTGGGGACTGGCGGTGGGGGTCGAGCGGCCCGTTCGCCGGATGTTTCCTGCGCGCGACGACCGCTTGCCGGTGTACGTGCAAGCCCAGGGGGCTAGCGTCCGGCTCGATGGTGAGCGTCTCGTCATCCAGACCAAGGGCGAGCACGCCAAAGAAGCGCGGCTCTCGAACACGTCGCACGTGGCGCTCTACGGTAGCGTGTACATGACCATGCCGGTGCTGCGCACGCTCATGGAGCGCGGCATTCCAGTGCTCTTCTTCACCTACGGTGGCTGGTTTTCAGGGCAAGCCGTCGGTCACGATTCCAAGAACGTGGAGCTGCGCCTGGCGCAGTACGCGGCGACGCAGAGTCGAGAGCTCTGCCTGCAGTTGGCGCGGGGATTCGTCGCCTCGAAGATCCTGAACTGTCGCACGCTCCTTCGGCGCAATCACGCGAGCCCGAATTCGGTTGCGCTCTCCGAGCTCAAGCAGCTTTCGCGCAAGGCGCGGTCGGCCGACTCCATCGAGGGCCTGCTGGGCATCGAGGGCACGGCGGCGCGCCGCTACTTCGGCGAATTCTCGGGCATGCTGACCGATGGCAAGGACGAGCTCGACCTGGACGGCCGCAACCGTCGCCCGCCGCGCGACCCGGTCAATGCGCTTCTCTCGTTCTGCTACTCGCTTCTTACGAAGGAGCTCGCGTTGGCGCTGCGAACGGTGGGCCTCGATTCGATGCTCGGCTTCTACCACCAACCCCATTTCGGCCGTCCGTCGCTAGCCCTCGACCTCATGGAGGAGTTTCGTCCCGTCATCGCTGATTCTGTGGTGATCGGCGTGCTCAACAACAAGGTCGTGCAGCGCGACGACTTCGTGCGCGCCGCCGGAGCCGTGTCGCTCACCCAGGCTGCGCGAAAGCGTGTGATTCTGGCCTTCGAACGGCGAATGGACTTGCTCGTGACCCATCCTGTTTTCGACTACCGCGTTAGCTATCGGCGTGTCCTGGAGGTCCAGGCTCGCCTGCTCAGCCGCCTGTTGCTCGGCGAGCTGCCGCGCTATCCCGAGTTTCGGATCCGTTAGGAGCTGCGATGCGCCAGACGTACGTCGTCACCTACGATATCTGCGATCCGAAGCGCCTGCGCAAGGTTTACAAATTCATGCTCGGCTGGGGCGAGCACTTGCAACTCTCCGTCTTCCAATGCGAGCTCAACCACCGCGAGCTCGTGGAGCTGCGCGCGGGCCTTGCCCGTATCATCCACCACCTCGAAGATCAGGTCCTCTTCGTCGACGTCGGCCCCGTGGAAGGCCGAGGCTCCGAGTCCATCACCGCCCTCGGTAAGCCTTACATCGATCTCGACCGAATCGCCGTCGTGGTCTGAACGCCACGCCGAGATCCCCATGAACTCACCTGTCCGCCCAGCCATTCATCCTGTACAATGCCTCCTAACGCGAGCGGTGCGGTGCCGCACCAACCCTGGTCGGCGCTCGCATTTCACCCCGATCTCTGAAAATTCAGCCTTTCCGAAGCGCCCCGCCCACCGCGGAAGCGGGCCGCTTCGACCCAAGAACCTCTTGCACCACAACCCCATCACACCCCCATCGCAATCCGTCCCGCACGCCCTCGATATCCTTCGAGTCCTGCCGGACGCCATTCCGCCGTGTTCGCGCGGCGGCCCCATTGAAGCTCCCCTTGCGCCGTCCGTCCGCGTTTTGGGGACGGACCCATTCCGCCGTGTTCGCGCGGCGGCCCCATTGAAGCGGCCCCGACTGGTCCAGCTCGGTTGAGGTGATGCGCATTCCGCCGTGTTCGCGCGGCGGCCCCATTGAAG
>DATEDZ010000297.1:0-7589 GCA_035281385.1 Polyangiaceae bacterium
GCTCGGCGAGAGCTTCTTCAACTTCGCCTTCTCGGCCGGCGTGGCGGGCGCGTCGATGCGCGTGTAGTGAGGCGCGCCGAGCCGCGCCGTCAGCTCTGTATAGTGCTCGCCTGGGTCCTTGCCCGTGACCGCGGTGATCTCGGCGGCGAGCAGGTCGAGGATGATGCCGTCCTTGTCGGTGGTCCAGACACTGCCATCCAGGCGCAGGAAGCTAGCGCCGGCGCTTTCTTCGCCACCGAAGCAGAAGCTGCCGTCGAGCAGGCCTGGCACGAACCATTTGAAGCCGACCGGGACTTCGCTGAGCTCCCGCCCCAGGTCGCGGGTAACGCGATCGATGAGCAGGCTGCTGACCAGGGTCTTGCCGATCCTGCTGCCGGCCTTCCAGCCTCTGCGATGCGAAAGCAGGTACTGGATGGCCACGGCGAGGTAGTGATTCGGATTCAGCAGCCCGGCGCCTGGCGTCACGATGCCGTGGCGGTCCGCGTCGGGATCGTTGCCGAACGCGACCTGGTAGCGCGAACGCAGCTCGAGCAGCTTGTTCATGGCGAACGGGCTCGAGCAATCCATGCGGATTTTCCCGTCGTGATCGACGCTCATGAACGAAAACGCCGGGTCGGTCTGGGCATTGACGACGCTCAGATTGAGCCGGTACTCGTCAGCGATGCGCTGCCAGTAGTCGACGCTGGCGCCGCCCAGCGGATCCGCGCCGAGCGCGATGCCAGCGTCGCGCACGACGTCGAGGTCCACGACTTGGCTCAAGTCGGCCACGTACGCCGAGATGTAGTCGTGCCGGCGTGTGGTGGAGGCTGTCCGCGCCGCCTCGAACGTCACGCTCTTGATGCCCTGGCCCTTGGCGCGGATGAGCTCGTTGGCGCGCTTCTGCACCGCGTCGGTCACATCGGTGTCGGCGGGCCCGCCGTGCGGTGGGTTGTATTTGAAGCCGCCATCGCGCGGCGGGTTGTGGGACGGCGTGACCACGATGCCGTCGGCCAGGCGCGTGGTGCGGCCGCGATTGTGCGTCAGGATGGCATGCGAGATGACGGGCGTGGGCGTGAAGCGCTCCTGCCACAGCACCTCGACACCGTTGGCGGCCAGCACCTCGAGCGCGGTGCGCTGCGCTGGTTCCGAAGCGGCGTGCGTGTCCTTGCCGAGAAATAGCGGCCCAGTGACGCCAACTGCCGCGCGATGCTCGCAGATGGCCTGGGTCACCGCGCGAATGTGCAGCTCGTTGAAGCTGCCGTCTTCGGGCGCGCCGCGATGGCCGCTGGTCCCGAAGCTGACCAGCTGCTCCGCGTTGTCCGGATCCGGCTTACGGTCGTAGTAAGCGGCGGTCAGACGGTCGACGTCGATCAGCAGCTCGGGCGGTGCGGGCTTACCGGCAAGGGGATGGGCCATGGCGGGCCGGAAGGTAGCCCAGTTAGGAGCCTGCACCCATCAAATCAAGGCCGCCGCGACCACAGACTGAGCAGCAGCGTGAGCACCAGACTCACCAGGATGCTGGTAGCGAGCGGCGCGTAGAAGGTGAAGCCGGGTCGTTTCACGACGATGTCGCCAGGCAAGCGCCCGAGCCCCAGGCGCTGCGCCAGCAGCAGCACGGCGCCCACGACCAGGAGCAGCAACCCGAAGCCGATCAAGCCGCGCGCGATCTGACCGAGATCCATGCGCTATGTCCCTCGAGAACGCGTGTGGCTGATCGTTGTGGAATCTTCGACAGTTAGGCGTCGGTTTCGAGCAGGCTGATTGAGCCGTCCTGCGCCCAATGGCTGCTGAACCGCAACGGGGTACCGGCCTCGCCGGTCTTGTTCTCGTGGGTGGCTCCTGCTCGAGCCGATCGTGATCTTTCCTTCCAAGACTCGCATGTCGTTTCGGGGGCAGTGCCTGCCCCAGCGCAAAGCCTTGCCGCACAAAAGGCGACGGCGCAAGACGCCGGGGAAGCGGCTTGCGCCATCGGGGACCGAGGCACGGCCGGCAGCGGGGGAAGAGGACTTACCCGGCGCGCACCTCGATCTTGCGGGGCTTGGTGTGAGCGGCCTTGGCTAGCCGCAGCTTCAGCACGCCGGCCGAAAGCTCGGCGCTGATGCCGTTCGGATCGATTTGCTCGCTGACGCGAAACGTGCGGTGGTAGACGGTGCCGGCATCACCGGCGCCGCGGCGACCCTCGATGCGCAGCTCGGGAGCTTCGAAGCTAACCGACAGACCCTCGAGCTCCACGCCCGGTAGATCCGCCAGCATCAGGAGCTCGTCGCCGTTTTCGAAGATGTCCACAGGCAGTGGCACTTCACGCGCACGTGTCGCCGAAGCCTTGGTTTCGGTCGGAGCAGTCACTGATTTGTATTCCTTGGAGCGGGTGAGGTTGTTGAAGAAGGACATGCTGAATTCTTCCCTTCTGCGTCAGCTCGCTCAGGCAGCTTTCACGCTGATTTGGCGAGGCTGAGCCTCGGCGGCCTTGGGTAGGGTGAGCGTGAGCACACCGTGCTTGAGGGTCGCGTTGACCTTTTCAGCGTCGACGCGCGACGGCAACTGGTAGCTCTTGGCGAAGCGCACCTCGCTGCGCTCACGGCGATGCACCGAGTGGCCCTCGGGCACCTCGAGCTTGCGCTCACCACGCAGCGTGAGCGTATTGCCCGCCAGGTTGATCTGGACATCGTTTTCGGTCAGACCTGGCAGATCGGCGCGCAGCACGAAATTGCTGCCGTCGTCTTCGAAGGTCACGTTGCCTGCACTGGGCAAGTAGCTCCACTGGCTTTCGAAGTCGCCAAACAGACGATTGAGCTCGCGACCGAGCTCGCGATAGGGAGCATAGGTTCGCCCAAAGTCGGCAAGACCGAAGCTGGGCCAGTCGTTGAAGTCGCTGAATCGGGTGAGCATGGTTGGTTCTCCTTGAAAAAGGCGAAGGGCCGCTGTCATGCGGGAGCGCTCCGAGCCGGGCTTTCCGGGGGCATCTCTCGCGGGCCCAACCACAGTGTCCATCGCCCCAAGGCCGCGCAAGGGGGCCGGGGACCAAAATTTTCAGGACCGGATCAGATGAGCGCAGGCCGCTCGAGGCGCAGCTCCTGCGGCGGCGCGCCCTGCGGACAGCCCGAAAACGCGTAGAGCGCCAAAGAGCGCGGCGGCAATTCGAGCCGGAAGCCTCATCAGACTGGACGGGCTCAAGGTTTACGCGCGCTGGCGCAGCCTACATTCAGGCTCAGCTCCAGCTTGCCCTCCGACCAGTACTTGTCGATGGCATCACGCACGTAGGCGAGAGGCCTCAGCACGTCTTCCACGCCAATCCACGCTTTCACCTCGGGCAGGATCAAGAGCCGGCTCACCGGATCCTCCACGAACGCCCGTCCGCTGTCGAAGGTCAGGCTGGTCTGGCGAATCTCGACGTCCACGTCCGAAAGCCCCGCCTGCTCCAGTTCCTCGGACAGCGACTCGATGCTGGGCCGCGCCATGAGCGCCGCCTCGACCGCCTTCGAAAACTCGCTGTCATCGTGCTTGAGCGCGTACTCGCGAAATAGATCCGCGATCTCCTGGAAGGAACCGCGCAGGGGCAGCGCGATAACGGCCTGCCCGCCGGAGCAGAGCAGTCGCTCCATTTCACTGAGCAGCGACAGGCGCTGGTCGCTACCCACAGCAGGATGCAGCGTCAGGGCGTGGGTGAAGAGCCCCTCCTCATCGTCGAGAGCACCGTCGCTCGCGGGGCGGTATTCGATGTGGACGCCGCCCATGACGTGGGCTTTGTTGCGTGCCAGCTCGAGCGCAGGCAATGAGCTGTCGACGCCCACCATCTCGGGACCGTCGCCGTGCTCGTAGATTTTCAGGTCCGGATAACCGGTGCGGCAGCCCAGGTGGATGATGCGCGCGGACTCCCCGACCAGCAGCATTTGCTGCGCCAGCTCCCCGAAAAGGGAGAGATAGCGAGGCACGACGAACGTCTCCAGGATGGCGGCGTCGGCTGGGCTCAGCTTGTCGGTCTGAAACACGCGACCCCTCTCGGTAACAGACCCTTTTCGCGGAAGCCAGCGC
The DNA here is from genome assembly GCA_035281385.1 of Polyangiaceae bacterium. Taxonomy (GTDB): domain Bacteria; phylum Myxococcota_A; class Polyangia; order Polyangiales; family Polyangiaceae; genus PMG-095. Next base: position 4,012 of record DATEDZ010000297.1, read on the forward strand.
CGTTTCCGGGCGTTATAAGGGAATTACACTTTGCACGTCCCACGCCTACGACCTGCCACCACCGCGCTCGGCGTCCTTTTGGCGCTCGGCATCAGCCTGCGCGCGCTGTCGCTCTTGGCGGCCCCGGAGACGCCGCGCAGCCAATCCGTCGCGACGGGCACCAGCGCGAACCGGCAGGCGAACGAAGCGACACCGAGCACGTCCGGCGCCGCGCCGCTCTGTCCACCCGGTACGCTGCCGGACGGCGGTGTGTGCGTACCGGTGCCGGACGTCATCCAAGGGGGTGAAGCTTTGAGCGAGCAGCGCGCCACGCACCATGACCGGCAAGGGCGGCTGCGCGTCTACGATCAGATCCCACGCCGCCCCGAGCGGCCGGCGGACTACCGGCGTTACCAGCTCCCGGTCCCGCCTCTGCCCCAGCAGTCCTTCGTGACGAGCGGCTACGATCTGGATCAACCCGATGACGACCAGCGTCGGGGTGCCACGATGAAGGCGGTGGGCCACGGCGGCGTAGACGTGGCACAGAAGCGCGGGACACCGGTCGCGCTGGTGCCGCTCGAGTTTCAGGTCGGGGAAGCGAGCGTGCTGCTGGTGGGCAAGCTGTTCGGCAACTCGGTCGTGACCCACCACCAGGTTCGGGAGGGCGCGGGCGTTCGCGACTACCTGGTGATCCACGGGCATCTGGAAAAGTCTGCCGCCAGCCTCAACAGGGGCGCGACCGTCCCGGCGGGCGCCATCATTGGCTACGTCGGCGACTCCGGCAGCCCCGGCGTCGTCCACCTGCACCTCGAGATCCGCCGTGCCCGCGAGGGCGTGGTGTTGCAATCGCTACAGGACGGCGAGCTAGCTCATAACTCGAAGACAGTAGCCTGCGATCCCCGCAACGTGTTGCCTCTGCTGCAGTAGGGAATTGGGGACGAGTGCGAGATCAGGTGTGGGCTAAGGCTAAAGCTAAGGTGGGCTGGTTCGAGTTGGGGTCCGAGAATGCGCCCTCACCCTCCCTCCCGAACCCACTCCCTCCCATTAGCCTTAGCCTTAACCCACACCCAAGCCTGCACCCGGCCCCGCACCTCACGGTGCGAGCTTATAGCCGAACCCATAGACGGTCAGGATGTGCTCCGGCTTGTCCGGCGAGCGTTCGATCTTGCGGCGTAGCTTGACGATGAAGTTGTCGATGGTGCGGTTCGTCGGCGTGGCTTCGAGGCCCCAGATCTTGTTCAGGATCTCATCGCGGCTCACCGGTTGTCCGACGCGCTCGTGTAAGAGGCGCAAGAGCTCCACTTCGTAGAACGACAGCGATTCCACCTCGTGACCGCGCTGTAGCGAGTGCGCCGAAAGATTGATCGAAACATCGCCAATCGTGAACGACTGCGCCTCGCTGGCGCGCTGGGTGCGCCGGAAGATCGCGCGGATTCGGGCCACCAGCTCCCCGACGCTGAACGGCTTGGTCACGTAGTCGTCGGCGCCCGCATCCAGGCCACGGATCTTGTCGGCCTCCTGGCTCTTGGCGGTGAGCATCAAGATCGGGACGATGGCGTCGGTGCGCCGGATCTCCTCGCACACCTGGTAGCCGTTGATGTCCGGCAGCATCAGGTCCAGCAGCACCGCATGCGGGCGCTCGGTCCTGGCCAGCTGCGCGCCGTCCCGACCGGTGCCGCAGGTCACGACCCGGAAGCCCTCGAACTCGAGCGCGTCCTTGAGCCCGAGCGCCAGCTGCGGCTCGTCCTCGATGACCAGAATAGTTTTCTTCGGGTCCATGCGGCAGCAGGTGCCATCTTATGCCGCCCGTGCTGCTCGTCCAAGTCGGCCGATGGCGGGACCCGAGCCCCGCCGTTCCACGCGACGAACTACTGAGCGCTGCCGAGCGAGGCGCCCAAGCAGGCCACCAGCGCGATGGCGCCGGGTGCCGGGGTGGATTCACCGAAGTTCAGCAAGCGCTTGCTGTCCGCCGGACAATCCGCGACCAGAGCCTGATTGCCGACGTTCGGCTCGTTGGGCGCTGCGTTGATGTAGCAGTAGCCGGGCTGGCTCGGGGTCTTGGTCATCTGACAGTTCATCAGCTCCGTACCCGAGAACTGAGCAATCTCGCACGTACAGTAGTCCTCGCAAGCCGTACCACCCTTCACGCCACACGACAGGTTCTGCTCGAGCTTGTCGAGCACCGCGGTACGCAGCTCTGGTCGCTCAATCGGCAAGCGGTTGGCCTCCGCGTCGCAGCCGCACGGTTGCCCAGTTTGTGGCAGCACCGCTTCGACCACCGCACACGGCACCTGGCCCGGCTGGAGACCAGGCACCGGCACTTCGTTACTCGACGGAACCAGCGGACGCGGCAGGCACTTACCGCGCAAGGCGTCCTTCAGGCGGTCGATGATCGCCTTGACTGCCGGGTTGTAGCCGTAGTCCGCGTTATTGGTGTCGAGCACCTTCGGGCAGATGGAGGCCACGACCGAGTTCTCACCAAAGTCACGCAGCACCTGCAGGTGCCGCAGGCCCGGGTACGCCTTGGCGTAATACTGGGTAGTACCGGCCGCGCCGCCGTTCGGAGGCTGACACAGTGGGCGGTTGAACGACAGCTCCGACTGGAAGCAGTCGCACCCCTCGCCGGCTGCGAAGGCCACGTCATTGCAGGTGAGCGGCGTGCCGAGGGGGAAGGTGCACGCGTACTGCAAGTCGTGGTTGCCGAGGTTGGTCTGTTCGTGCCCGTTGATCGGGTTGGCCTCCGGGTCGTCCTCCGAGCTGGGCACGATCGGGTCGCCAGTGATGGGATTGGTGCCGGAACGCTCGTCGGGCTTCTCCACCATGAACGGATCGCTGGGGGGGATCGGCGGGCTCGCCGCCGGATCGCCCAAGATCACGTCCCAACGACCCGCCGAGGTGAGCTGGGTCCAGGTCATGTAGCGCAGGCCCTGCCCATTGAGGCTGTCTTCGTCGGCGATGTCCTGCCAGGGCACGCCGATGATGCCGGCCAAAAAGACCAGACCGTTGTCGCGAGACGCGGTCCCTTCGGCGGCCGTAAATAGCGGGTTGGGCACCATCTCCCCCGTCGAACGCTTAGGCACCACGCGGGAGCGCAGGCCGTCGGCGTAGCGCGAGGTCGGGTAGAGCAGCTCGAAGCCAAAACGCCGCTTCTGCTGCCAGCAGCGCAGGTTCAGGTCGTCCTCACCTGCGTCGCCATCCAGGAAGTTGCCGGCGGCGGTTTGGCACGCCACGTCTGCGGAGGGCGCGCTGCAGTTGGCGTTGGCGGTTTTCTCACCACAAGACTGGCAGCACGGATCGTTCGGATTGTTTTGGCAGGCCGAGGTCGAGCGGTACATCGGCCCCGAGTGCGCGATCAGCCAACCGTATCCCTCGTCCACGATCGAGCAGTCGTTCTCGTCCGTCAGCATGATGATCGCAACGAGCGAGTCGGCTCGCAGGAAGGCGGCACGCTGGGCCAGCACGGTCGCGTCCACTTCGGCCACGACCGCCGTATCTCCAGGTGACCCATCAGGCTTGGGCGGAATTGTCACAGCAGCCGGCGGTTCCGGATCGATCAAGAAGCGATACCAGGCTTCAAGCGACGCCTCGTAACCGCAGCC
>DATEDZ010000298.1:0-8592 GCA_035281385.1 Polyangiaceae bacterium
ACAGCATCTGTCCCCTCCCGCGGCGCGCGCAGCCGGCTACGCTGCGCACCGTGCCGCCCTCCGCTACACACCATCGGGCTGCGCGCGCCGCGGGAGGGGACAGACCTCAGTCATGCTCCTAGAAAAACGCCCAACTCGAGACTAGCGCGTGAAGGGCTTGTTACGCGTCTTGAGCGAGAAGGGCGCGGCCAGGGCGCCGGGCGCCTGTACCGAATGCCAGCCCGCTTGCGGGGCGGGGACGAAGATGGCTCGTTCGCCATTCTCCATCAGCTCTTGATAGGCGCTGACTTGCGTGAGCAGGCCGCCCTGGGCGTCGAGCACACGGACCTTCAGTGGATCGCCCGGTGGAGCAAGGCGCGGCCGTAGGTCCAGCCCCCAGCGCGTCTGGCCGTTTTCGCTGACGATCAGCGTGCGGTATACGCTCGGCGCGCCGGGTGCCCGCACGACGCGCATTCGCGCTCGCTCGTTGACCACGACGACGCGCTCGAGCAAAAGCTGGTAGTTGTAGTCGCTGATCCAATCCGGCGAGCAGTAGCTCATGAAGTCCACGGTTTCTCCCGGATCGTAGAGCTCCTTGGTCCGGACGTCGTAGCCCCAGCTGCCGAGCGCCGCCTCCGGGTACGGATAGTCTGGATCCGAGCCGGCGGCACCGCCGCACGGCGAATGGGGGCGCCGGTAGATGTGCCCGAGCTCGTGCACGAAGGTACCGGCGGCTTGATTCAAGTAGCCAATACCCATGCCGGCCGTCGATATGCCGCTTTGGCTGCCGAAGCCGGCGATGCCGGTCGTGCAGCCGCCCCCGCAGTACTCGCGGAACGTTTCGGCATGCCGGACCATGCCGTAATAGGAAAGGTCGCTCGGCGGAGCGTCCGTGTCACGCAGCGCGCGCATCTGATCCAGCATGTCGCCGAGATCCGTGGCCGTAGTCCCCACCGGGTCGCGCAGCTTGATCGTGACCTCACTGGTCGGATACATCGAGTATAGGCGCGCGGTCATCTGCTCGAGCTGCTCGGCCGAGGTGTCGGGCATGCGCCCCGAGCCATCAGCGTCGTAGCGCACCGGCACCAGCAGCACCTTGACCGGGCCCGTAAGGCGCGCGCCGACGGGCGAAAGGCCGGTTTCAGGGAAGCGCGCGCCGACCGGAGTGCCCATCAGCGGCGTGCACTTGGTGGTTTCACGCAGCTCCACCGAGTACTGCGTGCCTTCCTTGAAGGCGTCCTTGGGCAGCTCGATGTTGAAGGTGGACTGACCGTCGGCGTCGGTCGAACCTCCGCTCACCGTGATGGTCTCCTCGAAGCGCCTGGTCACCTCGCCGTCTTGCAGCGTGATGCGCGCGCTCAGCTCCCGGCTCTGAAAGCTCGGCCCTGGCCGCACGAAAATGCGGACCATCGCCTCGCGCTGCTGCACCAGATCCGCATTGCGATTGGCGATGGGCATCATGTCGCGCACGATCGGGACCTTCACGCCCTGGTACACCGCGACTTCCTGGATCTGGATGTCGCGCGCCAGCCGCTGGCCGTCCGGATGCGCGGGCAGGAAGTCGTCCCAATTGCACCAGCTGGCTTGAAGCCGTCCTTCCAGCGACGCCTGACCCAGCGGAGTGAACGCCCAGGTACCCGTAACCCCTTGACCCTGGGTGTAGCTTTCCACCTTGAGCGCGACGGTGACATCGCTGCAGCCGCTGACGGGCGCGCAGTAGCGCGCCGGCACCGAGAGCTGGGCCGGGAAGGTCGTGAGCTGCATCGGATCGAGCTGCAGCTTCAGGCCCTCCGTGGCGTCCTCCATCATCATCTCAGTCGTGTAGACCTTGGTGCTCGACGCTTGGCACGCGCTCGCCTGCGGGCGCGCCACGAGCCAAACCGTGGCGTTGTCGCCCGGGCCGCACCAGCTGCCGACCGTTCCGGGCCAGACCGGCAGCTCCGGCATGATGGGGGCAGAGCCGGCAGAGCCGGCAGAGCCGCTCATACCGCCTGGCAGCGAGGGCCCGCTGCCCGCCACTGGACCCATGAGATCAGCGCCGCCAGGCGCCTGCCCGGATCCGCCCTGGGGCTCCACCACGCCGGTACATCCGAGCCCGCTCAGCAGGATCCACAATAGCGATGCGCGAAAGTTTCTGTTCGACTGCATGGTTGCGATTCCTAGGTCCTTCTCACCCTTACTTAGTGACGAAAGCTCTCACATCCGGCTCATGGAAGTACAGGGCGGTAGCCATGAGATAACTTTCGCCGCTGGTTGAAGAGGAAACAGCTCGGACGAAGGGCGCAGCCGGCATCTCCTTCGAACGGGAGGTTGGTAGCTATCGGATTGCTGCGGCTTGCGAACGGTTTGTCGGTCCTCCCCACACGCGGCGGCACGGCACGACGTAAGCTCGTGATTTTCGTCGCCCCAGTTTTCCTGGGTGGCCGAGCTTCGTTCGGGGCGACGCCGCCCAGCTGGGCGACGAGAGACAAAGGCCTCCCCCCACCAACCCAAGTGGTGTCATGACGAGAACGGCGTTAAGCTCTGGTCATGCTCGCGCAGCTCCTGGAGCATGACGACACGCCCGCCGAGGACAGCATTGTCGTGATGCACGGGGTGCGCTGGTCAGACTACGAACGCGTCCTGGCAATGCGGGGGGAGGCGCCCGTGCCGCGCCTTGCCTACCTCGAGGGGGAGCTCGAATTCATGACGCCGTCGCAGCCTCACGAATCCATCAAGAGCCGGATCGGAAGATTGCTCGAGGTCTGGTGCTTGGAAAACGGCATCGAATTTTCGGCTTACGGCTCCTGGACCGTCAAGAAAAAGACGGCGAGGACTGGGCTCGAACCCGACGAGTGCTACGTCTTTGGTCGCATCAAGGAATCGAGGCGCCCGCACCTTGCGATCGAGGTCGTCTGGACGAGCGGTGGAGTGAGCAAGCTCGACGGTTACGCGAAGCTGCGCGTGAAGGAAGTCTGGTTTTGGCGGCGTGGTCGCATCTCCGTGCACGTTTTGGAAGAGGCCGGCTACGTCGACTCCGCCTCGAGCCGGGCGCTCCCCGGTATCGATCTGGTTCAGCTGGCTTCGTTTCTCGATCGAGAGACCGATAGCCAGGCCATTCGCGAGTACCGCGCGGCGCTGCTTGAGGGCTAGAAGCAAGGCTTCGGAGAGGGTCGAGCCCGGGCAATTACGTGCCCACCCCGGTTCCCAGCCGCTCGCGGAGCGTGAGGTGCGCGGTGCTGACCGAGTAAGTAATCAGCTTTTCCACTCGCAGGTTGACGGGCGGCGCGCCTTCCTCCCCCGGGATGCTCTTGATCAGCGTGATGGCGTGCTCGAGGTCCTGACACATCACCAGGCCCGCGCGATCCGCCGCGTAATCCACCGAATGCGCCCATTTCTTTAGGTCGAGCGACTCAGCGGAGCGCAGCAGCTTCGACACCACGTCGGTCAATTGCTCGAGCTTTTGCCCCGGTAATGGCGTGATCGCGAGCTCGCGCGACGCTTGATTGACCAGCGGCTCGATGTCCCCCGACACTGGGAATTTCGGCTTGACCACGCGAATGGCGGCGAACACCCAGCTCTTCAGTGCTGTCATGTTGCTGAGGACCTGACGCAAGAAGAATCCAGGCACGAAGTACGTGACGCTGCGACCAGCTACGTAAGAAGTCGTGACCAGTGGCAGCTCGGTGAAGGCGCCGGCGCCGAGCGCGATCGACGCCGGCGTGGTGGTCAGGTAAGCGATGACGCCCGGATCCTGCTGATTCTGGAACACCGCCGGCTCGGACACGCCGAGCGCAACCGAAGCGGCGCTGATCGCTTGCACCAGGCCGTAGGGATAGGTCTCGGCGCTCAGCAGGTGCTCGGTCGTGAGCCCGTAGGCTTCGATGCTACGACCGCGGGCCGCGAGCGCGAGCGGCTCGAGTAGCCCCATCAAAGCAGTCACGGCTGGATCGTGATCGGCGGGCAAGATGTACTCGGGCCAATCGGCGAGCGACATGCGGTCGGCCGGCGCGAGCGGCTCTTCGTTGCGCAGGCGCGCGTAGAAGCGCTCCTCGTCCGGCTCGGCGCGTCCCAGCGCGTGCAGCGCCTGGCAGGCGCTCCAGGCGCCGTCGGCGTGGCGCACACCGGTGTAGATGCGGCGCAAGAGCTGGTAAGGCTCGCTCTGGTAGGCATCGCGGTCGATCCATTCGCCGATCAGCGGCACCGATTCAGCGAAGTTTCCTGCCGCGTCCTCGGCGTACAGGCGCGCCAGGCGCTCGGCCCAGCGCGTGTTTTCGGGCTCGATATCGTGGGCCGACTTGCAGACGGCGATGGCCTGCTCGGTGCGCTTGAGCTGGCGTTCGTACACGTCGGCCAGCTGCCAGAGCGTCGTCAGCAGCAGCTCGCGATCGTCGGCCTGCTGCGCTTGCGTGACGCGCAGCTTGAGTAGCGCCTTGACGCCCTCCCAGTCGCGCGCCTTCTGGCGAATGATCAGCGCTTCGTCCAGGGCCGCGACCAGCGAGGGGTCGTACTTGAGCGACTGCTCGAGTAGGTCCTGAGCCAGCGCGGAGTCGCCCAGCTCGCGCGAGGCGATCATGCTGGCGGTGTGCAGGTACTTGGCCTTGTGCTTCTGCTCGTCGACGACCTCGGCGAGCTTGGTGATGACCTGGATCAACTTCGGCCAGTCCTTCTCGGCGCCGTAGAGCTGCATCAGCTTGGCCAGGATGTCGCGGTCGTTGGGCTTCTCGCTGAGCGCCAAGAGGTAACTCTTGGCCGCATAGTCCGCGTTCCTCAGGCGCGTGGCGGCCAGATCGCCGATCTGCAGCAGCAGCTTGGCGCGGTCGTCGCCGACGCTGCGCTCGAGCTTGCGATGCAGCGTCTCGAGCGCACGGTCGTAGCGGCCGAGCTCCGACTGCGCCTTGGCGATGCCATCGAGCGGTGACAGGTCACGCGTGTCCGTCTCGAGCGCGCGCTCCAGCGCGGCGATGCCTTCTTCGTGGCGACCAAGACCGATCAGGGCGTCACCGCGCAGCCGCTCGGCGCGCGCCGCATCCGCCAGACCCAGTGACGGACCGAGCCGCTTCAGCAGATCTTGCGTGAGCGTGTACGTCTGCTCCGGCGCATCGTGTTTGGCGGCAAGCTCCGCGATCGCCAAGATGGCTCGCGGGTCCTCCGCGAAGAAGCGCCGCAACCCCTCGATCATGGCCATGGCCTTCTCGGCCGCGCCGCCTTTGACCAGCGCCTCGATGTAGACGCGTGCCACCTCGGCGGCTTCGCTCACATCCATGCCTTCCAGCACCGAGATCGCTGGCTCGAGGCGCTTGGCGGACTCGACGAAGCGGCCGTCGTCGTAGGCGATGCGGCCCAGCACCCGCAGCGCGCCGGGCTCGGTGGGATCCAGGTGAAAGGCCAGCTGCGCCATCGAGCTGGCGCGCTCCGCATCTTGCAGATGGCGCTGGCACAAGATCGCGATCTGCCCGGCTAGCTTGGCGCGCTGGTGATCGCCCTTGGCGGCTTTCAGCTCTTCATCGAGCAGCTCGACCACGCCGGAGAAGTTGCCCATCACCGCGTACTTGGTTTTGAGCTTGGCGCGCGCGCTGCCGTCTTCCGGGCAGGCGTCGATGGCGCGCTTGAGCTGCGCGACGCAGGCTTCCAAGTCACCTTGCTCTTCGAGCAGGACTGCAGCGCGCAAGTACTGATCGGCGCGCTCTCTCGGCGTCTTGGCCGCATCGGCCAGGGCCTCGATGGCGTTGAGCGCGCTTTCGGAATCACCGGCGGTGGCGCGCAGCGTGGCCAGCGCGTCGAGCGCAGCTTCGTGTCCGGATTCGAGCGCCAGCACCAGCTCGTAGGCCTCGATGGCGCGCTGCGGAGCCGACAGCTCTCTGGCGAGCACCCGCCCCAGCGCCAGCGCCGTTTCGAGCCGGAGCTCGTCGTCGGAGCTCTTGTCGATCTGTGACTGGTACAGCTCGGACAGCTCCACGAACTTCTCGAGCGCGCGGTAGTGGCGCGCCAGCTCCCGCGCCGAATCCGAGCGCGTCGGGTCGAGCTGCAGCACCCGTTCCAGCGCTCCCGCAGCCTGGGTGTGGTCCAGGAACTCTTCGTCCCACACGCCCGCGATGCGCTCGAGCAGCGTGATCTTCTGACGCGCGGTGACGGCCAGCTCCACCTCGCGCTCGAGCACGCTCAGCAAATCCTGGAAGCGGCCCTGCCGGCTGTAGATGCGATCCAGCCCGCGTAGCGCATCATTCGACTTCGGGTCCTCGCTCAGCACGAGCTTGTAGGACTTCTCGGCCGCGTCCACATCGTCGACGTCGACCTCGTAGCCTTCGGCGATTTCACAGAGCAGGACGTGACGCTCCTCTCCCGACAGCGCCAAGGCGCGCCCCGACATCACTTGCAGCGCGCGCTTGTTGTCCCCGGCCTGCTTGAGCAGCTCCACCATGCCGTCCACGGCGCACTCGTGACCCGGGTCTTCAGTCACTACCGACTCGTACAGCTCGAGCGCTGCCTGCGGATTGCCGAGCTTGCTCGACGCCACCTCTGCTGCTTCGGCGCGGAGATCGCGTGCGATGTTGGGCGCCGCCACGTCGGCGCGCTTGACCAGGATCTGCGACAGCTCCGCCCACTGCTGCGCCTTGCGGTAGATTTGCGAGAGCGACTCGAGCGAGCGCTCGTGGCTCGGCTCGATCTCGAGCACCTTGTGCAGCCAGGGTAGGGCCAGATCCGGGCGCGAGACCTGCTCGGCGTACCAGCGCGCCATGTTCGAAAACAGGTCTTGCTGCGCCTCGGTCGATAGGTCCTCGCTGGCAGCCTCCAGACACAGCCCCAGCACCTCTTCCCAAGCCTGATAGCGCGAGCCGGCCAGGCGCTCGATCGATTCGGCGTAGGTATCGCGCGTGGGATCCGCGCAGAAGGCCTGAGCGTAGGCTACCAGCGCCTGCTCGCGATCGTCGAGGTCATTGGCGTACACCTCGCCGATCGCGAACAGGTGCTCGGCGCGCTCGCTGGGACTACTGGCACTCTCGCTGCGCTCGAGCAGTGATTCGACCAGCTCCTCGTGCTTGCCCAGCTCCCGACGCACCTTGTCGAGCGACTTGGCGGCGGCGCGATTCTCGGGCTCCATCTTGAGCAGGCCCTTGTAGAGCTTCTCCGCCGACTCGTGCTGGGACGCCTTTTCGAAGAGCCGCGCCGCGCGTGCCAGCAGCCGCGGCACCGCGCGCTTCGTGAGCGGCTCGTTCTGGTCGCGCACCGCCTTGGCCAGCTCGAAGAAGCCTTCGGCCAAGCGCGCCGGATCCGCTCCCAGATCCAGCATCGATTCGAGCTTGGTCGCGGCCTCTTCGTCGTTGGGATTTTGCGCCAGCTGCTCGAACATCTCGGGCAGCCGCTCGTCCGTGATGAAGCTCGGGGGACGCTGCGAGGCGGTGTAAACGCGACGCAGCCCTTCCAAGAGCTCCGCCCCGTCACGCGGGCGCTGCTCGGGATTCTTCTCGAGCAGCGTGCGCACGAGCGTCTCGAGAGCCGGAGAAGCGCCGTTGCCCGGCGCCACGAACGACAGCGCTTCGGGTGACTCGATCAGGTGGCCGAGCGCCACGTCAGCCGCGGTCTTGCCGGTGTAGGGGGGCCTACCCGAGATCAACTCGTAGATCAGGACGCCGAAGCCGTAGACGTCGCTGGCGGGTGTCGGCAGCTGGCCGCGCAGCACCTCGGGCGCCAGGGCCGCGACCCAGCGTTGATCGCCCGGATCCGAGAGCGGTGGGCGAGCCAGGCCGGCGCCGGCGTCGAGCAGCCGCACCTTGGGCGCAGCCTGCGTCGCATCGGTGACCAGCACGTTGCCGGAGTGCAGCGCGCCGTGCGCGCGCCCTTCGCCGTGCAGCGTGGCTAGCGGCTCGGCGATGGCCCAGAGCAGTGACTGTACCGCGCTCAGGTGCTTGCCGCCGTCGCGGGCGATGACTTGCGCCAGGATCTCGCCGGCCGCGAAGTCGTGCGAAATCGCGAGCAGACTACGGCCACCGAGATCCAGCGTCGCCGACTGCACCGCATCGGGCAGCCCGGCGTGCGCGATGGCCCCGCATAGGCGCGCTTGCACCATCGCGCGTTCGGCGTCGCGACGGCGCACCGTGCTGCGTAAGACGCGCAGGCGCACGTCCTCTCCAGCGCGGCGCGCGCGAAACACGCGCGCGGTCGGTCCCGCTCCAATCTCCTCCAGAATCGAGAGCTCTCCGAGCTCCATGCCCGGACCGAGCGCCGGCTCGAGCACCAGGCCATCGCTGCGCAGCTTCTGCATCGGCTCCGACAGGCGCTTACCTGCGGCCTCGACCGCGTCGAGCAGGGCCGGAACCGCCTCCAGCGTCAGGCAACGCTGCACCAGCGCGCGCGCGAACGACGCCTTGGCCGAGGTTCCACCCACACTCTCGGGATCGAGTCCCAGGGAAGCCCGGCTGAGCTCGGTGAGCTCGTTCAGCGTGAGAAGTTGTTCCAGCTCCGCAGCCAGCGATTCGGTGATCATTGGGCCGATCAGGAGTAACAAACTGGCGTGGCGGTCGCCAGCGACACCACGATTAACGTTGCTCTCACACTGTCCTGAACCAGTGAACCTCGTAGGGCAGTTCCGGGCGTTTGCGCACAGGCGGCAACATTCTGCCTGAGGTCGAAGCT
>DATEDZ010000299.1:0-4084 GCA_035281385.1 Polyangiaceae bacterium
GAGAAAACCGGCGGGACGGGCGCCTGCGGCGCTCGGGTACGCATGAGCCGCCGGACATTTCGAGTGGTCTGCTCGCTCACGCGACCACGTAGATACTCGCAAGAGCCCTACTGTTCCCGAGGTGAAATCGCCCAAGTCGAGCCTGGGAGGCTGGTGTTTTTCAACCCCAGCCTCCGAGTTTCCTTGAGAGCTGTCTTCCGTGACAGATAAGGCAAGTTTTGCTGAGCCGCCGGCTTTCGAGCAGGTTTTCAGCTGAGCAGGTGCGATTGTTGCGGCCCAATCGCAAGGGCGGTAGCGGGGCCGTCGGCGGCGCGGCCACCCAGCCCTGACGCCGAGCCAGGTCTGATCGGGCGGGCGGCAAGGGCCGCGCGTCGGCATCGGCCGAGCGGCCCGAAATGCCCCAGCAAAGGCCACTTGCTTCCCAAAGTCGGCGCGCCCGGGTTAAGGATGAGCGCTGAACCGAGGACAATGCCGACCCTGAGCTCGAGCATCGTCAAGCACAACGTGGCCTCGGTGCGCGACGTTGAGGAGGCCCTGGCTCGCCAAGCCATGTACGGCGGCGATCTGGCCACCAACCTGCTCGAGCTATCGGCAGTGAGCGAGCAGCAGCTGGCCAAGCTGCTCGCCGAAAGCTACGAGGTCGCGGGCGCGCCGGTCGGAGAGCTACCGCCCTCGAGCCGGGAGGTGCTACGGCTGGTGCCGCGCGAGCTCGCGCGCCGCTTCGGCCTTTACCCGCTGGAAAACCGCGGCGATGCGCTGGTGGTCGCGGTGAGCGAGCCGCTGCCTGCCGAGGTGGAGAGTGACTTGGGGTTCTCGCTCGGCTTGCGCATCGAGCAGCGCATCGCCATGGGCGTGCGCATCCAGCAGGCCCTGGCTCGCGACTACGCCATGCCGCTCGAGACGCGGGCCGAACGTATTTTGGCCAAGCTCGCGGGCCGACCGGACCCGAGCCCGAGCGTGGCGCCGGGGCCCAAGACGCCGCCAGCGCCCGCGCCACCACCCGCAGCGGCACCCGTGACGGCCCCTGTGGTAGCCGCGGCCCTCGCACGACCGAAACTGCAAAGGCCGGCGCGCGAGGCGGTGGATTTGAGCAGCTTGACACGCAAGGAACCGAAGCCGCGCCGGCTCGGTCCCTACACGCCAGCCATGGCCGAGCGCGATCTGCTCGAAGCCACCGACCGCGACGACGTGCTGCGCGCCTTCTTCGACTTCGCCTCGCAGTACTTCGAATACACCGCTTTGTTCGCGGTGCACGGCGACCTGGCAGAGGGCCGCGATGCCGCCGGCTCGGGCGCACCGCGAGCCCGCGTGCTTTCGCTGGGAATCCCTCTGGATTTGCCGAGCGTCCTGTCACGGGCGGTCGCTTCCGATCGCTTCTCGCTGCTGCGGCTGGGAGCGGGCGGGCTCGATGGCGCGTTGGCGCGCGACCTGGATCGCAGGCCAGGGCCGCAGGTGTTACTGCTGCCGATTCGAGTAAGAAAGCGCACGGTGCTCGTGCTCTACGGCGATCACGGGTCCGCGGACGTGCAGCTCGATGCGGTCGGCCAGGTCATCTCGTTTGCGCCGCTGGTATCTAACGCGCTCGAGCACTTGATCTTGCGTCGCAAGGGCAGGGACGGCGGCGCCAGAACCTCCCTCATCCCCCGGGGGCAACCACGGCCCAAGAACGCGCCGCTACCGCGGCCCGAGGAGCGAGCGGCAGCGCTGGCCTCGGCGCTGGGCGTGGAGGAGACGCCGATCTCGTCCAAGCCGCCGAGCTCGCGCAGCGGCGCTGTAGCGCGGCCGGTGATCGCGATCGGCGGGGCGCCGCGTAAGACTCCTGCGCAAGGCTCACCCATGGTCAGCCCGAGACCGGTGCTCTCCCCCGAGTCCATGCTTTCACCACCGCCCGTGCTCTCGCCGCAGCCGGTTCTTTCACTGCAGCCGGTGCCCTCGCCCAAGCCCCAGAAGCGGCCGCTCACGCCGCTCGAGCCGCTCGAAGACGGCTGGGACGCGGCCTACCAGCAAAAGGAGCGCGGTACCGAGCCGGGAATGGGCCAGAGCCGGAACAAGCTGGCGCTGGTGGCCGAGCCGGCGTCAGACGCGGCCGGCGACGATGGGGTTGCTGCCGGGGATAGGGCCACGCCCGACGACTCACCGGAAATCTCGGTCGGTGCCGCCGCGCTCGAAGACGAGCTGGACATGCCCCCCGACAGCGACGGCGTGCCCCTGGCGCCGTCGTCTCGCTCGCTCGCCCACAGCGCGCGACCGCTGCCGATGGCCCAAAGCTCGGAGGAGCTGCGATTGCCGACCGTGATCGTGGATCTGGCCAACGACTGCCAGGCGCTCCTCGATCAGCTGCTAGCCGGCAGCTCGGCCGCGGGCGACGAGCTGGTACAGATCGGCGAACCGGCGGTGGCGGTTCTGGCCAGCTCCTTTCCAGGTCCGATCACCGCAGAGCTCCGGCGCGGCGTGGGCAACGCGCCCTCACGTGCTTCGGAGTGCGGGCCGGTGCTGCGCACGCTGGCGCGCATTGGTGTCAAGGCCGCCCCGGTTTTGGTCGTGCGCACCGCCGACGCAGATCCCAACGTGCGCGCCTGGGCCACGCGTCTGCTGGGTGAAATGCCCAACGAGGATTCGGCGCGCGCCATCGTGCGGCGCTTCGTGGACGACGAGCAAGAAGTGCGGCGCGCGGCGCTGGCTGCGGGGCGCCTGATGCAATCGAATCCCGAAGCGCGCTCCATGATCCACATCGGCCTGGCCGAGCTGCTCGGTGACACGACACGCCCCGAGGAGCAGCGCCACTCGCTGATCGAAGCGGTGGCTGACCTGCGCGACGGGCGTGCAGTTCCTACCGTGCTAAGGTTGCTCGAGGACCGCTCGAATGACGTCGTGCGCTCAGCGCATTGGGCGCTCGTGGTGCTGGCCCGGCAAGACTACGGCACGTCCGCGGCGGCCTGGGAGACCTGGTGGCGCCACAATTCCGCGCGGCATCGCATCGAGTGGTTGATCGATGCCTTGCTGCACGAGAGCGCCGAGATTCGACGCGCTGCCGGCGACGAGCTGAAGTCCACCACCAAGGAGTATTTCGGCTATTACGACGACCTGCCAGTGGCGGAGCGGCAGAAGGCTCAGAACCGTTATCGCGAATGGTGGGAAAACAAGGGCAAGGCGCGCTTCCGCTGAGCAGCTTACGCTTTCCGCTCGACAGCGCGGCCGGGTCCATGGAAAAACCAATCCCCCCCGTGCACGAAATCGAGCCGATCTTCGACCCCGCGCTGCGTGCCGCCAATCGGGCGCTGTCGGGTCGTCGGCGTGAGGTGAGCCGCATCGCATCGATCGAGCTGCGCTTCACCGACGCGCGCAGTGGCGCGTGGGAGGCGCTGGCCATGCTATCGGTCGGCATCGCCACCGTGCTAGGCGTGCTCGGCGTTTGGTTCCTGTAGCCGCGCTCGCAGCGACCGGTCCGGACTACTTGTCCTTCTTCTTCGCTTCACCGTCGGGCGCTTCACCGCCGACGGGACCGGACTTCTTGCCGCCGGTCAGATCGATCTCCCAGCTCAGGGTCTTCTCCTCGCCCTGGTAGGAGGGCACGATCACGGCCTTCATGGCGCGCATCACGCATTTACCGATGTTGGTTTCCTCGCTGTACGGCTCGGCGATGGTCGCCGACTTGACGTGCCCGTCGTTCCCGAAGGTGACGGTAACGGACGCCTTCCCCTTCTGAACCTTCTCCGTCACCGTACCGGTGCAGGTCTCGGCCGAGTTGGCGGCGCGGTGCATTTCGATACCGCCCTGCTTGTCATCCCAGCCGCGCCGCTTGTCCTCGTCGGTCTCGCCAGCGGACGTGGTGTCGTAGTCGTCCTGGTTCTTCTCGTTCTGCAGCTGCTCGGCGCCCTTCTGCTCCTCTTCGGCGATGAGCTCATCCGGCGTCTTGACGTGATCCGCCTCCATGCTCGGACCGCACGCCGTCATCAGACCAATAGCGAAGGTTCCCAGAATACGCGCTGACATGGGCGGCATCATAAGCAGGACACGCAAGCCCCGTAAAGCTTTGCTACGGCGCGAAAATTTCGCAAAAAGGCCGGATCGCGTCCAATGTGAG
>DATEDZ010000300.1:0-18137 GCA_035281385.1 Polyangiaceae bacterium
GGTCAGGCCTGCTGCTGACCCGGTCGGGCCGAGGGCCCGGACCCAAGCCGTGGCGCTCCTCAGTCGTCTTCTAGGAACCATGAGCCTGCCGAACCCAGCCGCTGAAGACAGCCCAGTTGCCCCGCTGCCGCGGCTCGAGCGCGCGGCGCGGCGTACCGGCCGCCGGCTCAAGCTGCGCCGGGCTCTGATCGCGGCGTCGCTGCTGTTGCCACTACCGCTCGGGTACGCGGCCGTGGTCGTGGCGGTGGCCAAGGCGCTGCCGTTCTCGCTGCAGCAGGCTCGCCCGTGGCTGTGGGGCACGCTCGTGCCGACGGCGGTCATGGTGCTTCTAGGGGTGCGGGCCGCGTTCGTGCGGCGCGTGCCGTTCGAGGGGGCACTGGCGCTGGACCGTCATCACGGCCTCGAGGATCGCATCACCAACGCGCTCGAGTTCGCGAAGTTGCCCGAGGCTGAACGGACCCCGCTGATGAACGCGGCCATCGCGGACGCCAACGAGCGCGCGCCAAAGCTCGAGCCGCGCCGCGCCGCGCGCATCGCGCTGCCGCATGAGCTGGGCTACAGCGCCGTGCTGCTCGCGGGCTTGCTGGGGCTCGCGTTGCTCGAGGTCCGGCAACTGCGCGTTCTGCCGCCGCCAGTCGTGCACGTGCAGCCGATGCTCCTCAGCGCCGACGACGTCGAGCTGTTCCGTGAGATCGGACAAGAGCTGGCCAAGGGCGGCGACGACCCGCAGGTGTCCGCGGCGGCGCGGCGCTTCAATCAATTGGTCGAGGACATCGCCGCGCATCGCATGGATCGCCGCGAGGTGTTCGAGCGTCTTGGTTCGCTGGAGCGCGAGCTGTCCGAGTCGAGCGAGCTCGATCGCGAGTCGCTCGATGAAGGCCTCAAGGCTCTGGCGCGCGAGCTGGAAAAGAGCGGCCTGACCAAGCCGGCCGCGCAGGCGCTGGCCGAGAAGCGCTTGGCTGACGCCGAGCAGGCGCTGCGTGAGCTGGCAGAGCGGCTGAAGAAAAAGCAGAACCCGCCGAGCAAGGCCGAGCTGGACAGGCTGCGCGCGGCGCTGCAAAAGGCCGCCGCCGAATCGAGCGAGCGCCTGAGCTCGATCGATCAGAGGCGCAAGGAGCTCGAGGAAGAGCAACAGAGCCTGCTCAAGAAGAAGCAACAGGGTGATAACTCCGCCAAGAACGAGCAGAAGCTGGCTGAGAACCGGCGCAAGCTCGAGCGCCTCGGTCGTGACAAGCAGCGCGCCGAGAAGGGCAAGCAGAAGCTGTCGGAGCTCGACAAGCAGCTGCAGGAAGCCGCGCGCCAGCTGATGCAGGACGCGCAAGCCGCCGGCCAGAGCCTCGAGTCCGCTGCGGAAGACGTCAACCGCATGGCCAAGCAGCAGCTGACTGACGAGCAGAAGAAAGAGATGCTCAAGCGGCTACAGGAGCTGCGTGAGGTGCTGCGACAACAGGGCAAGGGCGGTAAGGAGCAGATGGACCGCATGCAGCGCTTCGGGGAACGCGCGCGTGGCGGTGGTAAGCCTGGCCAGCCTGGCAGCGGCAGCAAGCCCGGTCAGCTCCGCCTGTCGCGCGGTAGCGAAGGCGGCGGCATCGACGTGCCGATGCCCGGCTCGAGTCCCGGGGCGGGCGCCGAGGGACAGGCCTCGGGCCAAGAGGGCTCGGGCCAACCCGGCAAGGGCGCCGGCGCCGGGCATGACCCGAACCTGGCGGGTGATCCGACCAAGCTCGACGGCAAGACGCAGGACGTGAGCGCGGCTGGCGTCGACAGCGGCCAGGGCAGCGCGTCGGCCGAGGTGATCTACGGCGCGGCCGAGCGCGGCTTCGTCGGCAAGGGCTACCAGCAGGTATTCACGGACTATCAGACGGTCGCGGAACAGGTGATGGAGCAAGACGAGATCCCCCCCGGCTATCGCTTCTACGTCCGGCGCTATTTTCAACTGATTCGACCGCGCGATTGAGGAGCCATCATGAGCGACCCCGCCTCCGAAGCCCGAGAAGAAGTTCAGGCGTTCCAAAAACAAGTCGGTACCCTGCGCGAGGAGATCGCGCGCGTGATCGTGGGCAACCGTGAAGTCGTGGACGGCGTGCTCACCTGCGTGCTGGCCGGCTCGCACGCGCTCTTGGAAGGCGTGCCAGGGCTGGGCAAAACCATGCTCGTGCGCACGCTGGCCGAAGCGCTGGCGCTCGAGTTTTCACGTATTCAATTCACGCCCGATCTGATGCCGGCCGATATCATCGGTACGGTGGTGATCGACGAGTCGTCGCAAAGCGGGCCCGCCAAGTTCGAGTTCCGCAAGGGCCCGGTGTTCGCGAACGTGGTCCTGGCCGACGAGGTCAATCGCGCCACGCCCAAGACGCAGAGCGCGCTTTTGGAAGCCATGCAGGAACATCGCGTGACCGTCGGGCGCACCACGTATCAGATTCAAGAGCCGTATTTCGTGCTGGCCACCCAGAACCCACTGGAAATGGAAGGCACGTACCCGCTACCCGAAGCCCAACTGGATCGCTTCTTCTTCAAGCTGATGGTGCCCTTCCCGTCGCGGGACGAGCTTCACACCATCATCGACCGCACCACCACCGATCAGGAGATCAAGATCAGCCCGGTGCTCGGGCGTGACGACGTGCTCGGCATGCAGAAGCTGGTGCGCCGAGTGCCTGTGGCGCGCCATGTTCAGGATTACGCCATCCGGGTCGTGCTGGCCACGCATCCCGACCATGCGGAGGCCACCGAGCTGGTCAAGCGCTTCGTGCGCACCGGTGCTTCGCCGCGCGGCGTGCAGTCGATCCTGCTCGGCGCCAAGATCCGCGCGCTGTTCGCGGGGCGCTTTGCGGCGTCGATCGACGACGTGCGGGTCACGGCGCTACCGGCGCTGCGGCACCGCATCCTGCGCAGCTTCGAAGGTGAAGCCGAAGGCGTCGAAGAAGACACCATCCTCGAGGAAATCCTCGCGAAATTGCCCGAATCGAAGGGCTGAGAGGAGCGGAACGCCTCCCATGGGGCTGCTCGACATCCTTCGTCCCAAGAGCGCGCCGCGGCGGGCCGAGGCGCGCCGCGCGGAGTTATTCGACGACGACTTCCAGAAAAAGCTCGAGTCGCTGGCGATCGTGAGCCGGCGCGTGTTCGCTGGTCGCATGCGCGCCGAGCGGCGCAGCAAGAAGAAGGGGAGCGGTGTGGAGTTCGCGGATCACCGTGACTACGCGCCGGGTGACGACTTTCGCTACGTCGACTGGAACGTGTACCAGCGCTTCGGCCGTCTACTGGTACGGCTCTACGAAGAGGAAGAAGATCTGAGCATCTACTTCATCGTCGACTCCTCGAGCTCGATGGCCTTCGGCGACAGCAAGAAGTTCGATCAGGCGCGGCGCCTGGCCGCCGCGCTGGCCTACGTCGGCCTGGCCAATCTCGATCGCGTGACGATCATCGGCGCTACCGACCAGGTCAGCTCGCGTATGCCGACCACGCGCGGCAAGGGCCGCATCTTCAAGGTCTTCGAATTCCTGAGCGAGCTCGAGCCTGGCGGCACCACCGACCTGGGCGACGCCATGAAGACCTTCGTGGCGCAGCACAAGCGGCGCGGTCTGGCGGTTTTGATCAGTGATTTGTACGATCCGGCCGGCTTCGAGCGCGGCATCAACGCGCTGCGCTTCAACAAGTTCGAGCCCTTCGTGCTGCACGTGGTCGACCACAAGGAGGCGCGCCCAGAGCTGAAGGGCGACGTGCGGCTCTACGACTGCGAGACCGGTGAGGAGCGCGAGGTCACCATCACCGATAGCTTGCTCGACGACATGGCGCAGGCTTTCGAGAACTATCAGAAGAGCATCGAGCGCTTCTGCACCTCGCGTCAGGTGCCCTATTTCGCGGCCGACGTCTCGATCCCGTTCGATGAGCTGGTGCTGCGCGTGTTTCGGCGCGGAGGATTCTTGCGCTGATGGGCCTCGCCGGACTACCGCTAGCCACGCTGCTCGGTATCTTCGGAGCAGCCTCCGCCCTGGTGGTGGTGTTCTACATCTTGAAATTGCGGCGCCGCGCCGTGCCCGTACCGTTCTCGCGGATTTGGGACAGCGTGCTGCGCGACAAGCAAGCCACCGAGCTGTTCAGCAAATTGCGCCGCATGCTGTCCTTGCTGCTGCAGCTTTTGCTATTGGCGCTGCTCGTGCTGGCGCTCGGTGATCCCAAGCCGCAGGAGGATCTGCGCGCCGGGCGGCACCTGGTGCTGCTGCTGGATGCCAGTGCTTCGATGAAGGCCACCGACGTGAAGCCGACTCGGCTGGCAGCGGCCAAGGCCGAGGCCGAGAAGATCGTGCGCGGCTTGGGCGCTTCGGATCGGGCAATCGTGGTGCAGATGGGCAGCGTCCCGATGCCGCGCTCGTCGATGAGCGGCGATCAGACCGAGCTGCTCCAAGCCATTGCGCGCGTCTCGGCCAGCGATACTCGGGCGGAGCTGGAAGCTGGATTGGCGTTCGGTCGCGACAGCCTGCGCGGAATGGCGAATCCGGAGCTGGTCGTGATCGGTGACGGCGCGCACGCAGGCACGGCGGAGCTGTCGGCGCGCGTGAGCCTGGAGGGCGCGGTGCCGCGCTTCGTGCCGATCGGCAAGAGCGGTAAGAACCTGGCCATCACCGAATTTTCGGTGCGCCGCTATCCGCTCGACAAGTCACGCTACGAGGTGATGCTGGAGGTGGCCAACCTCAACGACACCCCTGCCGACGTCGAGCTGGAGCTTTCGGGTGACGGGGTGGTGGTCGATGTCACGCGCCTCAAGCTTGGCCCGAACGAAAAGCTGCCGCGCTTCTATCAGGACCTGGCCGGGGCCAGCCGCACCCTGACCGCGCGCATCAAGGCCGGCCCGGGCCTGGACGAGCTACCGGCGGACGACGTGGCGTACGCCCTTTTGCCCGAGCGCCGGCGCGCCCGCATCCTGCTGGTCACCGCCGGCAACACGTACCTGGAAGCCGCGCTGCTGCTCGACGAGTACCTGGACGTCTCCCAGGTCGCGCCCGGCGCGCGCTTCCCCGATGGTCGTTTCGACGTCGCGATCTTCGACGCGGTCGCGCCGCCGCTCACCGACCAAATCGGCTCCGTCCTGTACCTGAATCCGCCCGCCGCCGGCTCTCCGCTGCCATTCGCCGCAGACATCGAGGATTTCGGCTTCGACACCTGGGAGCGCAAGAGCCCGGTGCTGCGTTTCATGTCGATGGGCGATATCCAGGTCGCCAAGGGCCACTCCTTCAAGCCACAAGCCGGCGACAAGCTGCTGGGCGCCAGCGACCAAGGTCCGATCCTGGTCAGCGGCGCGCGGGCCGGACATCGCTTCGTGGCGCTGGGCTTCGATCCCCGCGATAGCGACCTGGTGCTGCGCATCGCCTGGCCGCTCTTCGTGCTCAACTCGATCAACGCCTTCGTCGAAGAAGACACCGGCTACGTCTCGTCCTACCGCACCGGGGAGATCTGGCGCATCGCAGTGCCCGGTTCGCTCGGCACGGTGAACCTGCTCGAGCCCGGCGGCGCCAAGCACTCGGTGCCGGTGAGCGATGGTCGTGCGGTGTTCCGCGGCGAGCTGGCAGGTTTCTACAAGTTGAGCGGCGGGTCCGACGACGCGCTGCTGGGCGAGTTCGCCGCGAACCTCTCGGATCTGCCAGAAAGCCGCATCGCGCCACAGAAAGAATTGCTGCTCGCCGGCAAGAAGGCCAGCGCAGTCTCGATCGCGCCCGTTAGTCTGAGGAGTGAGATCTGGATCTACCTGCTGCTGGCCGTGATCGCGGTCTCGGTCGTGGAGTGGATCACCTACCACCGCCGGGTGACCGTATGAGCGAGCGCGCGCGACGTCTGCTCTGGCTCGGCGGCCTGGTGGCGCTGTTCGGGCTACTTTCGCTCTTGCTGTGGCGCTTCGTGCTGTCTGCCGGTGCCGAGGCGTTTCATTGGCAGCGCGGGGGCATCAACTACGAGCTGCTGGAGCCGCGCGCACTGGCGGTGCTCTTGCTGGCGCCGCTCCTGCTGCTCGTGCTCGGCAAGTCGCTGGCAGATCTGCCCTGGCAGCAGCGCGCGCTGTCGGTGCTGCTGCGCATTGCCTTCCTGGTGCTGCTGGGCCTGGGGCTGTCGCGGCTGGTACGCTCGGATGAAACGCATCGCGTGGCGACCGTGGTGCTACTCGACGTCAGCGATTCGGTTGCCGAGGCCACGCTCGAAAAGGCGCGCGCCGAGGTAGAGCGGCTGTATGCGGCCAAGGGCGCAGACGACGCGATGAAGCTGGTGGCGTTTGCCGCTCGCCCGCGTGCCGTTCCGATCGAGAAAGACGACAAGCTCACGCTGCCCCCGGTCGCCGAGCTGCGCTGGAAAGATGCTGCGGGCGCGCCGCCCACCGAAGCAGGCAGCAACGTTCAGGCGGCGCTGCAGCTTTCGTACGGTCTGTTTCCTCCCGGCTACCTGAAGCGCATCGTGCTGCTTTCCGACGGTCTCGAAACCGAGGGCAGCCTGCTGTCGGAGGCCAATCAGGCCAAGAGCTTCGGCGCGCGGCTGTACGTGCGACCTTTCCGCGACCCACCGCCGGGTGAGGTGGCGGTGCGGGCACTCAAGCTGCCCAACAAGGTGGACGTCGGGCAGCCTTTCGAGGTCACGGCCGAAGTGTATGCGAGCCGCGCCACGACCGCCAAGGCGCGCCTGTATCAGGGCGAGACGCTGAACGGTCTGGAAGGCGTGCGCGAGCTCACGCTCAAACCCGGCGAAAACGAGCTCAAGTTCAAGAGCGTGGTGCGCGTGGGCGGCGAGGTGACTTACGCGCTGAAGCTGAGCGACATCGTCGAGGATCGCTTCGGCCAGAACAACGGCCTGGACGTGACGCTCGACGTGCCCGGTCGCCCGCAAGTGCTGTACATCGAGGGTGAGCCGCAGCGCGGCAGCTACCTGGTGAGCGCGCTTTCAGCGCAGCAGTTCGACGTCGATCTGCGGCCCGCGAGCGCCATGCCCAGCTCGCTGCGTGAGCTCGAGCGCTACGACTTCTTCATCCTGTCCGACGTGCCACGCGAGGCGGTCAGCGACGCCTCGCAGGACCTGATCGAAAAATACGTGCGGGATCTGGGCGGCGGGTTCCTGTTTGCCGGTGGCGAAGCAGGTTACGGCCTCGGTGGTTGGGGTCACAGCACGCTCGAAAGGCTCTTGCCGGTGCGCATGGATGCCGAGCGCCGCAAGGAAATGCCGGGCGTCGCCATGGCGCTGGTCATCGATCGCTCGGGCTCCATGACCGGCCTGCCGATGGAGATGGCCAAGGCCGCCTGTCGCGCCACGGTCGAGACCCTGCAGGGCGACGACCTGATCGAGGTGATCGCCTTCGATTCCACGCCGCAGCGCTACGTGAAGATGCAGCCGGCGCGCTACCGCTCGCGCATTCAGAACGACATCTCGCGCATTCAACCTGGGGGCGGCACCGAGATTTTCTCCAGCCTGGACATGGCGTACCAGGACCTGTCGGTCGTGCAGGCGCGCAAGAAGCACGTCGTCCTTTTGACCGACGGCCAGGCGCCGGTGCAAGGCATCAAGGATCTGGCCACGGGCATGCTGGCTGAAGCCATCACGGTTACGACCGTCGGTCTCGGTGAGGGTGTGAATCAGGAGCTCTTGCGCACCGTGGCGGACGCCGGTGGCGGTCGCTTTCATCTGGTGCCCGATCCCAACAGCTTGCCCAAGATCTTCACGCGTGAGACCGAGCTCATCGCGCAGCAGGCGGCGGTCGAAGAGTGGTTCCCGGTCGAACAGGTCAGCAACGCCGATTTCTTGAAGGGCGTCGCGATCGGCGCGGCGCCGCTGCTCCACGGCTACGTGGCCACCCAGTTGAAGGCGACTCCGGCGCAGCTCATCCTGCAGAGCGATCGCGGTGACCCGATCCTGGCGCGCTGGCGCGCTGGCCTGGGCTGGGCGGTGGCCTGGACTAGCGACGTCAAGAACAACTGGTCGGTGGACTGGCTGAGGTGGAGCGGCTTCTCCAAGTTCTGGGGTCAATTCGTGCGCGAGCACATGCGCATCAAGCGCCGGCAGGAGCTACCGATGCAGAGCGAGATGCGCGAGAACACCGTACGCGCCGTGGTCGATGCGCTTACGGCTGATGAGCGCTTCGACAGCAATCTCGAATCCAAGCTGATCGTGACCGGCCCTGCCACGAGCAAGGGAAAAGGCGAGCGCCGTGAGGTGCCGATGCGCCGCACGGCGCCCGGCCGTTACGAGGCGGAGCTACGCCTCGACCAGTACGGCTCGTTCCTGCTGCGCGCCGAGCACGCGCGCGTCGCGCCCGACGGCAGCCTGCAGCCGTTTGCCTCGAGCTTCGGCCACGTCAGCAACCCTTACCCGCGTGAGTACGGGCGCTTCGAGCCGGACATCGATCTGCAGAGGCGCGCCGCGGCGGTGGCAGGTGGCAGCATCGACCCGGAACCCTCCAAGGTTTTCGACGCTCAGGGCGAGAAGATCATTTACTACCGGCCGCTCTGGTCGCGCTTCGTGCTGGCGGCCATCCTGGTATTCCTGCTCGACCTTTTGATCCGGCGCGTACGCCTGTTCGATCGCAAGTTCTTGCCGCGTCGCAGCCTGCCCCCGCCGTCGCGCTCCAGTCTGCCGCCTGCGCAACGCTCCGCGTGAGGCGTGGTCGTTGACGTCCTCGTGTGGCGGCGACGGAGTAGCGCAATGAAACCCAGCGCCGCGAGCAGCCAGCCAGCCGTGCCGGCCCCGCGCCCCACGCTGCAACCGTCGTTGTCGAGCTTCGGCGGCCTGGGCACGGTCGCGTTGTAGTCCCCGAGCGAGCTCTCGATATCGGCGGAGTTGTCCTCCAGCACCTGACCTTCGCCGCTCTCACTCTGGCGCAGGATGCGGCGATTCGCTGGCTGGCCGTCGAAGTCGGTCGGCCAGGTCCCGATCTGCGTCGGTCCGCCGCGGATCTGCCCACCTTGCGGGAGCTCGATGCGCCAGGGCGCGTCCTCCTGGTAGTAGGCCGGGCTGCATTCGATGATGCGCTCGGCCGTGTGAATGTTGCTGAGCGGCTTCAGGTCAGAGTTGAAGGTGAACAGCGGATCGACCGTCATCTCGGCCGCGGACATCGTGGTGTAGAGCCGGGTCACGTGGGCATGCTGGTTGATCAGACGCTGCACCAGGCGCATCGGCTCGATCACGTTGGCCTCGATCAGCCCCGGCAGCTCGGTGTCCATCGTGATCAGCCCGCTGGTACAGAACGGGCACATCCGGTGCTGTTCGAAGGTCGTGCCGACCGGCAGTGTGATGTGCCCCTCGACGCTCTCCCAGAAGCCGTCGAAGCTCATGAACTGGCTGGCGAGCTCATCATAAACGTTTTGGCTGGCTTCGGCTCGGGTGCGGAGCCACTGCCAGCTCGACTCTTCGGCCTCGGACCAGACTCGATCACGCAGCGTCGTCGTGTCCGCCGCCAGCTCGGTCACGAATCCCTGCCCGCCGGCGTCGTCGGCCGCCTCGATCACCACCTGGTTGTAGGTCGAGCTCGCGTTGAACCAGTTGATGCGCGCCTCGTTGAGCTCGAGCGCGTTGTAATTCTTGGGCACTGCGCGCGCTTCGCCGAGCAGCCAGGTCATCACGCCCATGTCCTCGTTGGCCGCCACCGCCGTGAGCTTGATCGGGATCATTGGCAGCTCCGCGTCGTACGTCAGCACGATCGGACGGATCGAGCCAGCATCGGCGCCTTTCTGCAGCTTGAGCGCCAGCAGGTACATTCCCTCGTCCAGGTAGGGACCGAGCAGGCCTGGTGCCCCCGAGGGCACGTCGTA
The DNA here is from genome assembly GCA_035281385.1 of Polyangiaceae bacterium. Taxonomy (GTDB): domain Bacteria; phylum Myxococcota_A; class Polyangia; order Polyangiales; family Polyangiaceae; genus PMG-095. The sequence goes on from DATEDZ010000300.1 coordinate 9,774, forward strand.
GTCGTTTTGATTCAGCCATTCGACGGCCGCGTCCGCCGGCTCCGCGAGCGCGGCGTCCAGCGAGATCACCGTCCATTCGAACGAGCCCACCACGCCCTGAGCTTCGACCGTGACGCCCATGGGAGCGCTCGCAGCGCCGCCCCCGGCGGACGCGCTCGGGCTGTCGGCACGGTTGCCGCCCGCGAGGGAATCATCGATGTTCAGTCGCGTCGCGCAGGTGCCTTCGACGCGCGTAGTCAGGTTGTATTGCGGATTGGTGGCGGATTGTAGGCGCTGCAGCGCGACGCTCGACGCCACCGCGATCTGGTCGCCCATCGGGACTGACGAAATGGGCAAGAGCCATGAGAAGCTCTCGGACGGCCCCTGGTATTGGATCTCGATCACCGCGGTGACGGTGCCGTCGCCATGGTGCGCGAAGACGATGCGCTCGGCGGCCTGGTTCACCGGATTGGCAGCGGAGCAGAAGAAGCCGCCGCAGGCCCGTGCAGCCCGTGGCGCCGTCGCGACCACCAGCGCCAAGCCTCCGCCCAGCACCCATCGTGTCAGTTTGTTCATGTTACTGCTCTTGCCTGAATTGCGGGCGTGGTCGTTCGATCCGGACATGGCTGCCACCTCCACGGCTCGGTTTGGCACAACCGGGCACAACTTACGGTCGTTTTCAGGGACCGGAGCAACTACAGCAAGCTTGGTGCCAAGCGGCACGGTTTCTGCTCTCGTGTCGCGTCATGTGGCGCTTGGCCCTGGGAATCGCCGCTTCCTTGCTCGGCACCGCTTGCTCGCCGGCCCGCACCGATCCGCTCGATGGCGAAGCGGGTGCGAGCAGCGCTGCGGGGGCGGCGTCGCAGAGCTACAGCGTCGGGCTCGGGGTGCCGGGGGGCCCAGACGGGCTCGACTTCGTCCCGCTCGACGACGGCGCCGAGCTGCGGCTACAAACCTTCGGACAAGGCGGCACGCATCTGATCGTGGCGGTGCGCGCGCTGGGCTTCGGCAATCGCGCGTTCGTCTCGGCCAAGCTGCGCAACCTACAATCGGGCGTCGAAATCGAGGAGCCCGCGCCGGCTCGCCCCCAGTTGCTCTTCTGCGGCGAGGGGGGCTTCTGCGACTTGGTCCCTTATCTGGTGCACGCCAGTGGCTTGACCGAGACGGACGAAGAGAAGGATGGCCTGGAGGTCGAGCTCAGCGCCGAGGTAAGAAATGACGCCGGCATCAGCGCGCAGGGATCACGCAGGGTCATGCTCAGCACAGCGGATTTGTAAGCAAGGAGTCGGAGCGCGGACATAGGCTCTCGAGTGGCACGGATCTTTCATGGGAGGTTGGGGTTGTCATGCAGTGGCGTCGCCTGATTCGCTCGGTCAACGGCCCCCAAGCGCTGCTGCTCCCGCTCGTCTTGATTCCGAGTCTGTGGGTGGGCGGCTGCGGCGAAAGCGCGAGCTGCCTCAATCCGCAGCCGAGCCTGCCGTGTGCCCCAAGCCTGGAGCCGACAGCAGGTGCCGGTGGTAATCCGAACCCGCCCTTAGGTGTGGGCGGCACCAGCGCCGGATTGGGCACGACGGGGGGCTCGGCTACGGGTGGCACGCCGGGCTCCGGTGGGCTTCCTCCCGCAGGCGGGCAGGCTGCCGGCGGTGCTGCCGGTGGCATGCCGGTGGACGGCATGGGCGGCCAGCCGGGCGCTGGTGGCGAGGCCCCAGGCGAGGGCGGTGCCGGTGCCGGCGGTGAAAGCCCCGGCCAGGGCGGCGCGGGTGGCGAGGGCGGCTCGGGTGAGGGCGGTGAAGGCGGTTCGGGCGAGGGCGGCGTCACCGGCTGACGGAATAGCTGGACGCCCGGCCGCCGCAGCGCGACACCACTGTCGCGTGCGCTGTGCCAGTTGTGTCGTCGCCGTCGGCCTTCTCCCCGAGCGCAATCATTTGCGCGATATGAAGACTTTGCGTGCGGGCGGATGCCGCGACCAAACTTCAACCACGTGGAACCACACGTAATTTTAGTGGCGATGGGCGCCCGCGCGGCGGCACGGCTCGTGCTACATCTGACGCGCCGAAATTTTAGCCCTGCTGTGGAGGCTCTGAGCGTGGGTCTGCGGTCTCTCCCAAGAACGAAACGGACGGTCCGGGCCCTGACTTTAGGGCTGGCGGCGCTTTTCGCTTGGGGTTGCTCGAGCCCCACGCCGGGCGGCGTGGACGGGGACCCGAACCACCGTCAGCCGAACGCCGCGGACCCATGCGCGACACCCAACGAGGGCTGCGACTGCAGCGAGACGGGTCGCGTCGTCGAATGCGGCACCGTCCAGAAGCGTTCGGGCGCACAGGTCTGGTGCTCGGTCGGTCACCGCACGTGCGACCGCGAAGGCAACTGGGGCGCGTGCAAGGTCGAGGGTACGCGCGTGGTGCCCTTGGCTCCGCCCGGTCCGAGCGCGCAGGGTCTCGGATCGGTCCAGGCCTGCATCGACAATCCTTGCGATCCTTTTTGCCAGCAGATCACCGACGATGGCTCGGATCTCGATCTGCCCGACGGCTTTCAAGAAACCGTCGACGGTGCGATCACCCTCACGCCGGACGGAGGCTCGCTCAACGACACCACCTGCGCCGGCATCGAGCTCGATCCGCCCGAGCAGACCCTGACCGTGAGCACGCTACCCGGCTCGAGCGGCCTGGGCCTGTTCGGCGAATACTTCAACAACGCGTACGTCGGCGGCGCGATCCCCGCGAACGCGACGCCGCTGGCGACGCGTTCGGATCCGCAAGTCAACTTCGACTGGCTGGGCTCGCCGGGTTTCGGTGGGCTCCCGGCGGATGGCTTCTCGGTGCGCTGGACCGGCTCGATCAAGCCGGCCCTCACCCGCAATTACCAGCTCTGCGTGACCAGCGACGACGGCGCACGCTTGTGGCTCGATGATGAGCTGGTCATCGACTTCTGGGTTAACCAAAGTGCGAAAGAGCATTGCATGCTGGCGTCGCCGAGCCTGACCGCCGGGAAGAGCTACGAGGTGCGGCTCGAGTACTACGAGAACGGTGGCGGCGCCGAGGTCAGGTTGCGCTGGAAGCACTCCGGGGCACCTGCTGGCGAACCGATCCCCTCGTCGGCGCTGGTGCTACCCGGCTACGAGAACGCGCCGACCGGCTTCGAGGTCGATCCGGACTTCGCGGAGCTCACGGCGGCGGCGGTGCCCGACGGCTGCTTCGAAGGTCCGATCCGCGCGGCCTGGACCGTGAATCGTCTGGACCGGTCCAAGATCGACAACTTTGGGCGGGTAACGCTGCTCGCGCCGGTCGCGGGTGACATCACCGCCACTGCCTACGTCGGTAAATTCTCGGCCAGCGGCATCGTGCACGTCGTGGTGGATGCGATCGATACGACCGTGGCCCCCCCGGCAACGGCGGACTTGTTCGACGACACGCCGGCCGGGACTGACCCGATGACGGTGCTCTATCCGTACATCGACACCGTGTTCCCGCTCGCGCTGCGCGCTCCCACGATTCAGTGGGACTCCGGCGGGACGGCAGCGGAGGCGGTGTTGATCGGGCTCAGGTACCCGGCCAACGGCTCGGAGTTTTCTTGGTCGAAGGTGATCCCGGAGCAGAATCCGGGACGCTACACCATCCCGCAAGACGTGTGGGCCCAGTTCGAGGCGACGGCCAAAGGTCAGACCGCCGCTTACGTAGTGCAGCGCGTGACAGGCGGAGTGCTCAGGCCTGCGGTCACGCGCAGCATCGTCTTCGCGACCGCGCCGGTGCGCGGCAAGATCTACTACACGCAGTATGCGCGCAACGGCCCCACCAGCATGATGGTGGCCGATCCCGGCTCCCCCGCCACGGCTAGCAGCGTGTTCCCGGCCGACGCCGGCGGCAGCCCCGACTCGAGCAAGAAGTGTCCGGTCTGCCACAGCGTGTCCGCCAACGGCACGATGTTCGCAACCTCTGACAAGCGCTTCAGCTCGAATGGCGGGCTGTCCCGCATCAACGCCGACGGCACGTTCACCGCGCTCTCCGACTATTCGCTGCTCGACATGCCCTACCGCGACGGTGCTTCGGGGCGCTCGGGCCCGTTGCTGTCGGAAGCGGGTGAAGGCTGGCGCGGTTTCGCCTGGGCTCCGCTGTCTCCGGACGGCACGCTGGCGCTCGCCGCTCAGAACATCTGGGGCAATACGCGCGAGCAGACGGTCGGCATCGACACGACGAACCGGGTCGTACAGGTTCCGGACTACTTCCTATCGGGCGGAAGCGGCACCGGGCTGCTCGCCAAGTACTACATGAACACCGGCGCCACGGGCTGGGACTGGCGCCGCACCGATCCGAAGATCGACTTCAATTGGGGCACCGCCTCGCCGGGGGGTCCGGTCCCGGCTGCCTTCTCGGTGCAATGGACCGGGCAGGTGCAGGCCTACACCTCCGAGACCTACAAGTTCGAGATCCAGACCACGGGCGGCGTCCGGCTTTCGGTCGGTGGCAACGTGATCATCAATCAGCTGGCCAACAACGCCAGCGCCACCTTCAGTGCGATGGTGGCCATGACCAAAGGCGTCAAGACGGCGATCGCGCTGCGCTTCGCCGATACTGCCGCCAATGCGCGGATCGCGCTGCGCTGGAGCGCGCCCAGCGTGCCGCTCGCCTTCATTCCGCAAACGCAGCTGTACCCAAACGACGGCTGGCACGGCGTGCTGGCGACCTACTACGACGAGATGAACTACACGGTCCCGTTCATCAGCGACCGCTTGGAATCGAACATCAACGCAACCTGGACCACGCAGGGGCCGCGTCCCAAGTCGCTCGCCACAGACGACAACACCTGGAGCTCGTGGTTCCGGGGTCGGATCCAGGCGCCCGCGACCGGAAATCTCCAAATCTGCGCCACATCCGACGACACCGCGCTCATCCACGTCGATGGCGTGGAGCGCCTGAATCAGGGCCTCACCACGGGGTGCTCCGCCGCCTTTCCGGTCACCGAGGGCACCCTGTACCCGCTCGAGGTCCGGCACCAGCAGAACACCGACGACTCTACCATCATCCTGACGTGGCAGATGAGCGGGACGACCAGCTTTGGCAACGAGGTCGTGCCGAGCGAGCGGCTCTATCCGCCCGCAGCCTGGACACCGCCGACGCACGGCCTGACCGCCACCTACTACGACAACGACGACTTCAATCGCGGCCTCGGCACGAACGCGACGGCCTCTGCCTTCACACGCATCGAAGAGAACGCCGACCTGAGCTGGGGCGACTACCGGCCCGAGCACAGCAGCGCGATGACCAGCAACGACAACTTCACGACGCGGCTTACCGGACGCCTCGAGGCGCCGTGCTCCGGCGTCTACGAGCTCGAGTCGTACGGCGATGACGGGGGCCGCGTCTGGATCGACGACATCCGCGTCGTGCACCTGTGGACGGCCAACACCCGGCAGGGCGCGACCTGGCTCGACGCCGGGATGCACGACATCAAGATCGATCACAAGGAAGGCGCAGGCAGCGCCAACATCACGGTGCGCTGGAAGCCGACCTGTCAGGTCGGTGCCACGACTTTCGTGCCCATTCCGAACGCCAACCTCTACCCGAGCGGAGACACGGACGCGGCTGGCTTCGTGCGCGACGGCGGTGATAACGGCAACGAAAAAGGCTACTTCGTCTGGCAGACGCCGACCATGGCTGGTAGTCCGTCGGTCGACATCACGGCCGCTACGGCGGGTCGCTGGGGGCTCGGTTCGAGCGTGATGATGGTGCCGTCGTTCTCACCGGACGGCACGAAGCTGGTGTTCATCGACGGCGATTCGGCGGCGGACAGCGGCTGGCGCAAGGGCCTGTCCACCTTCGACTTCAATCAAGCCGCCAAGCTGTTTCGCGACCGCAAGACCATCGTGAGCACCTGGCCTTCGGGCGACGTCATGAAGTGGCCGGTGTTCGAAAGCGATTCGCGCAGCGTGATTTATCAGCGCACGGTTCCGGCCGACTACTGCTGCCGCAAGACCGACTGGACCAAGTACGGCTTCATGGGTCCGAGCAACTATTTCGAGGACCCGGGCCGGCTGTTCTCGGTCGACACCGCGGCGGCCACGCCCGTCCAGGTCGAGCTCACACGCCTGAACCAGGGTGAGCGAGCCTTCGACCGCAACAAGGCCTACCAGGCTACGATGCTGCCCCAGGCCTCGGCCGGCTACCGCTGGGCCGTTTTCACCAGCACGCGGCCCTACGGCAACACCCTCAATCTGCAGAGTCAGCGGGACTTCTCCAACACCAGCGCTTACACGTATATCTCCGATTACGGGAAGATTCAGAGCATGCTCTGGGTCTCGGCGATCGACGATCAGACCAGCGCAGGCGCGGATCGCAGCCACCCGGCGTTCTTCCTGCCGAACCAGAACTTCGCGGAGAACGCCGGCAACGGCTTCATCAACGAGCGCGCCTACTGGGTGACCGAGGCGTGCCGGCCGGCGGGCAGCGGCGCGGGCTCGACCTGCGACGTCGACGAAGACTGCTGCGGAGCCGCCGCGGGTGACGCGGTTTGCCGGATCGACACCCCCGTCGCGAGTCCCCCGACGCGCCACTGCTTCGCCGTGCCGGACGCCGGCGACTGCGTGATGAACGGCGGCGCTTGCGCGACCAGTGATGAGTGCTGCTTGGGCAGCGTGTGCGACGACGGCTCGTGCGTGAAGCCCCCCGCCTTCGCGCGCTACCGGCCCGCCAACTTCGAGCGCATCTACGAATCGAGCTGCCGGCCGGGGCAGAAGGTGCAGTGGACCTTCCTCGACTACATGGCCAGCGTGCCCGAGGTCGGCGGCATGCTGCAGTTCTACATGGAGTCGGCGGATGATCCCGACGACTTGCTGATCCTGCCGGCCTACCCGGGAGTCGTGAGCACGCCGGGCGTTGCCTTGGTAAAGACTCAGAATCCACCGGGGGACCCGGACGCCTTCACCACGGTGCAGCTCGAAGCGCCGCTGGCCGCTGGTCAAGTCGTCGAACGCAAGTACCTGAAGCTCACGATTCGCTTCGTCCCGAACCAGGCCGGCATCGCCGCCCCCATCTTGAGCGATTGGCGCGTGGCGTTCAGCTGCCCGCCCGGCGAGTGACGATGCGCCGTTTGATCTGGATCGCGTTGGTCTTGGTCGGGGCTGGCCCCGCCGCCTGCTCGTCCGACGACGACCGCCCAGCCGCGGCCGGGACCAGCGGCGGCGGTGCAGGCAAACTGCATGATGCGGCCGGCATGACCGGCTCGAGCGAGAGCGGCGGCGACTCGCAAGTCGCTTCCGGCGCGCAGCAGGGTTTGGGCGGCGCTGGGCTTGGCGGTGAAGATCCCTTCGGGCACCTGGGTGGCTTGGGACCCGTCAATAGCGCGGGCGGCGGCGCTCCCGTCGCCGCGCTGTGCGACGTGACGACGACCTGGGGCAATCCTCAGTCGCTCGCTGGCATCGGCGGAGACGGCAACGACTTGCTCCTCGCGATGACACACGACGAGCTCACGATCGTTTTTCGGACCGAAGCAGGCCTGTGGGTCGCGGATCGCAGCAGCGCGGCCGCTGACTTCGGCGCGCCGGTGGCGCAGGCGCTACCCGCCGCCTACACGGAGCTCTCGGGAGTGGGGCTCAGTGCCGACGGTTTGCGGATGGTGATCGTGAATAGCGCGGGCTTGGGCGAAGTGACACGCAGCAGTCGACAGGGTGCGTTCGGTACTACTCCGAGCACCGTGCGCTTCGATGCGCTCAACTACGACGCCAATCAGTTCGGTGCCTACCTCATATGGCCGGTGCTCGCGAAGGACGATCAGTCGCTGTACTTCGTGCGTCAGACGGGTGACGAATCGGTCGTGTACCACGCGGTCGGGGACGCGATCTTCGCGGTTCCGGAAATGTCCGAGGACATGGTCACGCTGGGGGGCACGGGTGGCGACTTGAAGCTGACTGTGAGCGTCTCGGCTGACGAACGCACGATCTTCATTTTCGATGAGGCGCTGGACCAAGTCTCGGGGTTGTGGAGCTCGGCGCCCGGGGCTCCATTCACCGAACTAGCGCAATTTCCGGGTCTGCACAGCGTTTTCACGAATGACGACTGCACCCGCCTGTACGGTACCCTCGAGGTCGAGGGCGGTTTCGACATCGTCCTGCTAACGCCAAACTAGGGGCGTTTGCGCTGAAAATCCCTGATCGCTCGGGCACCGAGTGTGGTAGCGAGTGGCCCCGGAGATGAAAAAAATGCGCGGGCGAAAAATCGTAACGAGCGTGGTGGCGTGGGGTCTCTCGCTTTCCAGTCAGGCCTTGGGTCAGGGCTTGCCCAAGCCGGCACCTGCCCCGGCACCGGCGCCTGCCCCGGCTCCCGCGCAACCGGCCCCGCCTGCTCCCGCCAAGCCCGCGCCCGCGCCACCCGTCGCGCCCGCGCCCGCGCCACC
>DATEDZ010000301.1:0-3150 GCA_035281385.1 Polyangiaceae bacterium
ACCCCAAGCTGCCGCGCCTACCCTGGCCCAAACGGCCGCTGTTGGTGTTGGCCGTGCTCGGTGTTTGCTTTGCCCTGGTGCTACCGCTGCTCGAGATGGAAGTGAAGCAGTTCATCTACTTCCAGTTTTGAACCGTTTGGACGCGCTGCAGGCACCACCACCCGGTGCCATGACCAGGCTACTCGACGATGCCGACGCGCAGGCCGGCGACTTCGGTCGCCGTTTCGGCGGCACCGTAGCTGACTTGGCGGACGCGGGCGCTGGCCTGGATCGAGACCGCCATCGCAGCGAGCTCGGCCTTCACTTCTTGCGTGGCCTCGGCGTGGTCGATGATGAGCTCGGCCAGCTCGCGTGTTTGCGGGATCTTCTTGGTGGAGCGCAGGCCGCGAATGGCGCGGAGGGTGGCCAGCAGCAGCGTGACCTCAGGCACTTGCGTGACCTCGGAGGTTTCGGCGCGCGGCCAGGGCGTGACGTGAATCGAGATGGCGCCTTCCTGCTCCCGGAACAGGATCTGATAAAGCTCCTCGGTCACGAACGGCAAGAATGGGGCATACAAGGCCAAGATGCCGCGCAAGCACTCCCACAGGCTGCTGCGTGCCGAAGCGCGCGTTTCGGGCGCGTAGCGTTCGGTGCGCCAGAAGCGATCCTTGACGATCTCGACGTAGTCGTCGCAGAAGTCCCAGAAGAACTTGTCGATGGCTTCACGCGCCTGGGCGTAGTCGTAGCTCGTGAAGCAGGCGTGCGCCTTTTCGATCACCGCGCCGAGCCGCCCGATGATCCAGCGATCTTCCGGGGTGCGCTGCGCGAGCGGCACGACCGGCGGGGCCGACAACTTGCCCTCTTCCTGAATCTGCAGCGCGCAAAAGCGCGCCACGTTCCAGAGCTTGACCGCGACGCGCCGGCCGTTCTGCACGTCGCGCTCGCTATAGCGCATGTCGTGGCCCAGATGGCCGCCGGCAGCCCAATAGCGCACCGCGTCTGCGCCGAACTTCTTGATCACGCCATACGGCTCGTAGCGATTGTAACCGGCCTGGTCGGTGTACTGCTCGAGATCGCGTTTGCTGATCTTCTTGCCGTTTTCGTTCAAGCCCCAGCCCGAGATCATCACGTCCTTCCAAGGCAAGCTCTGGGTGTGCAGGTGGCTCTTGATCACCGTGTAGAACAGCCAGGTGCGGATGATCTCGAAGGCCTGCACTCGTACGCTCATCGGGTAAACGTCCGGCGCGCTGACGCGACCCGGCGTGCCAGCCCAGTTGGAGCAGATCAGCGGCGTGAGCGAGGAGGTCATCCAGGTGTCCATCACGTCGGGATCGCCGCTCCACTCGCTAGCGCCGCATTTGCTGCAGGCGCCGACCGGACAGGCATCCTCGAGCGGGTCGACCGGCAAGCTCTCGCGCTTGGCCAGCGCGGGCGTGCCGCACTTGGCGCAGAACCAGACCGGCAGTGGCACGCCGTAAAAGCGCTGGCGCGAGATGTTCCAATCGAAACGCAGCCCGCTGATCCACTGCTCGAGCCGCACTTTCATCCATTCCGGAAACCAGGTCAGCTCCTGGGCCCGCGCCATCAGCTCGTCCTTCATGTCGAGACAGCGGATGAACCACTGCGGCGCCATCACGAACTCGACGGGGACGCCGGTACGCTCGGAAACCGAAACATTCTGGGTCAGACCCTTACCGCCCTTGTAGTGAGGAGTCTTCTGGAGCTCCGCCACGATCGCCTTGCGCGCCAGCTCGGCCGTCAAACCCACGAACTGACCGGCTAACTCGGTCAGCTTGCCGTCCCGCCCCAAGCACACCCGCAGGTCGAGCTTGTCGCGCTTCCAGCGATGCACGTCCTCACCGTCGCCGAAGGTGCAAACCATCATCAAACCGGTGCCGAAAGCTGGATCCACCTCGGCGTCCGTCTTGACCGGGACTTCGTAGTCGAACAGCGGCACCTTCACGGTGTTGCCGTGCAGGTGCCGGTAGCGCTCGTCCTTTTCGTTGCAGTAGAGGGCCACGCACGCCGGCAGGAGCTCCGGTCGCGTCGTCGAGATGATGGCGTCCGAGCCGTCGGGCTGGGTGAACGCGATGTCGTGGAGCGTGCTCTTACGCTCCATCGTCTCGAGATCCGCCTGCGCCAGCGCGGTCTCGAGCGAAGTGTCCCACAGCACCGGCTCCTCCGAGCGGTAGATGCGCCCGGACTCGAACAGCTCGATGAACGATGCCTGAGCGGTACGCCGGCAGTGCTCGTCGATGGTGGAGTAACGCAGGCTCCAGTCGACCGAAAGCCCGAGTGCGCGCCACAGCCGCTCGTACTCGGCGGCGCCCTCGGTCGTCACCTTCAGGCACAGCTCGCGAAACTCGGTGCGCGTGACCTTGCGCTTGTCGATCTTGAACGTTTTCTCGACGTAGCGCTCGGTGGGCAGCCCGTTGTCGTCGAAGCCCATCGGGTAGAAGATGCGGCGCCCGTGCATGCGGTGGTAACGCACGACGATCTCGGCCTGGGCGTAGGACATGGCGTGGCCAACGTGCAGGTGCGACGCGGACACGTAAGGCGGTGGCGTATCTACCGAAAAGATAAATCCCGATCCCTGGGGGTCGAAGGCGTAAACCTGGTGCTGGTCCCACAAGGTCCGACAGCGTTCCTCGACTTCGGCGGACACAAGCTCCTTCGGGAAATTCGGTATCTCGCTCGGTGCTTCGACCATTTTTCAGGGCAGGAGGTGCCACTCTCCCCACGTTCAGTCAAGCGCTGCAGCGCGGCGTTATTTGCGGGCGCATCTCAGGGCAGACGCCAGGTTGGCAGCGGCGTTAGCGGCTGTTACCCTCGTCGCCGGACCAATGGCTGGCTGGTACGTCAAGGTCGAAGGGACCGGTCCCCGCGGCCCCCTGCCCACGGAGCAGGGGGTCAGCAGCGGTAAAGAATACGAGGTCCAGCCCCTCAGTTGGGGCGGCATCCGGGAAAGTGGATACGACGTCCAACCAGCCCTCTGAGCAGCAGGGTCCCTGGCGCTTCTGGACGTCGCTACCGCTCTACGCCCGTATTCTGGTCGGGCTCTTGCTCGGCCTGGTGGTGGGTGTCGTGGTGGGCCCGGGCGCCAAGCCACTCGAGCTGCCCGCCCAGCTGATCTTGCGCGTGCTCGGCGCGCTCGCGCCGCCGCTGATCCTG
>DATEDZ010000302.1:0-15713 GCA_035281385.1 Polyangiaceae bacterium
ATTCGCGCCGCCCGCCACCCACGTTTCTGACTCAGAATCCCATCACCAGCGGCGCGAATTCCGAGGTCCACAAAACTTGACCCATTCTTCCACCTCGTCCTTTCTCAAGGACTCTAGCTGGGGCAGGGGCCCCAGCCCGACAAGGCATGTAGGTCTTGGAAGAAAAGATCACGATCGGCGAGAGCAGCAGCCACCCGCGAGAACAAACCGGCGAGGCCGGCGCGCGTTGCGGTCTAGCCCGCGATAGTCGCGAGACCCGGCGGAAAACCTGCTCGAGCTCGACAGCTCAGCAAAACTTGACTCATCTGTCACGGAAGACGGCTCTCAAGGACCCTAGGGAGCCCGGATCCGCTTCGTGTCGATCAGGTCGCCGTCGATCGTGAGAAAAGACAAGCTGAGCTCGCGCCCATCGGCCTCCACCAGCGTGAGGCCATACTGGTCGTTGTAGCGCACTTGGCTACCCTCCACGGGCGGACCGAACGAGTAGATGCTGCGACCGCCCAGACCCGACACCACGTAGGTCAGGCCGTCGATCTCGAGGCGTTCGTAGCAGTGGTCGTGCCCGGCAAGCACCAGCTCCGCGCCCCAAGTCGCGTAGGGCCATTGCAGCGGCTCGGTGTTGCCGTGGGGCCCCGAGGAATAGGGCGGGTGGTGCATCGCCACCACGTCGAACGCCGACGTGGACCGAGCGAGCTCTTTCTGCAGCCACTGCGCCTGGATCGAGTTTGGTCCGATACCGTCGGGCTCGTGCAAGTCGCTATCGATGGCGAAGAAGTGTACGTTGCCGCGCACGATGTCGTAATAACGCTCGTTGCCCGGTAGCGTGAAATAGTCGAGGTAAGGCTGCGCTCCGGCCGTGACCCAATCATGGTTGCCGAGGGTGGGAAAGAAGCGATTCTGTGTGGCGGACGACGCGAACCCGCCTTGGTACGGGTAGATGAAATCGCTGTAGTAGCGGCCGATGTTCTCGTCGATCGTTTCGGCCGCGCCCGATGGGTAGTTGTTGTCTCCGGTAGTGATCACGAAGTCCGGCTGAAGCCCAGCGACCAGGTCCGCGACCTCCCGCTCCGCGGAGCCTGACGAGCCGTAGTCGCCGATCACCGCAAAGCGCACCGGGTTTACCAGCCCAGGACTCTGCGACCCACCGCCCGCGCCATACACAGGCGGTCGCTGCTCATCCATGCGACTCGAGGGTTCAGGGCGGTCCGAAGCTGCGGGCGCCATCGAGGGCGCCGGCGTGAGGACGGGCGCAGGTCGAGCCACGCTGTGCTCGCGGTCGCGGACCCGCTGAGCAAGTCCCGATGGCTCGCAAGCCGAAAGCAGAACCACGGGCAGCGTCAGCGTCCACGGTAGGCCTGCATCACCTGGGATCGACGTGCCGACCCATCGTCCAAGAGTCATCGGATAGCCACACTAACCTGATCGCCGATCCGGGCGCGAACGTCCAACCCTGTCCGGGGTTAGGTCTAGCTCCTCAAAATCCCAAATCAAACTGATCACTCTGAAAGCCCGAAGGGCACAACTGTAATCAGGTAGGATGACCGGGTCCTGCCACCGCCCAAGATGATTTCTGCATGCAGTTTGAGTGACAGTTTCCGTGGAGCACGGAGAAGGCCGTTGTGGCTCCTCGGCCTGCCCCGCGCTGCTCGCGCTGACCGGCTTCAGCACTCCGGGCGGGCACGGCGCCGGCGCTTCAAGCACGGGCGGCGCTGGAGGCACCGGCGGCGGCCCACCGCTCACCGACTTCAGCTTCTTCGTCACCAACATGGCGGCTATCGACGACAGTGTTGGCGCGGGCGGTGGCTACGGCGGTTTCTATCGCTTCGCCGGCATGCGCTGAGCGTTCAGGTGGTAGGTCACACGGCGTGAACAGCGCGCAGCTCGTCCACTTCGGCCTCCTGACTTTCGCACTTGGTACCCCAGGTGTGGCCCTCGCTCAGCAGGATGCTGCCGGCTCTGGCGACATGGCCGCGCCCGCACCGGAACCTCCGCCAGCCGAGACGCCGACGACGGCGGGCCCCGCTAGCGCTCCCGCGCCAGCCGCCGCGGCCCCCGTGGCCGAGCCAGGCGCCGAGCGCCAAGCGAAAAAGGACCGCGGCAAGCACGAGGGACACGGTAAGCACGCAGGGCGCGGCAAGCACCGCGGACACGAGCATCCGGATCGCAACCGTGATGACGCCCCGCCTGCCGCAACGCTGTCGGAAGGAAGCTTCGACTCGGACCAGGACGACAAAAACCTCGTCTTCACCTCGACCGGCGGCAGCCTGCAGCTCAAGGGACGCGTCTTCGCGCTTTCGGAGCTGGCTCAGCGCACCGAGACGGTCGTCGGCCCGAGCGGCGGGCTGGTGACGCGCGACGTCACGTCGCTCGACCTCTCGCTCGGCAGCGCGCGCTTCGCCGTCGAGTACCGCTCGCCGCTACGCTGGCTTTCGATGGATCTCGAGCTCGAAATCGCAGGCCGGCCCGAGCTGAAGGACGCCTATATTTTGGCCGGGAAGCGCTTCTTCGCGAGAGCCGGCCAGTTCAAGATCCCAACCGCCGCGCTCGAGCTCGAGTCGCCCTGGACGCTGCCGCTCGCGCGTCGCGGCCTGATTCACGACCTGCTCACCGAGTGGCTGGACGTGGCGGGCCGTAGGCCTGGGCTCGCGCTCGGTTACCGCGGGAAGGGCGGGCTCAAACCAAAGCTGACCCTCGGCGCCTTTCAAGGCGCGACGCTCAGCGAGGTGGTGCCGGGTGATCGCGATGTGGCGCTGATCGACGAGGCGTCGATGGACGCTCAAAGCCTCGCGGCACGAGCAGAGCTGAAGCTAGCGTTGGTCCACGTGGGAGCCTGGTACGAGCACCGCGTCGGCTCGAAGGTCCCTCGAGAGTTTTCGCACTTTCCGACTTTCGGCCTCGACGTAACCTTGGATCACACCTTCGGTGGCGGAGGCGTGAGGGTCTGGCTCGACGCTGGCGGAGGCAAGAGCCTTTACGTGAACGACGACAAGCCGGACGCGGGGGAAGATCCCCTGTACGTGGTCGGGCGCGCGCTCGTGGGCTACCGTTTCGGTGGTGTGGCGTTGGGCGATCCTTACCTCGAACCGTTCGGCTTCTTCGCGCTGCTCGATCCCGATACGGAGGTCGTCGCCGACTTTGCCACCGAGGCAGCGCTCGGCGTCAACGCCGGCTACTGGGATCGCGGACGGGTCACCCTGCAGGCCGAAATGACCAACGGCCAGCGCAACTTTCCCACGGGCTTTTTGGACAATCAGCAGCCCGACCGCTTGAGTCTGCTGCTGCAAGCGGGAGCGCGCTTCTGATGTTCGTGGTGTTCGAGGGCATCGACGGCAGCGGCAAGACCACGATTTCCAATCGCGTGGCGGCCGCCCTCAGCGCCGAGGGCCTCTCGGTCAAACACCTGCGCGCCGACGGTAAGCTCGTATCACCTGTCTCCGAAGGCATCCGCGAGTTCGGCCGTAACGCGCAGAACCTGGACCTGAGCTGGCAAGCGGAGTTCTTGCTCTACGTCGCGCGCGACGTGCAGCTGATTCACGAGGCGCTACGGCCTGCGCTGGCGCAGCACGACCTGATCCTCGCCGACCGATTCCTTTACACGCCCGAGGTGCTCGGTCGCTATGGCCGGCGCCTGCCGGCAACCTTCATTGAACCGATCTTGAGCGCCGCTGCCGATGGCCTGGAGCCGGACCTGGTGATCTTGGTCGACGTGGACCCGACTTTCGCGCGCGCACGCCGTAAGTTGCGCAAGCTGAGCGAGCAGCAAGCCAAGCCGCCCTCGCGCAAGGGCCTGTCAGGCGTGGGCCTGCAGCAGCGTCTGCGGCGCGGCTATCTGGAGCTGGCGGACCGCCAGCCGGAGCGCTGGGTCGTGCTCGAGAATCAGGACTCGCTCGAGCGCAGCGTGCAGCGCGCGCTGAAGCTCATCGGGCAGGCGTACCGCGAGGGTGCGCCCCGCGCGATCGCTCGCTTTCGTGCGGCTGCGGCGCGTCCGGCGATCAGCCCTGGTCCGCTGACTAGCCCGGCGCAGGCGCTGAGCGCCTTTCTGGCTCTGGTCGACGGCGTGACCGAGCGCGAGCCGCGCGTCGCCGCTTATCTGCTCGGCGGCATGCACGGCCCGCACATCGACGAACGCCGTCGCGCACTGTTCGAGCGCGCTCCCGACGCGGTCCTGGCCGCCACGAGCGGGCTCGACGACGACGAAAGTTTCCGTTTGCGCCGGCAGGGCAGCGCCGCGCTGCCCGGGCTGGCCCTGCGCTCGCTAGGTCTAGCGCTCGAGACGAAAGCCGGCTGGGAGCTGTGGCAGGAGCTAGGCGAGCAAGCCCGCGTCGAAGCCCTAGCTTGCTTGAACGGCGTCGCCGACGAGCGCGCCTGGCGCTTGCGTGAGCGCTGCTTCGAAAAAGAGCCCGCGCTACGAGAGCTGGTCGTCGGCACGCTCTCCGGTCTGGACGACGAGCGGGCCTGGCGCTTGCGCGACGAGCTACTGGCAGAGCGCGGCGCGGCGCTCGAAGCCAGCTATGATCTAGCGCGCGCCCTGGCCAGGTCGGTCACCGGGCTGGGCACGCAGCGCGCGTGGCAGTTGCGCCAGCGCACGCGCAAGCTCGCACCGGTGGCAGCGCTGAGCTCGCTCGCCGGCCTGAGCGACGAGACCAGCTGGAAGTGGCGCCAAGAGTCCTTGCGCAAAGCGCCCAAGGTCGTGATGAGCACGCTCAAGGGTAGCCTCGAGGATGCCGCCTGGCGCCTGCGCCGCGAGGTGGCGCTCGACTGCAAGGAAGCGCTGGATGGACTGCAGGGTGTGGACCATGACCAAGCCTGGGCTCTGCGCGACGGCAGCCGTGACGTCTGGCCCTCCACGGTCGTAAAAACGCTGGCGCTTCTTGCGGACGGGCAGCGCGGTCAACAGCTGGTAGTGCGGCAGCTTCGCGCCTACCCTGAGAACGTCTCGCTATTGAAGCACGTCGCCAGCATTGCGCTGGGCTTGCATCGTCAGCGGGCTGCGTCAGTCTGAGAGGAGAAGCGCTTTTGCCGCCATTTGCTGTCGAACTCAAACAGGCCCTCGGCAACGGGCCAATGTCGGTCCCGGAGCTCGGGACGTTGTTCCTGCGCATGGCACTGGCGACGCTGCTGGGCGCGTGCGTGGCCTACCGCATCTGGCGGCCGCTCATGCCGTTCACTTCCCCGCCATCGACGCAAGGCGCGCAGACGCAAACGCTGATCGCGGCGGCGGGCGCGCTGATGGTGGTGGTGATCGGCGACAACGTGGCGCGCGCCTTCGGGCTGGTCGGCCTTGGCTCGTTCATCCGTTTTCGCTCCGGCATCAGTGATCCGCGCGACGCCGCGGTCATGTTCGTGATGATTGGCATCGGTATGGCGTGCGGGCTGGGCATGTCGGTGATGGCAATTGCCGGCACCGGGTTCGTTTGTTTGTTGTTGATCGGTTTCGACGTCACTGGCAAGGGTCGCTCCAAGCGCACGATCGTCACGATCAACGCCGACGACCCCCCGTTGATCTGGCCGCAGATCTCGCAGCTGTTCAAAAACATGCGCGTGGTGGAAATGTCCAGACAGCGCGTCGAGCTGGGCAAGGACAGCGGCAAGCTGGTGGTCGAGCTCGACCTGCGCGGCAACATGGACGCGGCTACCATCAGAGAGATACTCGAGACGAACAAGGTGCCCGGCGTGAGCCGGGTCGCGCTCGGTGAGTGAGACAAGCAGATGAGACACTGGCTTTCTTCGAAGCTTTCGGTTCTGGCCAGCGCCTGGATTGTGACGAACGCGTTACTGGCCTGCGGCCATGTGGATCCAAGCGACAACATGTCGCAAGCCGGCAAGGGCGCCGAGGGCGCCAGCGCCGGTAGCGGCGCCACCGGGGCGGTGGGCGCCGAGGGCGGCGAACCGAGCGCAGGTGGCACCAGCGGCGGCGGCACTGCCGGCGCTCCCAACCTGCCACCGGAAGGCGCGCTGCTACCGTGGGCGGTCGGCAACACTTGGACCTACAAGGTGACCGAGACCGGCGGTGTCGTAAGCGAGAAGGTCACCACCGTGGGCGATGAAGAAGAGGTCGGCGGCATGGGGCCCAGCGCCGCCTTGCTCGCCTTCCACGTCGTTACCTCCAAGGGTGCGAACGGGAACGACCGCACCGAGAGCTGGCAGACCCCCAGCCCCGACAACCCGGACCGCATCGTGCGCTACCGCGAGCAGGCGTTTGGCGCGATCACCGGCATGCTCGAGCAGGAGGAGCACTGGGATCCCGAGAAGCTCCACATCGATGGCTCGCCGGATCGCACGGTTGCGGGCGCCAGCTGGCTCGAGCGCTACGACGAGACGAAGCTGCCCGTCGGGTTGACCATGACCACCCACACGGTGTCCGAACGCTGGACGGTGATTTCAGACGACGAGACGGTCGAGGTTCCGGCTGGAACGTTCGAGCACGTGATCCACTTTCAGAAGGCCGGCGGCGACTCGACCAAAGAGTATTGGTACCTGCGCGGCGTGGGCAAGCTGAAGGAGACCGGCAGTCAAACCGAGGAGCTCGTCGACTACAAGATCGAAGGGCAAACGCCGTGAGCTCCTCCTCGCCGGCCACCGATCGCAACGCGCAGGACGTCGCGATCACCGCCGAACGCGAGGAGACCAAGTACCTCGTGGCTGCCGAGCAGCTCGGAGCGCTGTCACGCTCGATCAACAGCCGGCTCGAGCCGCATCGCTTCACCGGCGAGGCCGCCAATCGGTTGCCGGGTGCTCAGCATTTTACGACCACGATCTATTTCGACACGCCGAGCCTCAGCTACTACTCGGCTGCTCGGGCGAACATGCACAGCAACGTGAAGATCCGCGCCAAGGAGTACTACGATCTGCATCCTTCGCTGGCGGAGTTGGCTACCGATCCGGAACAGATCCTGCGTTATCAGCCTTGGCTGTGGTTCGAGCTGAAGCGACACGACGGACCGACCACCACCAAGCGTCGCTTTCGTTTTCCGAAGTTGGCAGCCGCCACGCTGTTCGATGAAAATCGCCGGCCCGAGGAGCTGCCGCCGGCAGGTCAGGAGCGCAGCGACGCGGAAGCTTTGATCGAGCACGTGCGCGCACAGCCTGAGCGGGTGGTGCCGAGCGCGGTCGTCAGTTACCGCCGGCTCTCCTTTCAGAATCAGGATGGCACGCTCCGCGTCACCATCGATCTCGGGCTGTCGTTCTTTCGTGTGCCACGCGACTTGTTTAGGTGCACGCGGCCGCTCTCGAAGAGTGAGCTCGGCACACCAATAGCCCAGGAAACGCGCGCCGTGGTCGAGGTGAAGCGCCGCGCGGCGCTGCCCAGTTGGCTCGAGCAAGCGCTGAGCTCCGCCACGCCCGAGCCGGCTACTTTCAGCAAGTTCGTGGCCGCCAGCAGGGCGATTCATGACGCCTAGCTTGCGGCCCATGCGGTGGCGTAACTGGCGGTTGCTGATGGCCTGGCTGTGCACTGCCTTCATCGTGGCGGTCTATTTCAGTCTACCCGACGGCGACGACGGCCTGGGTGTTCAGGTCGCTCACCCCGCCACCGACGCCCCGATCCCCGCGCGCATCGAAGTGGTGTCGGTCACGCCGGCGGACGCCACGCCCGGTAGCGCCGTAACCGTGCACTTTGCCGGCGCCCAGCAAGCAGAGCGCGTTCAGGCGCACTTGGGCAAGACCGAGCTGACGGTCCTGTCGCGGCTGGAGGACGCGCTGGTCGTCCGGCTTCCGGCCAACGTCGTCCCCGGGCATGTCAAGCTTCGCGTTTCGGACGGCGAGGAGCGCAGCAAGCCCTACGATCTTCGCATCAAGAGCGATAACTGGCGCAAGCCCTTCCGCAGCCTGCTCGGCGGCTTCGCGCTACTCATCTTCGGCATCGGTGTGCTGGGGCGCGGCGCGCGCGAGGCGGTCGGTTTGCGCAGCACGCACGTGCTGGCGCGCTGGGCTCAGCGCGGTCCGGCCGCGCTCGGTATGGGCGTGGGGCTCGGTGCGTTGGCGCAGTCGACGACCGCCGCCGCCAGCGTGCTGGCCGGGCTGGTCGGCTCGAGCCTGCTCGCGCTCGGTCCTGCAGCGGCCGCCTTTCTCGGCGCACAACTGGGCGCGGCCACCACGCCATTGGTGACTGGTCTGTTCGATCCCCGTGAAGGTTTGCTGGTGGTCGCGCTGGGCGTGATGTGGCTGGGCTTTGCCACCAATCGCCGCACCACGGCGCTGGCGCGTCTCACGCTCGGCGTCGGCCTGATCGCCTTTGGGCTTCAGACCCTGCGACCGGGCTTCGAGCCGTTCGTGCAAGACCCCACGCTGCTCGGTCTGGTCAGCAAGCTGCGCGCTACGAGCTTCGGCGCCGTCGTGACCTGTGCGCTGCTCGGAGCGGCGTTGGTCGCGGTGCTGCAGGGCCCCGCACCGGTGTGCGTGCTGGTGCTGGTGTTGGCTCAGACCACCGCGGAGTGGGACCTGCGCACGGCGCTGGCGGTGCTGTCGGGCTCGGGGCTCGGCGCGGCGCTGGGCTCCGCGTTGACCAGCGCCGCGGGGCCGAGCTCCCGCAAACTCCTGCTGCTCAACTTGATGCTGGGGCTCGGCAGCACCGTGCTCGCGGCGTCCAGTGTGGATATTTTCGCGCACCTGGCGGATCTGGTCGTTCCGGGCATTCCGCACGAAGTGCGCTGGGGCAAGCGCGTGCTCTTGCCCAACCTCGGGCTGCACCTGGGAGCGGCCTTCGCGATGTCGCAGCTGGCTGCCGCGCTACTGCTCTTGCCAGCCTGCTTCGCACTGGCGCGGCTGGTCGAGCGCTGGTTCCCCGGGGATCGGCCGAGCGCGATCCCGAACGTGGGCGACGCCGCGCGCGTGACTCAGCAGCGCCTGCTGGTCGTCACCGAAACGCAGCTCTCCGCGCTCGTGCCGCTGCGCGAGCTGGCGCTGCACGGGGATCGCGATGCGGGTCAGCGTATCGAGCTTGCCATCGCCGAGGCGCAAGCTCAGCTGGACGCGCTGGTCGCAGGTCCGGTGGTGGCGCTGGGCGACGCTTCCGACACCCGTGCCCTGCGCGGCGCCGCGCTCACTACCGTGCAGCTGCAGCGCAGCTTGGAGGGCCTGGAGCGACAAGCGGAGCGTTTCGTCGACGCCAGGGTCGCGCTGTCCGGCGATGGACGGCCGGGCGAGCTGGCTGAGAGCGATCTCACCGCGCTCGACGAGATGCACGCGACGCTCAGTGCGGCCGGCGCGGCGCTGTTGGGCGCGCTGCGCGGCGAGGCCGAAATCGACCTGGAAGCCGCACGCGCTCGCGAAATTTCGATGAACGCCCTGGAAGCGCGGCTGCGCAAAGGCGTGCTGGAGGGCGATCCGCAGATGGTGCGCAGTCACCTGGCGGTGCTGAAGCTAGCCGACGCCTACGAAGCCACTGGCAATCAACTTTATCGTTTGAGTGAGGCCGTCGCCGAGGCGCTCACGATCGGAGCCGCCAGCGTCGAGACCGCCGACGCGGTCTAGTCCGCGGGCGGCTCTGGCTCGGCGGTCATGGATTTCTAGAGCGACAAGCAGCTTGCTCGGGCAACGAAGTTCACGAGTTAGTAGCGCCGAGCGCGGCCGCGTGGGGGGAGGCTTGGCCGAATTCACTTCGGCCGAGGGGGGTGGCGCGTGCCGCCCCCACCAGCAAGGGGCTAGAACGCCGAGCGGCCAAGCCGCTCGGCGTTCTAGCATGAGACGCTTGCCCGGCCGCGGGAGCTGC
Source organism: Polyangiaceae bacterium (assembly GCA_035281385.1). GTDB lineage: Bacteria > Myxococcota_A > Polyangia > Polyangiales > Polyangiaceae > PMG-095. Next base: position 9,710 of record DATEDZ010000302.1, read on the forward strand.
CGTACTGCGGCCCGGTGACCACGCCCGAGGTCGAACGCGCTATCCACACCGTGTTTCGGATGGAGTCGGCGCGCTTGATCGCCGGTCTGACGCGCGTGGTGCGCGACGTCGGGTTGGCCGAAGAGCTGGCGCAAGACGCGCTCCTGGCAGCGCTCGAGCATTGGCCAAGCAGCGGCGTACCTGACAATCCGGGCGCCTGGTTGATGGCCACGGGCAAACGGCGCGCGATCGACGAGCTGCGCCGGGGCAAGCGTCTGACTCGCAAGCACGAAGAGCTCGGTCAGGAGCTGGAGGCGGACGCGGTGGCGGACCGCGAAGCCCAGGCGCAAAAGCTGGAGCAAGCGCTCGATGAGGAGGTCGGCGACGACCTGCTGCGCCTGCTGTTCATCTCGTGCCATCCCGTGCTCCCGCTAGAAGGCCGCGTCGCGCTCACGCTACGCCTGCTCGGCGGCCTGACCACCGACGAGATCGCGCGAGCCTTCCTGGTGCCAGAGCCCACGGTCGCGCAGCGCATCGTGCGCGCCAAGCGGACGCTCGCCGAGCAGCGTGTTCCCTTCGAGCTGCCGCGAGGCGAAGGGCTGGCCGAGAGGCTGTCCTCGGTGCTCGGCGTGATCTACCTGATCTTCAACGAAGGCTATTCGGCGACGGCTGGGGACGATTGGATGCGCCCCGCGCTGTGCGAGGACGCGCTGCGCCTGGGCCGGATTCTGGCAGGGCTCGCGCCGCAAGAGCCGGAAGTGCACGGCCTGCTTGCGCTGATGGAGATCCAGGCGTCGCGTTCGGCCGCGCGCGTGGGCCCCGGTGGTGAGCCCATCCTGCTGCTCGAACAGAATCGCGCGCGCTGGGATCAGCTGCTGATTCGGCGAGGCCTTTCGGCGTTGGCACAGGCCGAGGCGCTGGGCGGCGCCGCCGGCCCGTACGCCTTGCAGGCGGCCATTGCAGCTTGTCACGCGCGCGCCAGAACCGCCGACCAGACCGACTGGCCGCGCATTGCCGCGCTCTATCAGATGCTCGCGTATCAAGCGCCTTCTCCGATCGTCGAGCTGAATCGTGCCGTCGCGGTGGCGATGGCGTATGGGCCGGCGCAGGGGCTGGCGATCGTGGATCCGCTACTTTCGGAGCCGGCGCTCGAGACGTATCACCTGCTGCCCAGCGTGCGCGGTGATCTGCTGGAGAAGCTGGGCCGCACCGAGGAAGCGCGTCGGGAATTCGAGCGTGCGGCCGCTCTGACCAAGAATGCGCGCGAGCGTGACGTGCTACTCGGCCGTGCCGCCGCGTGCGGCCGCGCAGGCAACGCCTAGAGAGCCGCTTTCCGTGACGGATGAGTCAAGTTTTGACTGCAAGGTTGGTGTCCGAGCAGGCAAGCTCGGGACTCCTGCGACCATCGCGGGTTTCATCGCAACGGGTGCCGGTGCCGGTAGGGACGGCCCTTTCGGGCCGCCCCCCGGACAGAACCCGGCGAGCAGATTTCCCGCACCGGGCTCCCACCTAGGGTCGACGGAGAGCGAAGCGCTTGTTTGGCCATGGGTGAAGGATTCGTGGGTCCGGAAGGGGGAAACGCTCACGGAACTCATCGCGCTGCTGCCTGGTCCAATGCCCGCATTGACTGCGTCGCTGCAGAGATCGGAACCAGTAGCCGCGGACGTGCCAGCGAAACTGGCTGAGCGCCTCGAAATTCGTCGGCACGGCGTAGTATCCATAGTGGCCGCGCAGCACGGAGCAGAGCCACTGGTGCTGTTCGGGCACAGGGTCGTGCCGGCGCTTTTCGATTTCCTGTTTGATTTGAGCTTGTTTGGCTCGCCTTTTCTTCCGGGAGGTACGGCGCCGCAGCTGGAACTTGCCTTGCCGGCTCACGCCAGCAATATGGGTAAATCCCAGGAACTCGAACGTCTCGGGTTTTCCCAGCCCATCACGCTCGCGTCTCCATCGGGCGGCTTGCCCGAACTGCAGTACCCTCGTCTTTTCGGGGTGCAGCTTCAGACCGAAGTTTCCGATGCGCTCGGCCAACGCCTCACGCATCGCTGTTGCATCTGATTCTCGCTCAAAGCCCATCACGAAGTCGTCGGCGTAACGCACGATGTACACCTGGCCGTGCGCTTGCTGCTTTCTCCACTGACAGACCCAGAGGTCGAGCACGTAGTGCAGGTAGATATTTGACAAAAGCGGGCTAATATTGCCCCCTTGCGGCGTACCCTCCTGCGCTGCGTGCAGCTTGCCGTCCTCCATCACGCCGGCGTGTAGCCACTTCATCAGTAGCCACACCAGGCGCTTGTCTCCGATCCGGTGCTCGATGAATTTCTGCAGCCATCCATGGTCGATGGTGTCGAAGAACGAGTCCACACACTGCCCACCACCGCGACTATCCAAAACATATATCCGTCCTACGACAGCGGCACCCGTTCGAAGGGCAAACGCTGGACGTCTTAACATGGGTACATCGACGCGGCATTCTTTACGCCAACGCGATCCTGCCCGATGGCACGCGCGCGATGATCCCGGCGGCGTGGACCGACTACGCCTCGCCACCAACAACGACCACTGAGCCGCCTGCGCCGACGCTTCAGATCGCGGCAACGCTCGCCTCCGTTTCTGAGTTGTTGCACGCGCGCGCGGTCGTTGCTCCGCTGCTCGCTCGAATCCAGAGCGCCGATAGTGCGCGCGCCAAACAACCGGAGGTCGAGCCAAATGCAGCTGCCGTTGAGCTTCGCACAAGAGCCGTCGAGCCAAACCGAATCGAGCCCGGATGTCTGGAAGACACTCGATGCAGAGCAGCAAAACGAGACACTCGCCGTTCTCGTCCGGCTGCTCGCCAAGACAGCCGCGGCAAACGCCCGATCAGACGCAGCCAAAAAGCGAAAGGAGGACGGTCATGACTGAGGCGACGAAAGTCTCTTCCACTCACCTGGCCCGCTACGCCTTCGTCTACGTGCGACAATCGACCACTTCTCAGGTCGAGCGCAACCGCGAGTCGACGGACCGGCAGTACCGACTCGTCGAACGCGCGATCGCGCTCGGCTGGCGACGCGATCAGGTCAACGTCATCGACAAGGATCTTGGGATCTCTGGCTCTGGTCTCGAGGAGCGATCCGGCTTCGCTCACATGACCGCGGAGGTGGCGCTCGGGCGCGTCGGCATCGTGCTCGGCCTGGAAGTCTCTCGGCTCGCGCGCAACAACGCCGACTGGTATCGACTGCTCGATCTGTGCGGCGTAACCGACACGCTCATCGGCGACGCCGACGGTATCTATCATCCCGGCCTGTTCAACGATCGACTCGTGCTCGGTCTGAAGGGCACAATGTCCGAAGCCGAGCTGCATGTGCTTCGCGCTCGACTCAATGGTGGCATTCGCAACAAGGCCGAGCGCGGCGAGTTGCGGCGAGGTTTGCCGATCGGTTTGGTCTTCGGCGAGATCGATGGTGAGATCCTTCCTGCTCCCGATGAGGCTGTTCGAGGCGCTATCCAGACTGTCTTTGATCGCTTCGCAGAAGTGGGATCGGCGCGACGTGTCTGGCTGCACTTTCGCTCCGAGGGGTTGCTGTTTCCCTCGCGGCAGCACCAGCGCGACGATGTCCGCTGGGTCGTGCCCAGCTACACCAAGATTCACGAGGTGTTGACCAACCCCGTCTATGCGGGCGCTTACATCTATGGCAAGACCAAGTTCGAGCGTTTCGTCGATGGTGACGGCAATGTACGAAAACGGATCCGCAAGCGTTCGCAGTCCGAGTGGCCTGTCTTCATCCGCGATCACCACAAAGGGTACATCGACTGGCCAACGTTCGAAGCCAACCAACAGCGGATCAAGAGCAACACGCGCCCAACCCCTCATCAACCCGGAGGCGCTGTGAGAGAGGGCGCCGCGCTGCTCCAGGGACTGGCGCGCTGCAGCCGTTGTAGCCGCAAGCTCCGCGTCTCGTACAACGGCAGGTTCTCCACGCCTGCTTATCACTGCGCTGGCAACACCATTACCAACGGACGGGCGGAGTACTGCATGCGCGTCGGTGGAAAACAAATCGACGTGGCTGTTGCACGCGCCTTTCTGCATGCGCTCGCTCCCGCTGGCCTCGAAGCGGCGCTGATAGCCGCCCAGCAAGTCGAGTGCGATCAAGACGCTGTCCTCGCTCAAATCAAGCTCCAGGTCGAGCGTGCACGATACGAGGCGCAGCGTGCCGAGCGACGCTATCGCGCCGTTGATCCCGACAACCGCTTGGTGGCGCGCGGCCTCGAAGCTGAATGGGAGAAACGCCTGCGCGAGCTTCAGTCTGCTGAAGCCGATCTGGCGCGGCGCCAAGCAGATAAAGCTCGCGTCCTGAATGCCCAGGAGCGTGCACAGATCCTCGCCCTCGGCAAAGATGTCGAGCTCGTATGGGCTGCGCCATCGACCACCGATCGTGACCGTAAAGAGCTTCTCCGTACACTGGTTGAAGAAGTCATCGTTGACGTCAACCGCGAGATAGAAAATGCACACCTGCTCTTGCGTTGGTGCGGTGGCCTCGTCACCGAGCTCGATGTGCACCTGCCGCGCTCCAAGCCTGCGCCGATTCGTACCGACGAGGATACCGTCGAACTGGTGCGCCGCCTCGCTAGTCACTATCCCGATGCCGTCATCGCCGGCATCCTCAATCGCCAAGGCAAGGTCACCGCCAAGGGTATGCGCTTCACCGCCAACCGAGTGAGCAGCCTGCGCATTCACTGGGACATTCCTTGCTTCAAGCCGTCCCAGGCGCAGCAGCCCGGCGAGGTCGTCACCATCGATCGTGCTGCAGAGATTCTCTGCGTCGCGCCCTCCACCATGCATCGCTGGCTCAACGACGGCTTCATTGCCGGCGAGCAGCTCACACCAGGCGCCCCTTGGCGCATTCGCATCACCGATGAGCTGCGCGCGCGCTTCGTCGACCAATCGCCGCCGGGTTACGTTGCGATGCTCGAAGCCACGCTCGCCCTGGGCGTCAGCCGTCAAACCATCTTGCAGCGTGTAAAGCGTGGCGAGCTCCACGCCGTCCACGTCAGGCAGGGACGCAGAAAAGGGCTGAGAATCAAGCTCCCCGACGCAATGCCGGGCTTGTTCGATCACGTTGCAGCAAACGAGGGTGCAGTATGAAGAGGCATCCAAGAACGACTGGATGTCCGCGTCGAGCACCCAGCTCACTTTCTTCTCGATCGCCACGGCGAGCGCATCGAGCGCATCGTGCTGACTCCGGCCCGGCCGAAATCCGTACGAAAACCCGATGAACATCGCCTCGTAGATCGGCTCCAGCACCATCCGCACGGCTTGCTGGACGACCTTGTCTTCCAGCGCCGGGATACCGATCGGACGAGTGCGGCCATCACCTTTCGGAATGTGCACACGCCTGACCGGCAGCGGGTGGTAGCTGCCACGATGGATGCGGTCTTGGAGATCGAGCAGGCGCTCGCCGAGGCGCTCGCCATACTCGGCCCACGTGACCCCATCCACTCCGGGCACCGCCGACTCCTTGAGGCGTTGGTACGCCTCGCGCAGCAGCGGCGCCTTGATGTGGCTGAGCAGGTTGGTGAGCTTCTCTTCTGGCCTTTCTTTTGCTCGCTTTCCGATCCGCTGCAGGGTCGTGAGCACCTCTTGCTCGCCCTGTGTCGAGGAGGCGTTTCGTGCAGCAGATTTTCCCTTGGCCGAGGCCCGTCCCTCCATCTCCTCGACGGGCGTTACCCTCGTCTTCGGCGACTTCTCGGGTACCATGACCTCGTCCGACTCCTCGAAGCTTTGCGACGCAGGCTTGCGGCTTTCGCCTTCCCTGTTCTGCTCGCCGTCCACCACTGACGGCAGGGCGGCTCCGAGGTCTCGCGGTTTCCGTGCTGAAGGCAATTGTGAACGTGCCGAACTCCACGACCCCGGAGGTTGCAATGGCTCCACGCCCACTCTTGTCGGAGCATCGCCTTGGCCTTCCGCCGCGAGACACGACGTCGGCTCCCTCCGTGCAAAACTTTTCGGGGCTCTATCGCCCGGCCCGCTCACTCGGTCCCCTACGCTTCG
>DATEDZ010000303.1:0-3784 GCA_035281385.1 Polyangiaceae bacterium
CGCTCTCCTGGATAGTAGACGGGGAGGTTGCTGCCGATGTAGATCTTGCGCCGGATGCGCCGAAAGTAGCCGCGCAGCGCGTCGCGCGTACTTCGCACGTGCGCGTAGTGCGTGTCGCCTTCTGGAGGCGCCGCCTCGTTCGGGGGAAACTCACTCGGCAGATGCTCCACGATCCAGCGGCGTTCGACCTCGCTCAGCTCGTTCCATAGTGCCTGCGAAGGAGCTCGGGGATCATCCGAATCTATCGTGTATCGTCGAACAGGATCCATGCCTTCGAATATACAGCTTTTTCGCTAGATATCCCGCCAGCCCCCAGCGGTTTTCGCTTCCATTTTAGGCGTGCTCAGCTCGCGCTGCGCCGTTTCCTCGACGACGGTGCTGCGCATGGACAACAGTCCGAGCGAAAATGGCCCTGCGAATCGTGGCAACCGGCAGGAAGGCATGGCTTTAATGGCGAAACCGATACACGTAGCGAAACCCTACCTGCCCGATAGCGCCCGCGTCTCGCGTCACCTGACACGTCGGCGGCAACACTTGGTAGTCGCGGTGGCTTTGGGACGTGGCAACATAGGCAATCTGACGCAGGTCCTCGTAAGCGGTGCCGGCACCTCCTGCCCATGGACCAGCCCGAGGTTGCCTTGTGCATGCTTGAAACGTTTCTCCGCAGCGCCGCCTTCGGGCCCGCGCCACAGGCCAAGCCAGCTTCATGAAAGTCAGCTCGTGGACGTCAGATTTGTGTCGTCCTTCAGCTCGTGAGACACTGAGTGCGCGCTAAAATCAGACAGGTGGTTTAGACAGGTGGCTGGATGAGTGTGCTATTCCGAAGACTCACGTGCGGTTGCTTGATGGCGGGAGCGCTGCTCGGCTGTGGCAGCACTCGGCGCGATGGGTCCACGTCGAATGCTGGGTCGCACTCCGCGGGCACGCTGGGCAATGGCGGAGCTTCCGGAGCGAGCGGCGGCTCGGGCGGTGTAGCAGCGGGCAACGACGGTGGCTCCGGCGGCGGCGGTGGCGCTGCGGACGGTGTACCGGGCGCAGCGGGTGCGTCCAGCAGCGCGGGTGGCGGCCCCCCTGGCGACGGGATTTGCCGAGGTGATCGGACTGTCTCGAGCAAGGTAGAGCTGCAGATTCTGGTGGCGCAAGGCTGCCGCGAAATCACCGGATCCTTGATGATCCAGGCGAGCATCCTGCTAAAGGAGCTCTCCGGGCTCGAAACACTGGAGAGCGTGGGCGGCGCCCTATTGGTCCGGCGCAATCAAATGCTGACATCCCTCGCGGGACTGGCCAACGTGACGAGCATCGGCGGCACGTTCGAGATCAGCGACAACCTCGTTTTGCAGCTGGACGACTTCACGGGTGAGCGGGTCGTGGCTGGGCCCCTCTGGATCGTCAATAATCCCAAGCTGCTCACGTTAGGCGCCGGCACCTTCGCCAGCGTTGGCGGCCTCGAGATTCACGACAACAGGGCGCTGACATCGATCGCTAGTCTCGAAGGTGTCGAGCTCACCGCCAACAACCTCCGCATCTTCCGCAACGACCAATTGACATCGCTCAGCGCGCTCACCGGGATCGACAGCGTGCCCGGGGAGCTCTTCATTGGTGGGCTGCTGCTCAGTTCCCTGGCCGGCCTCCACGACATCCGCAGCGTTGGGCTCGGCGTCCAGGTTTCCCAGACTGGAATCCAGTCTTTGGACGAGCTTCAGCAATTGAGTCGTGTGCCCGGTGACCTGGTGATCGTCGAGAACGCCAAGCTACTGGATATCGAAGGTCTCGCCGGCATCACCGAGGTGGGCGGAGCTCTCGACATCGCCGACAACGATCTGCTCACTTCGCTCGAGCCGCTCGCGGGAATCACCACTGTTCCAGGTGGGATTCGGGTCACGGGTGCTGCGATCACCTCGCTCGCCGGTCTGCACAACCTGACCACGATCGGGAGCCATCTGACCGTCTCGTTCACTGGCATTCCATCGCTCGCGGGGCTCGGGAAACTGACGAACGTCGCCGGGGAATTGGTCATTGAGGGCAACCCGCAGTTGGTCACCTTGAGTGGTCTCAGCGTGCTCGAGCACGTCGAATTGCTCACCATCACCGAGAACGACGCGCTGACCTCGTTGGCAAGGCTGCCAGGACCTCAGGGGCTGGGCTCGCTCGACATCAGAGGCAACGACGCGCTCGAGTCGCTGGCTGGGCTCGAGGACACGCTGGCGCTCGAGGCGGATGTGGAGATCACGGAAAATGCTGCGCTCGAAGCGCTGACCGGCCTGGACGTGCCCGTGCTGCGCAGCCTCATCATCGACGACAATCCCAAGCTGCTTTCACTGGCAGGCCTCGCTGGCGTCACCCAGATTTCGGAGCTCGAGCTCACCCGGAACAGCCAGCTAGCCTCGCTGGTCGGCTTGGAGGACATCGAGCTGGTCGAGAGGGTTAGCATCACCGAAAACCCAGTGCTATCGGCCCTAGGACCGCTGCTGAGCTGGCCAGCCAACGCGGTCACCCTTGGGCTCGAGATCCGCGACAATCCCAAGCTGCCGCAATGTCAGGTCGACAGCTTCGATGCGGCTCAGCTCGAAAGCGCCTGCTCGCTCGACTGTCTCGGCAATGACGACTCGGCGAGTTGCAACTAAAGAGGAGCGCGATGAGGGTATCCAGTTTCATTCGGTCAGTCGTGTTCGTCGGCAGCGTTGCCCTTGCTTGCGGCGGCCGGAACTCTAGGTCATCCGCTGGCAAGGCAGGCGCAGCAGGCCAGGGCGGCGACGCTATCGTCGCCGGGGCGGAATCGCGCGCGGGCGACGGCGGTTCGGGTTTGGCCGCGGCGGCGGGCTCTGCGGCGGGCACCCCGTCGGAACCCGAAAGCTGCACGCCGGGAGCCGCGTCGGCCTGTGAAGACAACGTGCTGGTCGCGTGCAGCGCCGCGGGTGTCGTGGAGCGAACCAGCTGTGGAAAGGACGCCTTCTGCGACAGCCACGACGGGGTCGCCGAGTGCCGCGTGCCCGACGCGAGCCTGGGCAGCGAGGTCAACGAATACGGTTTTGCCTTGCGTGACGTTTTCATGCTCCAGCCTTGCTACCAGGCGCACGGTGCTTTCTGTCTGACGGTGATAGCCGGGTGCCCTCGGAATCCCACGGAGCCCGAGGACAGTGGCTACCTGCTGGCGCAGCACTTCTTGGTGGGTGGCGAGGTCGGCAAGCTCTACACGGCTCACTTCGTCGTCAACGGCATCGTCGAAGCCAAGTACTACGAGCAGGGTGAGCGCGACCGCGGCGCAGACTTCTCGGATGCCGATAGCCCCGCCGGCACCGACACTTTCTATCGCGGCGGCAGGCCCATCCCCAGCAGGTACAACTCCTACCGCCTCACCGTGCTCAAACCCGATGGGCAACGGCTACAGCACTACTACCTCAACTCGTTTCCCCGAGACTCCGGCTTCGAAAGCCGCCGCACCTTTCCGATCGGCTACGAGAAAGACATCGAGATCGTCGGCGGCGGCTACGTCGAGCTGCGCACGCAGGGTACGAGCTGCGATGCGGTCAACAACTGTGGCCCGGGTGTGAACGTCAGCGAATGTCCTGCGCCGCGCATGGTCCCCAATGAGCCCGATCTCGAGGTGCCGGCAATCTGGCAAGGCGACTGCGTATTCCGCTGCATTCGATCAGCCGTTCCGGGCGCATCCGATCAGGATTCCGGGCATCCGATCAGGATTCGGAGCGAAGCGACGAGTACGGGGCTGGTCAGGCGGCGGGTTGGGTCTCGGGTTGGGGTTTCAGACCTTTCTGGCGGCGCATGG
>DATEDZ010000304.1:0-5712 GCA_035281385.1 Polyangiaceae bacterium
GAGAGCAGATCACGATCGGCGTGAGTGGGAACGAGCCACGAGACAAAACTGGCGAGGCCAGCGCGGTTTCGTCGTTGGCTGGAAGAGTCGCCGGGCCCGGCGGAGCGCCCGCTCGGGCAGGTTGCGACAGCTGAAATTCCCAAGCAAATCGAAAATTCCCGGCAGTAGTGTTAAGCTTGGTGCTCGGGCCCAACAACGCTTCAATGGCGGTTCGAAGCAATTACTAGGACTTCCGATGACCGCTGATGTTTCGGCCTAGAAACAAGGCGAACAGGCGGCAAATTCGCGCAACACAACTCGATAGTGTTGGCAGGGGACATGCCATGAGTGTGGCTGTGCCAACACGCGGACTTCGCTAAGCACGCGCGTCGCGAGCTGGTTATTTGACGGCTGGCGTGAACAGTTGGACCAGCTTACCCTCACCAGTCCATGAGCAACGGGCCTGGCAAGCGTGCGCTTGAGGCAGCCGTCTTCAAGCATATTCGCGACAATCCCAACGTCTCGGCGGGTGACCTGACTCGCAACTTCGACGTGTTGTTCGCGCCGCCTCTCAAGACGGACATCGTAGGCGCAGTCTACATGAATGAAGTCTTGGCGAAGTTGGAGTCAGCCGGCCTGGTCCTGCGACAGGGCGATGGCAAGGCTGCGACCTACGCCACCGCCAACTGGTGGCCGGCCGTGCAGCAAACGCTGAGCATTAGTCTCACCGACCTGTCTCTCAGGCAAACGGGCAGCGGCCTTTTCGTCGAACCCATCTTCGGCCTACCCGCCCGCTCACGCAGCAGGCAGGCTTCGGCCTTCATCGTCATCCCGTTTTCCGAGGCGATGAATCGGGTGTATGACGCCATTCAATCGGCGTTCTTGGAATGCGACCTGAAGCCGGTCCGCGGTGACGACCTGTATGCTTCCAACGCGCACCAGACCAAGATCATCGATCAAGTTTGGTCGGCCATGTACACCGCCGACTTCGTGCTGGCGGACTGCACCGGTCGCAACCCCAACGTCATGTACGAGCTGGGCATGGCCCACACACTGGGCAAACCGGTCTTGCTCGTGGCTCAAAGCCAGGACGACATCCCGTTCGATATCGGCCACCTCCGCTTCGTTCTCTACAGCCCCGACGACCTGGAGCGGCTCCAGCTGGAAATTGTCAAGTCCGTCCGCGCAGCCCAACCCCTCAGGCGCCACAGCATGGGCATATGAAAGGCGACGGCGTGAGCAATCCGCAGTCCTCTCCGCTTACAAATAGACTGGAGGGGATGTTGTGGCGAGGAGCTCGCTCCGAAAACTTGGCCCGGCGCTGACCGGGGTGCAGGGTCGAGCCATGGCTCGGCGTTGCGAAGTTTGCGAAAACCTGAACCCCGACGCCCGACCGACCAGCAGGCTGCAGCGTTTTCTGGTCGAGGATCGGGTCGTTGCGCTGTGTGCCGAGCATGCCCGCGCTTTTCGCGAGCACCGTCCGGACACGATCGAGCAGATCGCGAAGCTCTTCCGCGAGAAGCAGGGCAGGCGCGCGCTCCTGTCGCGCCGCGCACCGATCGAGCGGCGTCAATTCCCGATGCGTCCGGAGGGCCGACGGCACAACACGGGACGGCGCGCCGGCGACGCGGGCTAACGGCCGGCGCCCGAGCTGTCGATGACGACACCGGCCGCGATCAGATTTTCGGGCGAGCGTGTCGTCAGTTGGTCGCTGCTGCTCGTGGCTTGTGCGCTGGCGGTCGTTGCGGCGCGGCGCCCGGTGTCGAGCCGGATGCTTCCAGCTCGGCCTGATCCGTTGGCGCTGGCTCCGGTCGGGGCGCGGCTGGTGGTCAGTGTCGATGTGGCCGGATTGATCAAGGTCCGATGCCTTCACCGCCAAGTTAGTGGGCTCGCACAGGCACTGCACCGACTAGTCGCCGCTCACACCAGCGCGTCGATGCGCGCCAAACCGAGCTCGGTGCCTTCGCGGCGTTCGGCGGCGTCGCCCCGGCCGTCGAGGAACACGACTTGCTCGGTGAACGTCATCAGCGTCTTCTGGCCTTTCGCGGCAAACAAGACCGTGACCAGCGACACCGAGAGGCGTTCGCCCGCCACGTACATGTCGTAAACATAGACGATGCGCGCGTTCGGGACGATGTCGAGGTAGCGCCCTTTGAAGGCGTGCAGCTTGCCTTCGCTATCGGTGACGTCGTTGGTTTCGACGCCCCCTTCGCGGAAATCCAGCTGATAGTCACCGGCCTGCCAGTCGTCGTGGCAGGCAAACCAGCGCCGCTTTTTCTCGGGGTTCGACCAGGTAGCGAACACGCGCTCGACCGAAGCAGCGAAGCTCCGCTCGATCACGAACGTGCCGTGAGCGACGCTCGGGGCAGTCATGACTCCTCCGCCAGCAATCGATCGAGAAGATCGAAGCGGTCGTTCCAAGCTTGGCGTCGCTGGCCAAGCCAGCGCTCGACCGCCGTGAAAGCGCGCGGCTCGAGCGTGTACACGCGCACTCGTCCGTTCTTCTTGGAGCGCACCAGCCGGCCGGCTTCGAGCACGCGCAGGTGCTTCATCACCGACGGCAGCGCCATGTCGAGCGGCTCGGCCAGCTCCATCACCGAGGCGGGGCCGCGGCTGAGCCGCTCGACCATGCCCAAGCGACTCACGTCTGCCAGCGCGTGAAATGTGCGCTCGAGCTGCTGGGCCGCGGCGCTCACGCCGCATCCTCCAGAAAGCGCGCCGGGATGGCGTCGCGCAGCGGAAACATCGCGAAATAAGGCCGTGCTTCACGCAGCGTGCGCGCCACCGACGGACGAGCCAAGAGCCGCTCGAAGTAAGCCGCGAGCGCGGGAAGCTCAGGCGCGAAGGGCTCGACGATGCCGGCGTAGAACAGCGCCGGCGCGGCCGCGCAATCAGCGAGACTGAAGGCTTCGCCCGCCGCCCAGGTGCGGCCTTGCAGCTGCCGCTCGGCGAGGGCGTAGGCTTTGCGCAGGCTCGCGCGGGCCTCCTCGACGCCGAACGAGTCGTGCTGATCAGCCGGGCGCAAGCGGTCGACGACGACCTTCTGCATCGGCACCTGCACGTAGAGATCGAAGAAGCGATCCCAGAGCCGGACCTCGAGCGCTGCGTCGATGTCAGCCGGGAGTAGCGGGACCGGCCCTGCATGGTGCTGCGCCAGGTATTCGATGATGATGCTCGTCTCGGGCACCGTCCGCTGGCGCCGCGCGTCGCGCAGCACCGGGAATTTGCCGACCGGCCAGAACGACAGCATCTCGGCGCTCGAGCCAGGGTCGGCTAAATCGACTATTTCTCCGCGAAAATCGCAGCCATTTTCGTAGAGCGCGATCAGCACCTTGTGACAAAACGACGCCAGCGGGTGGTAGTAGAGCGTGAGCGACATCACTTATCCTTTTTGGATAACTAATGCGCGCGGTCGCCCGACGCAACCCAAAACTTATCCTTTTGGATAAGTTTCGACGCTCGGCCACACGAACACCACATGTGGATGCGAATAGCTGGCTTCGGGGCCGCGCGACGGGTCGGGGCCGAGCCAAAACACGTCGCCACGATCGATGCGTCGCTCCATCGCCCGAATCTTAGCGCTGGGGGCGCGCAAAGAGCCTGAAAAATGCCTTCGCCAGCCGGGTGTCACCGCTGAGCTCGACCACCGCCGAGCCGAGCTTCAAGTCGCCGAAAGCCAGGCCGCGCAGCGTGGCGGGGTCGGTGGCGATGGCCGCGTCGGCCTTGCGCGGGCTGCCGCGCGTGATCGAGATCACCCTGTCCACGACCTCGACCGCAAAGCGCTCCTCACCCAACCGCAGCTCGTACGTGGCTCGCAGCCCTTCGGCCTCTTCAGGTACGAACGTGCTCTCCAGCGCCAACAAGAGCGCGTCGATGCTCAGCTCGCCGAGCGGTCGCTGCGCCGAGCGCGCTCCCCAGCGACCTAGCTGCAGCAAAATGGGGTGTAGCTCCTTGCCCCAATCGGTCAGCTCGTAGAGCGCCCCACCGGCCTGACGCCGCTGCAGCACGCGCGCCTGTTCGAGCTCGCCGAGCCGCTGCGTCAGCACGTTGGGGCTCGCGCCGAGCGCCGCACGCAGGTCGGTGAAACGCTTCGGACCCAGCACCAGCTCGCGCACCACGAGCAGCGCCCAGCGCTCACCGACCGCGTCGAGCGCGCGCGCGATGCCACACGGGTCGCCGTAGCTCCGCACGCCGGTCATGATGCGTTCATCCGTTTTTCCACTTGCGCGTCAGGACGTTCTAGTCCTAAGTTAGGACTAACTGAGCGACCGCACAAGGGAGACCTGACCATGAAGAAGTTCCTCGCCGTTTATATCGGGACCGCCGCTTCTTTCGAGAAATCTGGCTGGAATCAGCTGGACGAAGCCGCCAGGAAGGCGCGCGAAAAGCAAGGCTTTCAGGCCTGGATGGACTGGGGCAAGGCCCACGCCGCCGCCATCGTCGACCAGGGTGCCCCGCTGGGTAAGACCAAGCGCACCTCGCCCGACGGCGTCGAAGACATCAAGAACGTCATGGCCGGCTACACCATCGTCCAGGCCGAAACGCACGAAGTCGCCGCCAGGCTCTTCGAGAACCACCCGCACTTCACCATCTTCCCCGGCGACTCGGTCGAGATCATGGAGTGCCTGCCGATGCCCGACCGCTGAGCTGACGCGCGCAGCCTCGCCGTGCTTCAGTTGGTGGCCTTGTAGCGTGTACTTAACTTTACCGGCGGCCGACTAGAGAGTGCCGTGATAGACGCCACGGGCGGTGGCCAGGTAAAGATTGGTCGGGCCGTCACCCCAGAACACTCTCCTTCGCATCTTGGCTTCGACAGGGGTTGGCAGCTGGCATTACGCGCCCCGATGGGGGCGGGGTGCCCAACTTCGAAACCAAGGTGCCGTTGGTTGTCCACTTCGACAACGGTCTCCGCGCCGATGTCGGCCTGACACTCGTAGGCCCCGGCGACATCGCAGGTCTGGACTCGAACGTCGTCGTGCGCGTCTGGCCGACGCCCGACGACAACGACGCCGAGTTCGAGAGTCTCGTGCTGATCGAGCTCGATCAGGCCGATCTGCCGTGGCGCTACACGCCAGCGGCGGCGAACGCATCGGGCCAGCTGCGTCCGTGGCTCAGCTTGCTCGTGTTCGAAGAGAGCGAAGCGTCGCTTGCGCCGCCAACGCCAGCTCTCAAGCAGGCAGTGCTGACGGTTCAAAACGGCGCGGGGCTGCCGAACCTGGCTGAAGCGTGGGCGTGGGCTCACACGCAGTTCATCGGCAAAAACCTGACCGAGGCGCAGCTCTCGAGCAGCATCAAGGGCGCACCGGGGGAATTCGCGTCGCGCATCCTAAGCTGTCGTTCGCTGGGTTTCGTTCGCTGCCGCTCGCGGATCGCGAGGCGCTGACGGAGCTCGACTCGCGCGACGACGTCGATGTGCTTCACGTCCTGAAGCTGGTCGACCGCGGTGAGCCAACCGCGTACTTCGGCGGAATCGAAAGCATCATGTGGACGTGGTCAGGCATCAGGTGCCCTTCCTCGACCCGACTCTCCTTCTGATTCGTGAGCGTTGATCTCTAGGATCGACCAGGAAGCGAGCTGCGCGCACGGACGTCACTCTATCACGCGTGCACCGTGGCGATGGCGGCCGTGTGCCAGGCGGCGGCCAGGGGTTCACCGGCACGAATCTGGCGCAAATTTCGGGTCATGGCCTTGGTACGCGATTGGCAATAGGGCGAGGCGACTCATGCAAGCTAT
>DATEDZ010000305.1:0-5341 GCA_035281385.1 Polyangiaceae bacterium
ATGCCGTACGCGCGGCAGGCCTCGATGACCCGGTTGGTGCCTCGGCCCCAGACCTCGATGGCGCCCGTACGGTGGAACGCGCCAGCGATGAGGGGGTTACGCGGGATCGACCGGTGCTCCTGCGTGAGCAGCTCAGCGCGCATGCCGGATGGGAAGTCGCCGATGCTGTGGATCTCGATGCGGTCGTCGAAGACGGCGATGGCGACGTACGAGCTGGGGTTGCTCACGTCGCGGTGGATGACGGCGTTGATGACGATCTCGCGCAGCGCCTCCGCGGGCACCGGCAGGCGGTCCTCGCGGTTGATGGCGCCCTTAGGAAAGCGCGCGGATAGCGGCAACGTCCGATCGAGCCACGCGATCGCCTCGCGGACCATCGCGAACGCGTGGACGTACTCCTGCTTGTTGTCGAGGATGTCGCCGGTGATCTTCGTGCCCCGGAAGCGCCCCAGCTTGAGTAGCGCCTGCGGGTAGTCGGGCAGGAACTTCGTCCCGTAGAGCAGCTGCGCAGCCTGCGTGACCTGCCCGTCGATGCGGAGGCCGAGCCGGTCGAGGATGTCGCCGACGTCCATGCTCGTGCCGGCCGAAAGCCGCCGCTGCTCGATGGCGGTGGCGCGCGTGCGCAGGATCTCCTCGCGGTCGAGGTCTTCGAGGCGCACGCCTACGGCAGGCTGGTTCTCCCAGCGATGGCGGCTGTGGTTGCGATCGAGGAGCAGGCGCGCGTACTCCTCCTGCGACATCACCGTGGTGGTCGAGCCCACTCGCTTGTACGGCTTCGACTCGAAGACGAACGGCGCGAACTGCCGGGAGGGCGCTGCCTCGAGCACGATCACCTGCCGGCCGTTGCCCACGTCCACGCGGCTCATCTCGACGCGGGCCGGCGGCTCGAAGCGTCCTAGCATCGCCGCGATGTCGCGGAGCGTGATGTCCGCGACGTCCTGGCCAACGAGCTTGCCGTCGGGGCCGACGCCGATCAGCACCTTACCACCCTCGCGGTTCAGGAAGGCGCAGAGCGTCTCGCCGGCACGCTTCAGCTCGGCGGTCGAGCGCTTGAGCTCGAGCGTCTCGGACTCGCCCTGGGCGATGAGCGACTGAAGGGCGGCGAGCGTGGTCATGGCTGCTCGGGCTCCTCGACGAGGCGGAAGAGTCCTCCACCGAGATAGCGAGTTCGTCCGAGCAGGAGCGGTCCCGCAACGCGCCGCTCGAAGAGCAGCGTCACGTTCCCCGTGAGCCCAATCCCGGGCGCGCCCCGAACGTTGCTCGATTCCACCCTGGGCTCGGGCAGTCCGAGGCGACGGCTCTCTGCAACGACGTCGGCTGCAAGTGCCTCCGTCGCCGCGCCGCCCTTCGCATGGCGCGTGACGACGTATGGCGTGATGGTCTTCCACACGCGCGAACGCCCCAGGAGCGAGTCATCGAGTTCTCCGATCGCAGCACGGGAAAGCGAGAAGACCCCAGCGTGCCCCGCGCGCAGCTCGCAGAACCCTTCGAGCGCGGCATCAAGGGCGCGGAGGTGATCGAGCTCTTGAGGCGTCGGCGCGCGTCGCTCGACGATGTGGGGAGCGAGGATGAGCAACCTTCGCAAGTCCGGCTCGAAGGCGAACGAGAAGTGCGAAGAACGAGAGCGCCGAATAGGAGCGCCGTCCTCCGCGTGACCGCTGAAGAACGGTGCGAGCGCGCACCGGAGCCATTCCCGTGCTTGTTGGTCGCCCGTATTCGCATTCGAAGCGCGCGCTTCGTTACTCGCCATCACATCCTCTGTCCCCAGCGCACGGCTGCGCGTCCATCCACTGGTCGAGCTCGGTGCGCTTGATGCGCCACTGCCCTCGGATCTTGAAGCCACGAATCTCGCAGGCCTGAGCCACGGCGTAGACCCTTCTGATCCTCGTCAGGCATGAGGGATCCACTTTTCGGAGACGTGGGGGCGAGCGGGGGCATCAGACTCCGAGCAGCGCCATGCTAGGCTCCGGCACCACCGAGACTCAACGCCTGTTCAGGTTGCCGGCACAGATTTCCCGCGTCGGGGCCTGCTGCCCCCCCGCGCTGCCTGTCGAGAGCCCCGGCAGGGCGCTGATGCCGAAGACCGCCGCCACCTCATCGAGGGTGTGCGGGCGTTCGCCTGCTACGTCCAACAGCAGTCACAGTGGGCTTGAGCTCGTGATCCCAGTATCCCTCGGGCGAGGTGATGCCGGCAGTCCCCGATGAGGGCACGAGCCCGCTGGTTCAGTGTCGACACACTCCGAAACCTTCGGATAGCGCGTCAAACCGGACCACGCGATTGCAGACGCGGCATCGGCAGGGCGTACCGCTGACCAGGGAGACCGAGCGCCGCTCATTGCTCCGCCCCGCGCAGAGCGTCGGATCACCATTTATTTGCCGCGCTGGCGCCTTTTGGCGTCGCGGCTCATGATCTCCCGGCGAGCATCTCGGCGCGCCCGGAGCTCGGCCGTCAGCACCTCGACGGTTGGCCAAGCCTCGGCCCTGGCCGCACGATGGATGGCATCGGCCAGCGCCACGTCGACAGGATCCAAAGCTGATCGCGATGGCCCCGCTGGAGGGTCTGATGGCCTCGGGTCGGGCTCTGGTGGTTCTTCCTCGGCTTCTTGACCAAGCACTGGAACGGGCTCGGCTGGACTTGAGGCCCGCCCGCTTCGGTTTGAAAATCCTCGAGCCTACCCCCTGAACAAAGTCACCCGCAATGGCGTCGCGCGGATTCGCAAGGCGCTGGAGACGGCGAGGAAGACCCAGAGGAGCTAGCCGAGGAGCCTCAACCCGCAGGGCAGAAAGTGACGTTGAGCTGCGTGCCGCCTTCGGGGTCGATGCAAGTGTGGAAGCCGTCGTCGGTGATGTTGGCGTCGTCGTAGGGGAAGGCGCTCAGGCCGGGGCAGATGCGGTGCAGCCAGGCTGCGTAGCTGTTGTGCGGTGAGGTCGCGAAGAATGCGGCCTCGTTCGCGCTGGCCGGATCGGACAGCGTGCCGCGATTGACGGCCGCGCACAGTTGGGGCTTGTCGCCGAAGGGGCCGCCGCAATTGTAGGCCTGGGCGGTGGTAGCGCCCGCTGCGTCGGCGCAGCCCGGGACCGTGGCTGCGCATTGGGCGATCGCTGCGTCGAGCGCGTGGCAGTACGGCTTTTCTGCGTTGGCGGCGTCCTTGCAGTACTCGCCGGCGGAGAGACAACGTTTGCCCGAGAGCAGCCCCTCGGGGCACTCGCTCATGATTTGCGCTTGGGTCGCGTAGCAGGCGACGGGTTTGCAGTCGGCGCCTGGACCGATGGCGTGCAGCTCCATGGGTAGTCCAATGCCGTCGTTGTAGTTGAGCCGATAGCTCACGTAGTTGCCCGGGAAGAACGTGACTTCGGCGCGCGCGATGAGGTTTTGCTCGGGGCCGTCGAGGAAGGCATCGATATAGGCGAACGGCCAGTCGCCGCGCGTGTAGTCGTGACTGCCGCCCGCCGCGAGCTGCTGACCATCGGGCATCAGGATGCCGCCACCACCGATGCCGTGGATCCAGAGCGGAAAGGAGCAGCGGTTCTCGACGTGGATCAGGTTGTCCTGATGCGTGGGCGCCACGTAGGGTGGGCCTGGCATGAAGGGCGTGCCGCCAGTACCGGCCTGATTGAGACCACCCGACATGCCACCCGAACCAGCAACGGCGGCAGCGCCTCCACTCGCCGTGCCCGCCGCGCCGCCAGCGCTGCTGCCTGCTTCGCTACACGGCGCTAGCTGCGAGGCGCGCTCGATGCCGAGCGGTTCTGGAACTTCGCTGCCGCAGGCTAGCGCCAGCGCCGGGGCGCCAACCAGAGTCGCTGCAAAGAGGGTTCGAGTCATGGCTCAGAACTGTGAAAAGAACTTCCAGAAAGCGTCCGGGGCCAAGCCATCTTGGCGACCATGGCCCTGGCCCGTGGTTTCGCAGAACACCACCGGATAGCCCGGCTTGCAGCCCTGGTATTCCTGGCATGGCGCAGGATCCCAGGGCAGCTTGGTGTCGCTGCAGCCGTTGAAGCGCAGCGAGCGATCGCGGCCGGCGTAGCCACCGATGATGTTGTTGGTGGCGTCGCCGCTGTCGTGCAAGTAGAGCGAGGCCACCTTGCCGCGGCAGTCGCTGGGTTTGACGAAGATCGGCAAACCTCCCGACACCTGCGCGTGCGCGCGGAGCACGTCGCCGCGTTCACAACCGAGGATGATCGCCATCCAGGAGCCAGCGCTGTGCCCGATCGCGAAGACGCGATTCTCATCCACGCAGTAATTTTCTTTGGCGTACTTGAGCGTGTCGTCGAAGAAAGGTAGCTCGGGTGAGCTGCGGATCTGGTTTTCGTAACAACGGCCCGCCGACTGCGGTGCGACGATGATCGCATCGTCGCCGGAGGCATTCTGAATCGGCACGTTCGAGCCGGGATTGCCGGAGCCGCCACAGGGATGGAACGCGAACACGGTGGGGTAAGCGCGCGCGGAGTCGTAGTTGCCCGGCAAGTAGGTGTAGAAATCGCGGCTGGTGCCGCCCGACATCAGTGAATGCTTCGTGAATTGCTGGAGAGTTTCAGGCGTCGTCTTGTTGCAGCCGGTGCTCGGTTTGGGTGGAAGCGGGCCGCCACCGCCCGAGCCGCCTTGTCCAGCCGCGCCGGCTGCGCCGCCCGCTGTAGCACCGCCGGCCCCGGCGCTCCCAGCCAGGCCGCCGTCGCTGCCGGCCACCGCCGAGGTGCCTGCACAGGGCGCTTGCGCCATGCCACCACTACCGGCCAAGGGGCTGCCGCTGCCGCCCGAACCGGCAACGCTGTCGTCAGGATTCGACTCGGGCGTCGAGCACGCCGCGAGCAGCAAGAGACTCACGGCCTTCAAACACAGGAGCTCGGCGCAACTTCGCATTCGGCGATCCCTGTTAGTGCCCCTACCCGCCCCAACGAGTCCCAGTGGCGCGCTCTAACTTGTCACCTTACCGATTGTCACGCATCGCTTACTCCTTGTCAGTTTCACCAGGCGCCCAGGTGTTTCGGGGGAACGTTCTCGATTGGCAAGCGGAGGCAGCGACTGGAGGAACAGCGGAAGCCGTCCTGGGTGCATTCGCAGCAGTAGTTGGCCACTCCTATATGGGCTCCGCTCGGTGTCCGGTAGGTGTGGGCGGGGGTCGACAGAAGAACGGTGCCGATGGCGATGCGCTCTGAGCCTAGCTCGCAATGGTCCAGCGTGGGCAAGCACGTCACTAGACCCCACTCTCGATCCGTAGAAGTGGCCCCGCGCTCGCGCGGCCCCGGGAAGGGGTTCGGTTTCGGGAGCGGGAGGGGGCTCGGGAGGGGCTTGGGGCAAGGCAAAGGCGGGCCGCGCTCGCGCGGGGCCTGGGCTCGGTCTCGG
>DATEDZ010000306.1:0-8221 GCA_035281385.1 Polyangiaceae bacterium
CCGCTCGGATCTCCACGACATCGAAAGCGCAGAGCACGGCCCGTAACCGGCGCAAGGCATTGCGGCGGAGTCGCAAAGGTGAGTAGGCACTGCCCCTACCCACACGACGGAGGCCGGATGAGCAATGTGAACGATGCGCGCCGAGAGCTACAGGAATTCTTGAGCGATATGGCGGCACTGAAACCGTTCGCGGATTCCAGCACCCAAGACGCACAAGCGTTCGTAGCGGCGTTTCATGCTGCCAGGGAGAAGGCCAAGCATGCGGCCGAGACTTACGTCGCGGCACTCAAGGGTTAATCGACTGATCCCGTGATTGTTTTGTGGTAAGGGTCGGTGTTTCAGGGCTTGGGGTGTGATCGGCTCTCGCCACCGTCATCGGCAGGCAGAACGGTTTCGAGACCGGCCAGCAATGCTTGAGCCGCCTGCAAGCGCAAGCACGCCTCGTGCACTGTTTCGGTTACGATCACCTTTTCCGCCCGCGGCATGACGCGCATCCGCTCGAACAAAGATTCGAGAGCAGTGCGCGCAGCCTCGATACTGAGCCTTGCCACCACGACTTCGTCGGGAATGTTCTTCGGCATGTGCCTCGCTCGCTTTCGTCGATGGCGAAAGCCCCGCGGCGCGCGCCAATCAATCACGCTACACGCCAGCGCTGTGAACGCAAGGACTCGCCGCAATTGTGGCGTAAATCACCAGTGCAAAAGCGCATGCTATGGTGCCTCTCCCCATGAATACCTTCGTAGGGACGCCGACCATCGAGCGCGTCTTGTGTGCCCTCGACGTCGAGCAGCCGATTTTGAGCGCGGTGTCGCTCGCCAGCCTGATTGCGAAGCGTTTCGGCGCGTCTCTCGAGGTACTTCACGCCGAGGGCAGCGGCAGTGCGGCCCGCTTCCAGCGCTTCCAGACCAACGCCGACCGGGTCCAGGAGCTGATGGCCTCGCACAACGCGGAGCAGCGGCTAGAAAAGCTGGTTGAGGGTCTGAAGGGCCCGGACTCTACGACCACACGGCTCGTCTCTGGGAGTCCCGTTGCGAGCATCCTGGAGCGAAGTGACACGTCGAGCAACGATCTGATCGTGCTCGGGGCGCGCCAGCGCTCCGATCTGGGGTGGCAATTTCGCGACGACATCGCCCGGCAGGTGTCGGCGATGGCCCACTGTGCAACCCTGACCGTGCACGATCGGGACAGGCCGGACCGGATCGAGCGCATTCTGCTCGCGGTCGACTTCGCGCCTGTCACTACCCAGGCCGTGGCTTGGGCTGGCGCCTTCGCGCAACGCTTCGGTGCCGAGGTGCACCTGCTGCACGTCGTTTCGCGCGAACGCCAGACCCAGCGCACCGTCGACCGCTCGAAAAAAGTCGTGCGTTCGTCCAGCGTCCCTCCCGACGTTAGCGCTCGTCTCGCCGAGCTCGCGCAAGAGCTCACGCGCCAGGGTGTTCGGGCTACGAGCGATGTCGCGATCGCCAGCGGTGTCGTCAACGGCATCACCGATTGCAACGACCGCGGTGAGTTCGACCTGCTCGTAGCCGGCCTGAGTGGGCCACCTCAAGATCCGCCCCGCCTGACGCGCGGCGTCGTCTCCACATTGCGTAGTCGTATGTCGATACCAGTGCTTTCGGTCCGACAAGTAACGCTCGACACGCCCCATTCAGCATCGGGCGGTGGCGACCGCTAGGCGTCGCCGGTCAGGAAAAAAAGCATGGAAAACCAGCAACCGTCCGCGGCTACGACTCTGCGCAGGCTGGCGGTCGTCGGCAATCATTTGCCCAGGCGCTGCGGCATCGCGACGTTCACCACCGATCTCGCTCGCTCGATCGCCGAAGCGGCGCCGAGGCTTCACTCGTTCGTGGTGGCGATGAACGACGCCGGCCGTCAGCACTCCTATCCCGCGCAGGTGCGTTTCGAGGTGGCCGAGGACGACCTGGCGGCGTATCGCCGCTGCGCGCAGTACCTGAACACCAGCGGCGTCGATCTGGTGTCGCTGCAGCACGAGTACGGCATCTTCGGAGGTAAGTGCGGAAACCACGTGCTCACGTTACTGCGCGAGCTGCGCATGCCGGTGGTCACGACCTTGCACACCATCCTGACCAGTCCGTCGCCGCTGCAGCGCGCGACTTTGGAAGCGATCATCGAGCTGTCCGATCGGGTGGTCGTGATGAGCGAGCACGGCGCGAGCACGCTCTCCGAAGTGCACGGTACGGAAGCGTCACGCATCGACGTCATCCCGCACGGTATTCCGCTGGCGGCCGAGGGCACGCACGGCAAAAATCAGCTGGGTTTTGCCGGTCAGAAGGTGATTCTGACCTTTGGACTGCTCTCCCCCGACAAGGGCGTCGAGTACGTGATCGAAGCGATGCCGGCAATCCTGGAGCAACACCCGAAGGCGATTTTCGTCGTGCTGGGTGCCACGCATCCCCACGTGAAGGAACGCCATGGCGAAGCCTATCGGCTCGAGCTCCAGAGCCGCGTCCGGCGGCTGCGGCTGGCGGGAAGCGTGGTCTTTCACGATCGCTTCGTGGAGGACGACGAGCTGGCAGAATTCCTGGCTGCCGCCGACATCTACATCACGCCTTACCTGAACCCGCAGCAGAGCACGTCGGGTACCCTGGCCCGCGCGGTCGCCGCAGGTCGCGCGGTGATCTCCACCCCCTATTGGCATGCGCGTGAGCTGCTCACCGAGGGGCGGGGCCTGCTCGTGCCGGTGCGCGATGCCCCCGCCATCGCTCGCGCTGCCGCTGACTTGCTGAGCAATGACGAGGCTCGAGCGGAGCTAGGCAAGCGAGCCAGAGAGCACGCTCGCGCCAGCGAGTGGCCCGTCGTCGCCCAGAGCTACTTGCGGAGCTTCGAGCACGCTCTGGAAGGGCAACGAAGTCGGCAACGCCCGCCGGCAAGTTGGCCGCTCGCGCCGCCCGCGGATCTACCGGAGCTGAACCTCGATCACCTGCGAGCCATGACCGACGACACCGGCCTGATTCAGCATGCAACCTTCGACATACCGCGCTACGAGGAAGGCTACTGTCTCGACGACAACGCACGCGCCTTGCTGCTGATGACGTTGCTGGAGGAAACGAGCGGTGCGTGGCCCAAAGAATCTCGCAGCATCAGCGCCCGCTATTTCGCATTCGTTTCGTTTGCCTTCAATCACGAGACGCAGCGTTTCAGAAATTTCATGTCCTACGCGCGTCACTGGCTGGAGGACGTGGGCTCGGAAGACAGTCATGGTCGCGCGATGTGGGCGCTCGGCACGGTGGCCGGGCGCTCCGGCGAGCCCAGCCGCCAAGGTCTGGCGCGCCAGCTGTTTCAGCTCGCCTCGCCACCGCTGACCGGTTTCACGAGTCCGCGCGCCTGGGCCCACGCGCTGCTCGGTATCAACGAGTACCTGCGCGCGTTTCCGGATGAGGCTTCCGCGCAGTCGGTGCGGGGGGACTTGGTGGAGAAGCTGTGTGCGCTCTACCGGCGGAACGCCACACAAGACTGGCACTGGTTCGAAGACTCGCTCACCTACGAGAATGCGCGCCTGAGCCAGGCGCTGATCGCTTCGGGAGAGGCTATGGGCTCCGAGGAAGTGTCGAGCATCGGCCTGCGCAGCCTGGATTGGTTGGCTGTCGCTCAGAGCTCGCCGGAGGGATTTTTCGCGCCCATCGGCTCGAACGGCTTCCACTCTAAGGGCGGAGACAAGGCTCAGTTCGATCAGCAACCGGTCGAGGCTGCGGCCATGGTCTCGGCCAGCCTGGACGCGCTGCGGGTCAGCGGCGACACCCGCTGGGCACGTTATGGACGCTCGGCGTTCGATTGGTTTCTCGGTCAAAACCACCTCGGCTTGCCGCTCTACGACGCCGGCACGGGCGGCTGTCGGGACGGCCTGCATCGCGAGCGGCCGAACGAGAACCAGGGCGCGGAATCGACGCTGTCGTTTCTGATGGCGCTGCTCGAATTGCGCGGCGCGGACGCCTCACGCCGCGCCGGGTCGCTGACGTGAAGCTGGCCCTGCTCGGTCCGATCGCCTGGCGGACTCCGCCACGCCACTACGGACCCTGGGAGCAAGTGACCAGCCTACTGGCGGAGGGACTGACGGCGCGCGGCGTGGACGTGACCCTGTTTGCCACGCTCGATTCGTTGACGAGCGCCAAGCTCGACGGCGTCAGCCCGAGCGGCTACGCCGAGACGGAAGGCCTCGATGGCCGCGTCTGGGAGGCTCTGCACGTGGCGCACGCCCTTTCGCGTTCGCGCGAGTTCGACCTGGTCCATAGTCACCTCGATTGGCTGCCGCTCGCGTTCTCCGAGCACTGCCGGGCCCCCCTGCTCACGACGATCCACGGCTTTTCGGGCCGCGCCATCCTGCCCGCTTATGCCAGCGCAAAATCTACGCATTTCATCTCGATCTCGAATGCCGACCGCGCCCCCGAGCTCGATTACGTGGCAACCATCTACCACGGCGTGGATCTGGAGCTGCTGCCGCTGTCGCGCCAGGCGGGCGACCAGCTCGTTGCGTTCGGACGCATCCACCCCGACAAGGGCACCGCCGCGGCCATCGAGATCGCGCGGCGCGCCGGCCGCCGGCTGGTGATCTGCGGCATCGTGCAGGACCAACGCTACTTTCGTGAGCTCGTGCTGCCGCACATCGATGATGATCGCGTGACCTACCTGGGCTCGGTCGGCCCGGAGGAGCGAGCCCAGGTGCTCGGCTCCGCTGCGGCGCTGTTGCACCCGATTGCCTTTGCGGAGCCGTTCGGGCTCTCGGTGGTCGAGGCCATGGCCTGCGGCACCCCCGTGATCGCGTACCCACTCGGCTCGATGCCGGAGCTGATCGACGACGGTGTTACCGGCTATCTCGTGGCCAATGTCGAAGCGGCTGTGGCAGCGGTCGACAAGCTTGGTGCGCTCGAGCGAAGCACCATCCGTCGCGTTGCCGAACAGCGCTTCGGGGCGGCGCGCATGATCGATGAATACCTAGCGCTCTATCAGCGCCTGCTCGTCAGTTCTGGGTGAGGGCGGAAAGCAAGTCGTCGATCTTCACCGTCGCAACGCGGGCGCCCATGTCCGAGATGCCATACGGCACGAAGATCAGGTTGCCAACGCGCATGCTGCCGCACGAGTAGACGACGTTGGGCACGTAGCCATCGCGCTCGTCCGCCGCGGGCGCGAGCAAGGGTTGCTCGAGGCAGCCGATGACCTGTGAAGGATCTTTCAGATCCAGGAGCAGTGCGCCCAGCGCGTACGTGCGCAGTGGCCCTACACCATGCGTGATCACGATCCAGCCGGCTTCCGTTTCGATCGGCGAGCCGCAGTTGCCGAGCTGCACCAGCTCCCACGCCGCTCGGGGCGACTGAATCAACTGCCGATCGTGCCAGAATCGCACGTTGTTCGAGCGGATCAGGTAGTTGTTCTCGTTATCGAGGCGGGCCAGGGCAACGAACGAGCCGTCGATCAAACGGGGAAACAGCGCGATGCCCTTGTTGACGGCCGCGCTGCCGTTCAGCGTGGTCATGCGAAAGGTCATGAAATCGCGGGTCTCGATCAACTGCGGCAGGATGCGCAGCCCGTCGTAGGCCGTGTACGGGGCAAAGTACGTCACGCTGCCGTCGTCGTACCTGAAGCGCACGAAGCGCGCGTCTTCCATGCCGTGGCTTTCGGTGGGGCCGGAGGGAAAGATGATGCGCTCGGAAACCTGTGAGTCGCCATGAAAGGTACTCTCGTAGTTGGAAGAGGCCAACCAGTGGATCGTGCGCATGACGTGAAGCACGTCGGGGTCGGTGCTATGCACCTGCTCCACCTCGTGGATGCGGCCTTCCAGGCTGTCTATCGAGAAACGCTCGGGCAGGGAGGCGAGCACTTCGTCGGCTGGTTGCGCGGCGACGCCCATTTCGCTCAGCTTGGTGCGAAACGTGGCCTTGTCGTAGGTCGGATGTCGATGTAGCGCGGTCCTGGCAAACCTACTCAGCTCGTCCAGCTGGAGCCGACCCTGAGCGTCGACCACACCGGAACGGAACTGGATCGACGAGAGATGTCCTTCACCGATCGCGCGCAGGCTCATGATCACGCGTAAGGCGCCAGGGGCCACGCCCTCCTGATGGGGCGCCTGAACCAATGACGGATTGGTGAGCGCCGCCGCGTCGATCGAGTACTCGTGAGTGAAGTAGGCGCCGAGCAGGCGGCGGCGCTGCTCTGAAAGCGCCTGAGGATCGGGTACGTGGCGCGCCACGTACCGAAACTGGCGCTCGAGCAGGTCCGTAAAGTCGAGGTGCCGCGAGGCGAACCGCTCGTAGACATCGGACAAGGTCGCTTCCACCGTCTCTTCCGGCAGCCCCAGCACCCGCGCCAGGATGCGCTCGACGCGATGGCGCCCATCCGGAAAGAGGTTGCCGCCAGGTAGGAATGGCTTGGAGATCACCCGCTTGGGGTCGGGTAGCAGCCGCAGCTCAGACCGAACGACGGGGACTGGCGATTTTTGCAATTGATTGGTGACCTAGCGGCGTACGGGCTCGCTGACGCGCGTTATTTCTTCTTCGCGTCTTCCTGCATGGCCTGCCAAATCGCAGCCTTGAGGGGCGTGTCGTTCATCGCGGCGGGAGGAGCCTTCGGTTCTAGCTTCGGTGCCTCGGGCTCCCGCTCGGGCTTCGCTTTGGCGACCGGAGCCGGCGGTGGCGCCGCTTCCTTCATGGCGGGCTTGGGCTCAGTCTTGACTGCGGCCTTGGCACGCGGGGCAGGAGCCGGGGCGGCCGCTGCAGGTGCCGGCGCGGCGGGGGCTACCTCTTGTTCGGTGGGGAGCGAGTCGAGCGAGACCGTCTTCACGCCGTCGGAGTCGGTCATGGGCATGTCCCGCTGGGTCGGCTCGGTCACCACAGCCGCTGCTGCCATGGCGGCGGGCTTCGGCGGAGTGGTGGGCGATGCGTTGGGCCCGGGCAGCAGCTTCAGACGCGTGAGCGCTGCCTGCACAGCGGGTGGAGTGTTGGCCGTCACCCAGCCGGTAACGCGCCGCTCGCCGTGGATGTACTTGTTCTCGATGCCGAGGTGTCGCGCGCCTTGGTGCAGGTAGTCCTGGCGGTACGCCGCCAGCACGCCGGTGGTGAGCAGCAAGAAGCCGAACATCCAGCGACCCCAGCGGATGCCAGAAGCACGACGGAAGTCCACCTCACTTAGCACCTTCACCCGCCGCTTCGGCAGCACGTACGGCTCTGGCGCGGCGACGGGTGGAGTGTAGACGGGCGCCAGCAGTCTCGGAGCCTCGAACACCGCAGCGGTGGTTGTCGAAGCGAAAGGATTGATCTCGGACGCCACCGAACGTGGCTGCGCCGTGGGACGCGGTAGACGTGGCGGCAGCGGGGGTGAGGGCGAACCGAACGGGTGTGCGGGCGGAGCGAGGGGGCGCGCGATAGTCTCGGGCTCATCGTCGATGCCGGCGATCGAACCCAGGCGGCGCCAACCTTCCATGCCGGTCTTCCAGACCAACGTCGACGCGCTTACCAGATCGAGGCGATAAGCGTCGTCGAGCTGGTCGACGTTCATCTGCTTCATGTCGTCTGACGCGATCATGACGTGCCAGATCTCTTGCTGTCCAAACGAAGCCGTCACGGTTCCCTCCGTGGGTTGAGCTGGTCTAGCGAGACTACCACCCGACGGCCTTCAGCTGACTCTCAAAGGACGCAGAAATCGATTCTGGCTCGCTTCGTAGGCGCGAGGCCCCACAGCCTTGTTCTCGCCTTCGCCTCTCGTCGAGATTTTCCAGCGGCGTCGTCGCTGACCGTTCCGAGGTCTGGTGGCTCGCGGGACTCCAGCCCCGTTCGATGGGGAGCAATGTCACGTTCCACAGCTCGCCCTCCGAGCGCTCTGCCCTCATCGCGAATTGGTGCTTGTCGGTCATCAGCCCAACATAGGGGGCCAAAATGACAGCATTATGTCAGTGATTATTCAGCGCGTCATCGCGCGTCGCTGGGCCGAGCCCCAGCTCCTAGACTAAGACTAGATTGCGGCGATAAAAGGCGAAAGCCGCGAAAACAAAAGGGATTTCGCGCTGGCGTGGCGATGGAAATAGAAACAGTCGGGTATCCACTTCAGCGCTTGCCACCGGGCGTCGTCGTCAAGCAAGGCAATCCAGCCGACTACACCCTCGCGACCAAGATGCCGGAGCGGTTGACGGCGACTTCGCGGCGAAGGCGAATCTCGCTCAAATCAAGGCTCTTGGAGTCAGCGACGTCGTCTTCCACAAACGGCGGGGTCTCGA
>DATEDZ010000307.1:0-6561 GCA_035281385.1 Polyangiaceae bacterium
TCGAGAGACGCGCGGTTACCGAGCCAGTGACAAGTGTTGCGAAGCGGGCTACGCTCGAAAGCGTGACTGAGCCCGACTGTGCCCCTGTTCCGTCGCTTGACCCTGCGCGTGTCGAGGCGGCCGAAGCGCTCGAGCCATTCAAGGTAAGCGTGTGGCGTCAGCTCACGCCGGCCGAGCGTTTGCGCCGCAGCTGGCTCCTCCGCGGTCGATTGATGGATCCCCAAGACGCGCATGATCGGAAGCTTTTTCCAGCAGCTTGAGCGGAGCGGGGTTCGCTATCTGCTGATCAGCGGCCAGGCCACGATTCTGTACGGCGCCGCAACGTTCTCCGAAGACGTCGACATTTGGCTGGAGCCGACGGATGACAACATCGGGCGGCTCGTGTTGTCGCTACGTCAGAAGCAAGCACGTTATTACAAGCTGACACCGGTGCTCGAGCGCGAGAGTCTGCTGCGCGGCCATGGTTTCCATTTCGTGGTTCCTGCAGCCGCAGGCGCGCTGGATCTATACCTGGACGTGATGGGTCAGCCGCCGCGCGTGGGCAGCTTCAGCGAGGCCATACTGCGAGCCCGCCGTATCGCCACCGACCACGGCCTCATCCCCACCGTAGGCATCAAGGACCTCGTCGAGATCAAGAAGACCCAGCGCGCCTCCGACTACCCGATCATCGGGCGCTTGGCACTTGCCCACCTAGCGGACTCTGCCGTGCCCGACCATGCCGTAGAGCTGCGCTGGGCGCTCGACAACGTGTTTGGTCTGACGGAGCTGCGAGACGTTGTCGCCCAGCGTCCGCAAGCATTCGCAGCGCTCGCACCTGCGCTGCCCGAACCTCTGGCACAAGCCGTGGCTGCGCTCTGTACGAGCCAGGATCTACCGCCTGCCGTCGAAGACGAAGTCGATGCGTGGCTCGGCGCGCGCACGGCCCCTCTGCGCGCTGCTGATCGACGCTATTGGCGTCCCATCATCGATGAGCTGCGCCAACTGAAGCGTAGCGGGCGCCTGCTGGTTGAAGGCAGCCCGGTCTAGCGTACGAAAGCTGCTGCTTGGCCGCTCGGGAGGATCTCTACTCGTCGAGACGCCACGCTTCAGGCGACCAATACGCGACGGATCAAGACCAACCACAGCGCCAGCAGCACGAAGTTGCTCAACGCGAACGGCACCAGCCTGTGCACGACGCGATTGGTGGTCAGGTGAATGAGCGAGTGGATCAGGCGTAGCCCCACGTACAGCCAAGACAGCCAGATGGTCCCCTCATCGACCTGGTGTGTGACGTAGAGCGAGATGCAGACGACATAGAACAGCACTGGCATCTCCAGCAGGTTCATGAAGTGCCGATTCACGACCACCATCTCGGTTGGGACGTCCGCGCTCTCACCCAGCTTGAAAGCGCCCGCGCGCAGGCGGCCACTCAGCACGCCCCGGATGCGCCTGTACCCATTGAGCAGCAAGACGCACCCCGTCCAAATCGCCAGAAGGCTGACCGGCCCGAAGATGCTCTCGGCCCTCATGAGCGAACCGTAGCCTAAATCGCGCAGACGTGGCGGTAGACTCTGGGAGGCTGGTGTGCGCGTGGTGAAGACCTACCTTACACTAGTCAGCATGATCGATAGCGCATAGCCATTGGCGACCTGAGCTGCGACGGCTGTCCCGACACGTCGGCAATCAGATCCTGGGTTGCGCCAGCTGAGAGCTCGCGACGAGGGCGTGCGCCTCGGCAGCCCCGGTACAACGCGGGAATTTCCGTTCCGAAGCGATTCCGCCCGCGCTTTGCTTGGCCAGGCCGCAGCTTGTGCTAGTAGGCGCGCGACGCCGGTTAATTCCGGCGTTTTTCGGTCGCTGCTTCCCTTCCCGGGCCGGTTTCGGTAGGGGGCGGCTCCCCCAGAACCTCGAGAAGTCATCGTGGCAACCCGCATTCCCCTCGAACGCATCCGCAACATCGGCATCAGCGCCCACATCGACTCGGGCAAGACGACGCTCACCGAGCGCATCTTGTTCTATACGGGTCGCATTCACGCCATCCACGAGGTGCGCGGCAAGGACGGTGTCGGCGCCAAGATGGACTCGATGGATCTCGAGCGCGAGAAGGGCATCACGATCCAGTCGGCCGCCACTTACTGCGTCTGGAAGGGCAGCAAGGGGCAGTTCGAGGACATCAACATCAACATCATCGACACGCCCGGACACGTCGACTTCACGATCGAGGTGGAGCGCGCGCTGCGCGTGCTGGACGGCGCGATCCTGGTGCTCGACTCGGGCAAGGGTGTGCAGTCGCAGTCGATCACGGTCGACCGTCAGATGAAGCGTTACCACGTGCCGCGCATCGCGTTCGTCAACAAGATGGACAACCCAGGCGCGAACTACGAGCGCGTGGCCGACATGCTCAAAGAGAAGCTCGGCCATCACCCGGTCAAGCTGCAGGTACCGATCGGCGCTGAAGACAAGTTTCAGGGTGTGATCGATGCCATTACAGGCCGCGCCTACTACTTCGATGGCGACGACGGCGAGAAGATCCGCGAACAGGATCCGCCCGCAGAATACGCCGAGAAGGTAAAGGCCGCGCGCGCGGAGATGATCGAGAAGGTCGCCGATGTCGACGATCCGCTCGCCGAGAAGTTTTTGGCCGAAGAGCCTGTGAGCGACGAGGAGCTGCGCGCGGCGGTTCGACGCGCCACCCTGGCCCTGAAGATGACGCCCGTGATGTGCGGCTCCGCCTTCCGCAACAAGGGCGTGCAGCTCTTGCTCGACGGCGTCGTCCACTTCCTGCCGAATCCGACGGAAGTGAAGAACGAAGGCCACGACCAGGAAAAGGGCGAGGAGAAGGTCATCATCGAGAGCGACTCGAGCAAGCCGTTCGTCGGTCTCGCTTTCAAGTTGCAGCAAGACAAGTACGGGCAGTTGACGTACTTTCGCGTCTACCAGGGCTCGGTCACGACCGGCGACACCATCTACAACATCTCGAACGAGCGCCGGAAGGTGCGCGTGCCGCGCATGTTTCGCATGCACTCCGATGATCGCGAAGAGGTGCAGACCGCCGAGGCCGGCGACATCGTCGCGTTCTATGGCGTCGAGGCTTCGTCGGGCGAGACCTTCACCGACGGTAAGGTGGCCTACACGCTCACGTCGATGCACGTGCCTGCGGCCGTGATTTCTCTGGCGGTTCGGCCCAAGGATCGCAACGCCGAGGCGAACTTCAGCAAGGCGCTGAATCGCTTCACCAAGGAAGATCCGACCTTCCGCGTGCACCAGGACGAGGAGTCGCAAGAGACCATCATCAGCGGCATGGGTGAGCTCCACCTCGACATCTATATGGAGCGCATGCGTCGCGAGTACAGCTGCGACGTGATCGCGGGCCAGCCGCAGGTGGCGTACCGCGAGACCATCACGCAGCGCTCCGAGATCGCTTACACGCACAAGAAGCAGACCGGCGGTTCCGGTCAGTTTGCGCGCGTCAACGGCTACTTGGAGCCCCTTCCACCCGACGCGGTCGAGACCTACGAGTTCGTCGACGAGGTCGTGGGCGGCGCGATCCCGCGCGAGTTCATCCCGGCTTGCGACAAGGGCTTCAAAGAGGGCATCAAGAAGGGCTCGCTCATCGGCTTCCCGGTCGTGGGCGTCCGCGCGGTTGTCAACGACGGCCTGCACCACGCAGTCGATTCGTCCGAAATGGCCTTCAAGACGGCCGCCCTGATGGGCTTCCGCGAGGCCTATTCCGGAGCCAAACCGACGATTCTCGAACCGATCATGAAGGTCGAAGTCGAAGCGCCGGTCGAGTTCCAGGGCTCCGTCGTCGGCCAAGTCAACCAACGCCGCGGCGTCATCTTGGAGACCGTCAGCAGCGATGTCGTCACCGTCACCGCCGAAGTGCCGCTGAACAGCATGTTCGGTTACTCCACGGATCTGCGCTCCGCCACCCAAGGCAAGGGCAACTTCACCATGGAATTTGCCAAGTACGCGCCCGTTCCGAAGCAGGAGCAGGAAGAGATGATCAAGAAGTACAGGGAGCAACTGGCGAAGGAAGCTGCGGCTCGCAAGTAGGGCTGCCCACCCCCGCTGGGACCGGGACAGGCAACCGGGACCGGGACAGGCAACCGGGGACCGGGACGGGCGAGGCCCCAGGGTCTGGTGGATCAGCCCCGTGTGTCTTAGCTGCTTGGTATGGCTGGGCTGCTCATCAACATTGACGTGCCGGAGCTCGAGCAGGGGATTGCGTTTTACACTGCCGCGTTCGAGTTGCGCCTGGGGCGGCGGTTGGGCGTTGGATTTGCGGAGCTGCTCGGTGCAGGCTCACCGATCTATCTGCTGCAGACCGTGGCCGGGAGTCGTCCGTTTCGCGATGCGTCTACCGGGCGCGACTTCGCCCGTCATTGGACGCCAATCCACCTCGATTTCGTGGTGGACGACCTCGACGTGGCGCTGGCGCGCGCTCTGGCGGCTGGCGCGGTCCAGGAGAGCGAGCCCTCCGAGCACGCCTACGGGCGTCTGGTTCTGCTCAGTGATCCGTTTGGGCACGGCGCTTGTCTACTCGAGCTCAACGCTCAGGGTTACGACGCGATTGCAACCTCGGTTGGCTAACGCTACTGCCGTAAATTCGTGATTTGGACTATATGTTCCGACGAGGGTATCCCCGTATGGATTCACTTTTTCCTACGAATCATGGACTCAGGACAGAGCGCGGCGCGGGCTAGCGGCGCTTGATCGACGCGGGTTGGGACTTGATCGACTTCAGGAAGGGCGACCGGGTGGGCGCCTTCTTGGCGACCGGCTTGGCCTTGGCCGCGGCAGGTGCGACTTCGGGCGCGGGCGAAGTCGCAGGCATGGCTACCGGCGTATCGGAAACGGGCGGTGTGGGCGGACTCGCGGTGTCCTTCTCGAGCACGGCGACGAACGCTGGCTGGGCGGCCGGCGCGAGCTGCGCCACCGGGGCCGCCGGGCGCGCTTCGAGGTCGGCTTTGAGGGTGTGGCGCCGCCAGGCGAACGAGATCAGCCCCAGCACTGCGAACGCGGTGAGGCCCACCATGGTGTAGGTGACGATGCGCTGGAACCGCTGGCGCCGGACCGTGGCAGTCGCGCGCGAACGCTCCTCAACTGTCGGGAACCATTCACCTGAGCTGCCCGAATCGCTGAGTTGCGGAGCGGCCATGACTACACGAAATAGTCACCGCATCGTGACGGCGGCAGGCAGCCGCAGGAGGCCTGCTGGGCATTGTTCCCGCTTCTGCGCTAAGACTCCGCCCGGCGAGGTCCCATGGCGCTGAGTGAGTCGTTGAAGCAACGGATCGATGGTTTTGTCGCGAGTGATCGCGTGGTGCTGTTCATGAAGGGTACCCGGCGCGCGCCGCAGTGCGGCTTCTCGGCGCAGGTCGTAAACATCCTGGACGAGCTCGTGCCGGAGTATCAGACGCATGACGTGCTGGCCTCGGCCGAGCTGCGTGACGGCCTCAAAGAGTACTCCCAGTGGCCGACGATTCCCCAGCTTTACATCGATGGCAAGTTCGTGGGCGGCTGTGACATCGTGCGTGATCTCAAGGCGTCCGGTGAGCTCGAGCAGCTGCTCGGGGCCGAAGCGCCACTGCTCGCGCCGCCCAAGGTCGAAGCCAGTCCTGAAGCCATCGCGGCGTTCAAGGCGGCGATGACCGAGAGCGACAGCGACGTGCTTCACTTGCAGATCAGCCCGGCCTTCGAGCACGACCTGTTTTTCGGGCCGCTCGAGCAGGGTGAGCTGGAGGTCGACCTGGGAGGGCTTAAGCTGCACGTGGCCCGCTCGAGCGTGAGCCGCGCGCAGGGCGTGAAGATCGGGTTCATCGACGGGCCTAGCGCCGGCTTCAAGATCGACAACCCGAACCAGCCGCCCTCGGTGGTGGAGCTTTCTCCACAGGATGCCAAGGTCATGTTGGATCGCGGGGAGCTGCAGTTGTTCGATGTGCGGCCCGAGAGTGAGAGCAACCTCGCGCGCATCGCCAGCGGGCGCCCCTTGAACGAGGAAGCCGCCCTTCACCTCAAGCAGCTCGACAAAAACACGCCGATCGCCTTCTACTGCCACCACGGCATGCGCAGCCGCGGTGTGGCCCAGTCGGTGCTGCAGGAGGGCTTCCGTAAGGTCTACAATTTGAAGGGCGGCATCGACGCCTGGTCGCTCGCTATCGATTCCTCCATTCCACGGTACTGAGCATGTCTGCGCATCCGACCAACTTTCAGGGCGACGTGGTCGCCGCGCTGCGCCAGGCCATCGAAAGCAAGATCCCGAGCTCGCAGGCCAGTGTGAGCGGCGCTGGCGGTCACTATACGATCGAGGTCGTGTCTTCGACCTTCGAAGGGCTGAGCATGCTGGAGAGCCAGCGCCTGGTGTACAGCGCCGTTGCGCACCTGATGCAGGGCGACCTCGCGCCAGTTCACGCGGTCGACAAGCTGACGACACGCAAGAGCTAACGAGGGCTGCGCCCTCAGACCAACGAGGCATGTAAAGTCACGACGTTTGATGAGGTTGTGGGAAGGGGCTGCCCCCGCCTCGTCGGTCCTCGCGCTACGCGCTGCGGGCCGCCGGTCCCCCCCAAATCGGCCGCG
>DATEDZ010000308.1:0-11084 GCA_035281385.1 Polyangiaceae bacterium
CGGGCGGGGGGGCTGCGGGGGGTGCGGCAGCAGGAGCGGCGGCCGGCGCGGCCGCGGGGGCGGCGCCTGGCTTGACCGGCTCGCGCTTGCGGCGAGCGGCGTCGACCTTTTCGAACAGGGTCTTGCGTCGGTCCGCCGGAGCCTTGAGCTTGTCGGCGGCCGCGCCTGCGCCGGGCGCGGCGGGGGCGGGGACGGCGGGCGGCGTCTGAGCCATCGCATCCAGCGCGAGCAGGCAAGCCGGCAGCGAAAAGAACAAGGGGCGAAGCGAACGAGCTTTCACGAAAGTAGGTCTCACTTGATGTGGTAGTCGACGCTGACGGGGGTGCCGCGGCGATTGACCTTGACGTTGAGGGCGCTGGCGGTGCGCAGGCGCGCGTACGCTTCGAGCGCCTTCTCGGGGCTGGCCATGTTGAAGCCGTTGATGGTCTCGAGCCGATCACCGTTCTGCAGGCCAAGCGTGCCGAGCAGCGTATCGGGGCGAATGCCGAACAGCCGTACGCCCACGACCTTGCCGTCCTTCTGCTCCGGCACGATGCGCGCCGAGCGCATCAGCTCCGCCTGATTCTCGAGGATCTTGTCGACGACCGAGCGGTCGATGTTGTATTCGGTGTCGCTGATCTTCTGGATTTTGGAGGCGATATCCGACGGCAGCGCAGGTGCGCCGGTCGTTTTGGGCGGCTCGGGAGCCGCCGACGCGGCGGGGATAGGAGCCGCGGGAGCGGCGGCGGCACCGACGGGCGGTTGCGTTCGGAACAGCATCGCTTGGCACACGACGGTGCCGCTTTCGATCCAGACGGCCGGCGTCTGCTCGAGCGGGTTATAGCCGATGAACGCCACCTTCTTGCCGCCACTGACCTCGTCACCGACGCGCCGCATGCGAGGGTGCGGCTCGCCGGGACCCTGAAGTGCCGCCACTGACCACAGCGGATCGGTCGACTCGGTGACGATGAAGACCTGCACCCCGTCGCACGCGGGCGACTGGAGCGGGTCGGAGATCACCGGCTCGGCCGGAGCAACTCTCTCGCTCGCGACCTCCGGCGGCTTGAGCGGTCCAGTCACCGAATCGAACGGATTGCGATCCAGAATCGCCTGCCCTGATTTGGCCTCACGCGTCGGCACCGGCAGCTGGTACGGCGGATTCGGGATCGCCCCCGACGCCGACGGTGCTGCGGCACCTATGGCCGAACCGATCAGCTGCGTCGCGCCCGCCGCCTGGAAATAGGCAACCACGGCGACGAGCACGAGGACGACACCGAGGAAGTAACGCTTGAGCAGAGCATCGAGAGCCAAGGGACCGGCCGCGTTAAAGCGAGAGACGTGCCAGGGGTCAATCCGGAAAATCGCTTGAATCTTCCGGGGGTTGCCGTGCTCCAACCCGCGCTTTTTTCCGCCACCTTGTCAGTCCGCCCTTCCGAAACCCATCCGATTTGCCAACTTGGCAAATCCCTGAATTCCCAGTGTTTTCTCCCCTCTACTAACCACTAACCACCGACCAACCACTCCTCTACTCAGTTTCCCCCAGTTTCCGATAAATCGTCCGCGTCGAAATGCCGAGCAGCTGCGCCGCGAGCGACTTGTCGCCGCCGGTGTGAGCGAGCGTGTCGCGGATCAGCCGACGCTCCACTTCTTCCAAGGGCGTGCCGATCGGGAACTGCACGGCCGAGGGCGGCGCGGCCGCGGCCTGGGCCACCACGTCGGGCAGGTCGCTCAGGGCAAGCGCTTCGGCGCGGCACAGCACCGCCGCGCGCTCGATGACGTTCTCGAGCTCACGCACGTTGCCCGGCCAGGGATAGTCCGAGAGCTTTTGCAGCACATCGGGCGGCACCGCTAGCCGCGCTCGACCATTCTTCTTGCAGTAGATCCCCAGGAAGTGATCGACCAGGAGCGGGATATCCTCACGCCGCGCGCGTAGCGGCGGCGCGGTGATCGCGATGACGTTGAGCCGATAGTAGAGATCCTCGCGGAAGCGACCCGCTTCGACCTCCGCGACCAAGTCCTTGTTCGTCGCTGCCACGATGCGAGCGTCGGCCCGCACCGTGTGTCCGCCGATCGGCTCGTATTCGCCCTCCTGCAGCACGCGCAAAATCTTCACCTGCACCGCCGGCGACAGCTCGCCAATCTCGTCCAAAAACAAGGTGCCGCCCCGCGCGCGCGCGAAGCGCCCTTCACGCCGCGCGACTGCGCCCGTGAACGCGCCCCGCTCATGTCCGAACAGCTCCGCCTCGAGGATGCTCTCCGGAATCGCGGCGCAGTTGACGGCCAGGAAAGGCCCGCCCGCGCGCGCGCTCTTACCGTGGATATAGCGGGCCAATAGCTCCTTACCGGTGCCTGACTCGCCCAAGATCAGCACGGTCGCGCTGGACGGCGCGGCCTGGGTTGCCACGTCCAGCACCCGGCGCA
Organism: Polyangiaceae bacterium; assembly: GCA_035281385.1. GTDB lineage: Bacteria > Myxococcota_A > Polyangia > Polyangiales > Polyangiaceae > PMG-095. Next base: position 2,401 of record DATEDZ010000308.1, read on the forward strand.
GCGCCGGGCTCTGCCCGACGATCTCGCGGGTCGTGAGCAGCTTCAGCTCTTGCTTGAGTGAGCGATTTTCGGCCACCAGCGACTGCCGCTCGGCGGCTTTGCGCACGCTCTTGACGATGGTCATGCGCTTGAGCGGCTTCTCGACGAAGTCGTACGCACCGTCGCGCATGGCCTGCACGGCTGTCTCGACGGTGCCGTACGCCGTCATCAACACGGTTTCGGTGTCGGGCGAGACCTCCTTCAAGGCGCGCATCAGCTCGACCCCGTTGGTGCCGGGCATCATCAAGTCGGTCAGCACCACATGCACCTTGTGCTTGCGCGCGACCTCGAGCGCGCTCTTGGCGCCCTCGGCCGTGAACACGCGCATGCCCTCGCGCTGGAAGATCTTGGCCAGCGAGGTCTGGTTGCTCGGCTCGTCGTCGACCACCAGCACGGTGATTTCTTCGCCGGGCGGCGCGGCTTGCTCGGGACGCGGCGTGCTGCGCGGTTCCTCCGGTTGGGCAGACAAAGCGTCACTCATCTCGACAATCTGTCATCTTATAGAAATCCTGTCAATAGGCTGGCCACATTGACACTGCCCTGGACGACTTGACGGGAAGCGCCATCCTGGCGGCGCCAGGAACGCGCGACCACCTGAGCTCGGGCCCGATCGGTCAAACCGGCGGATTTAATGCGATTTTTGCCAGCGAAGGGCATGCGGAGGCGGCTGCTGTTGGTCTTCCTGGTGCCCGCGCGGCCACTGCTTGCAGCGGCCGCAGCGACCCCCCGGCCGAGGGGCACGGAGGCAGGCCACGAGCGCCCCGATGGAGCCGGAGGAGCCGGCGCCGATCCGAAGCTGCGGTGAGCTGCCGGTCGAGCGCGCACTGTTCGGCTGCGTGCTGGTCTGGGGCGCCAACGGCAATCGCAGCGACCGCGCCAGCTATCTCGGCTTCATCACGACCTGGGTCGGGTACGAGGCGGGCGGTCGACTCGGCAGCGACGCCTGTGACGGCTGCAAGCTCGTACAGAACCTGACGAGTCAAAAGGCCATGGCCGTCTACCACGCCTACTTCACCGGCTACCAGGCGAGCGCGGCCGGCTTCGGCGACTGCAACTTGGATCACGATGGACAGAATCTCAGAGGCCCCGCAGGACTACCGCGACCGGCTCGAAGGCCGCGACAATCTTGCACCAACGTGTGCGTAGCAGCGCAGCGCTTGCGCGGGGGGCGCGGTTCGGCCCCCTACCTGTGGCTGCGGCACAAAAACTGCTAAATCCGTGGGCCCTGTCCTGCTCATATCCTCACGCCGTCTGGCCCATGTCGCTTGCGGTAGCGCTCGCGGTTTCGTGCGCGCTGCTCGCGCCACGGGCGCTGGCGCAAAATCCAGATGACCAGGACGTCGGGCAACCCCTAGTAGAGAAGCAGCTCGAGGCAGGGCCGCCCCCGCGCGAGCCACCTGCCCAGGAGCCACTCGTCGTTCGGCCTCCGCCCAAGCCGGCGCCCCGACCGGTGAACGCGCTGCCGCTCGTCTCGAAGGACGCGCCGCCTCCTCTGATTTGGAAATGGCGCACGTTCTCGCTGGCTGACTACATCATCACCGGCGTCGGCGCTGGCATCACACTCACCGCCGCCATCGTAACGCCTCGATCGAAGCACTCGCTGAGCGGTGGTGTCGGCTTCGACGACGACGTGCGCGAGGCGCTGCGAGCCCCCAAGCTCGCCGATCGCTACGTCTTCCGCGACGCCTCCGACGTCGGCCTGTCACTGGCGGTGACCTGGCCGTTCGTGGCCGACGCGCTCACCACGGCCTGGTGGTTCCGCGGCAGCCGCGAGTCCGCGCAAGAGATGGCGCTGATCAGCCTGCAAACCCTGGCCATCAGCGGCGCGATTCAGGGCACCACCAACGTGCTGGTGAGCCGCGAGCGCCCGTTCGGTCCGGATTGCGGCGCGGGCGGCGAGCTGCCGGGCGACGCGATCGACTGCACCGGCACGTTTCACTACCGCAGCTTCTTCAGCGGGCACTCGGCCTTCAGCTTCACCGGCGCCGCGCTGATCTGCGTGCACCATTTCGAGAACGAGCTGCTCGGCCCGCCGTGGGATGCGCTGAGCTGCGTGGGGGGCTACGCGGTGGCGGCCACCACCGCGACCTTTCGCGTGGTCGCCGACGTGCATTACGCCAGCGACGTGCTGATCGGCGCCAGCCTGGGCACGCTCGTGGGCTACACCGTACCGCTGCTGCACTATCGCAACTTCGGCGGCTCGAGCCGCGCGCGCCCCGTCACCAGTTTTCGTTTGCACGTGACCCCCGCACCTGGCGGTGTCGGGCTCCTGGGGATCTTCTGATGCGACGGCTGCCACGCCTCGCTTCGCTGCTGGCAGGTTTCTGCTGGCTCTGCGCGCCTGGGCTGCAGGCGGCTGAGCCATCAGGTGAACGCTTTCCCGATCCCGAAACGCCGCTCGGTATCTTGCCGACGCCGGAGGACGCGCTGATCGACCCGAAGATGGCGCGCTCGTGGGCCACCCTGCCGTCACGCTACTTCACCGCCACCACGGTGGATCTGGGCTTCGTTTACGTGCGACCGCGCGTCTCGTTCGGCTACGGTCGTCCCTTCACACAGTGGGTGGGCGTGGACGCGAACCCGATCGCCAAGACCGGCGGCCTCGGCGCCTACGGGGGCTTGCGCGTCGAGATACCGCATTTGGATTTTCGCGTCGGACCGCGCTTTTTTTGGTCGTTCGAGCACACCTACCTGGAAAAGCAGGATAGCTACAACCGCATCGAGCTGGAACGGGACACGAACGATGATGCCACGACGTTGACCTGGGAAGCGGAGCTCGATCTCTCCACCAAGCTCGGCCCCGGGCTGGTGCTGCTGCGCGGCAGCGCCTCGTACATCACAGGTGTTCCCGAAGGTCTGAATGTTTACGAAGAGACGCTGCACGTCATCGTCGACCCACCGCTGGTCTGGCGCACGCGCCTGGCCTACGTCTTTAGTTTCGGGCTCCACAACCAGCACTCGGTCGGTCCCGCCGTCGATTTTCTGGACGTGCCCAAGCGCGACGACTCCGAAACCGTTCGGGTGGGCCCCATCATTCGCTTGCAACTGTCCCGCCGTGTCGACGTGCGCGGCAGCTTCGTCTTCACGGTGCTGAGCCCCGACCGCATCGGCCTGGCCGGCGGCGACTTCACCGAGCTCGGCCTGCGCTACCGCTGGGCCAGCGAATAGGGCTGCCCCAACTCGCAGGTGCTCGGCCCTGCGGGCCTGCGCGCCTGCGGTCTTCCCCAAAGCCGTGCTCGCGCGCGCCCCACATGAGGCGGCGCTTTGGACCGAGCTGCCTGCTGGCACGCCACGGCTACAGAACGCTGCGAATTCCAGCCAAATTGGTGGATGAAAGTTCAACAAGGGCGATTGCGCTGGTTGTCCACGCGCTGGCCTTGTTGCGAGCGCTGGACCTCGATTAGATTAGGCGCACCAATGCGATGGTGGGTTAGGTCCTGGGTGATCGCGTGCTGTCTGGCGACGGCGGGCTGCGGCGCGTCGAAGCCGGCTCAGGACGCCGACTCGGCCCCGAGCCCGGGGCGCGAGCAGGAGCTGGCCGCGATCCGACGGCTTTTGGAAGACAACATCGCCCTTCAGAAGCGCGGCCAACATGCGGCGGCGGAGCCCGGATTGCGTGGAGCGCTCGAGCGCAGTCGGGCGCTCGAGCCCGTGCACCGCGAGGCCTTGAGCGTTTCGCTGGGCGAGCTGGCGAGCTGCCTGGTGTCGCTGAAGCGCACGGCGGAAGCGCGTCCGCTGCTCGCCGAAGCGCTGGCGCTCTGGCAGCCCGGCAGCGCCGAGGCCGACCGCCGTATCTTCGTTTTGCAGATAGTTCTGGGGGAATCGCATCGCTACGACAAGAACAACGAGCTGGCCGTCGCACCATTCCGCGCCGCTATCGAAGCTGCCAGCCGCCACGAGGCCGAGCGCGCGGTGGCGCTCGTCGAGGCCGCGACGCGGCTCGCCAGCACGCTCTCGCTGCTCAAGCGCCACGACGAAGCCATCGCCATATTGGACCATGCCCTCAAGGTCGCGCAGCGCTACCCCAGCAGCGCCCAGTACAGCACGCGCATCGCGCTCGAGCTCGCCGGCGCCTACTACTCGGCCGGCAAGCACGACCGCGCGCTCGAGCTGCTCGACAGCTTCCAAACGACGGGCCGCACGCTGCGCACCAGCGACATGACCTTTTCCGATGTCCCGGCGCGCGAGCTGTTCGCCCCCGCCCCTCCCCCAGCGACGCCTCGCGCGAGCACGCCGGCACCGTCGAGCGGCAACGTGCAAAACACGGCTCGGCGCGTCGCGGAGATGCGCGCCGACTTTCGCAAGTGCTACCAGGCCGCGCTCGTTGAGGATGCTCAGCTCCTGGGCAGCGTGCGGATCCGCATCGAAGTCGGAGCGGATGGGCGGGTGACCGAGTCCAAAGGCCTCGGCTTCGGTCTGCCGGTCGAGCTCGTCGACTGTGTGCTGCGCCGAGCAGCCGCCACCGAGTTCGACGCGCCCGAAGGCGGCAAGGCCGTGATCATGGTCCCGGTCACGTTCGGCAAAGAGTAGGCGCGCCATGAGCTGCCGGAGCTTAGGGGCTTGCGTGCCGCCAAGGCGTGCGCTACATACTGAACTGTATGGTTCAGTATGCGAAAGCCCGGCTAGATGCCTCGTTCGGCGCGCTGTCGGACGCCACGCGGCGCGGCGTTTTGGAGCAGCTTGGGCGGGCGGATGCTTCGATCACGGAGCTGGCCGAGAAGTTTCACATGACGCTGACGGGGATGAAGAAGCACGTCGGCGTCTTGGAGCAGGCGGGTCTGGTGAGCACGGAGAAGGTCGGGCGGGTGCGGACGTGCACGCTGGGGCCGCGCCGGCTGGAGGACGAGATGATTTGGATCGAGAGGTACCGGCAGCTCTGGGACGCACGCTTCGACGCGTTGGATCAGGTTGTCGAGCAATTGAAACAGAAGGAGAAGGTCGATGGACGCAAGAAGTGAGAGTCAGCCCACCCCCATGAAGAACCCCACGACGGTGCAGCGGAAGTCCGAGCGTGAGCTCGTCGTCACGCGAACCATCAACGGCCCGGCGCGCCTCGTGTTCGAGGCCTGGACCAAGCCCAAGCTGTTCAAGCAATGGTGGGTACCGAAGTCCACGGGCATGTCGCTGCTTTCCTGCGAGATGGATGTTCGGGTCGGCGGCACCTACCGTCTCGTGTTCAGCCACCCGGCTGCCCCAGAGCCCATGGCGTTCCACGGCCGGTACATCGAAGTGACGCCCAACACGCGCATCGTCTGGACCAACGAGGAAAGTGGTGACGCGGGGCCAGTCAGCACGGTGACCTTCGAGGAAAAAGCCGGCAAGACGCTGGTGATCATGCACGAGCTCTATCCCTCGAAGGAAGCTCTCGACGAGGCCGTCGCCTCCGGCAGCCACTCTGGGAACTCCGAGACGTTCGAGCAACTGGACGAGTTCGTCGCCACTCTGGCCGCGAGCGTGTGACGGTCATGAAGCCGTCGATCTCGCGGGTGGACGCCGCCTGCGGCGAGCGAGGTCGTGATCGTGGACGGGCGCTTCGCGCCCGGGTGGGTGAACGCGCCTGCGGCGCGGGAGGGTAGGCGGGCGGCTGCGCACCCGGGAGGGTGAGCGCGCTGCGCGCGAGAGGTGGAGGTGGACCGCCTGCGCGGGGGGGAGCACCGGCCGTTTAGCCGGCGAGGTGGCTTGACCGCGGTGGTGGCGTAGCTATGTTGAGCCTACCCACAACCCCTTCGGGGGTGCGCTAGCCCCTTGGGGGCGATCGGTTTCGACGTGGGGACTGAAGGTCAGTTTGCGTGTGGAGGCACCCGACCCTCTCCAAAATCGGGCCGTACCAATTGCGAACGACAACGCAATCGCTCTCGCTGCCTAAGAAACAGTGGAGCCGTCCAACCGAGAGATAGTTTTGGTATCGGAAGGGCGTCATCACCAAAGCTGGGTCCCGTCGATGCTCTGGGCGGTGGGGCCGAGAAAATCTGGAGCTAGGCCGGTAGCCGAATCTGCCGAACCCCGTCGGTTGGGTAATCCGACTACGCACGTGAACGAAAGCTGATTGGAAGCCTCGCGGACCCGGGTTCAATTCCCGGCGCCTCCACCCTGTTCTCTCGATACTTCTTGCTAGTTTTGTCTCTCCCGCGGCTCATGTGCCGCGTATGTGCCCTGACCATCGAGCAGCCTGACTGAGTCCCGACTCACGTTGGGGCTCAGGTGGGCGTAGCGCATGGTCATGGCCATGGTGCTGTGGCCGAGCAGCTCCTGGATCACCTTGAGGGGCACTCCGCGCATCGCCAGGTGCGAAGCGAAGGTGTGCCTCAGCACGTGCCAGCCGACCAGCCGCAAGCCGGCCTTTTGGCACGCGCGCCACAGCGGCCACTTGCACTCCCCCCGCTTCAGCAGCCTCCCATCCTCCGCGCAGAAGACGAGCTCGCCGCGCAGGTGACGGTGGCCCTTGAGCACCGCCAATGCCTGGTCGCTCAAGGGGATCTCCCGGGAGCGGCCATTCTTGGGTGTTTCGACGACACCGCGGCTGACCCCCCGCCGGACCATGAGGCGCCCGGCGACCAGATCGACATCTTGCCACCGGAGCGCCAGCAGCTCCCCGATCCGGAGCCCAGTCCGGAGGCCGACCACGATCATGGCCTTCCAGTCGCTGGGGGCGCCGCCCACCAATCGCTCGGCCTCCTCGAAATCGAGGAAATCGAACTCTGGGTCGGGGACCTTGAGCCACTGGATCTTGGGCGCGTGCTCTAGCTTTTGCCAGTCGACCGCGACGCTGAACAGCTTGTTCAGCACGGCCAGGAAGTTGTTCACGGTCTTGGGCGAGTACTCGTCCTTCAGCTTCGCCGCCTTGAACGCCTCAATGTCCTGGACGCCGATCTGGTCCAGACGCAACGAACCCAGCGCCGGGACGAGGTGGTTGTCGCAGATGATCTGCTTGGCCTCCACACCGCTCGGCTTGTTGTTGTTCGTCGCATACACTTCCAAGAACGACTCGCAGAACTTCGCAAGGGTCGGAGACGGCTCTCTTGTTTTCGGCAGGTCCTCCTTTCGGGGGTTTTGGCCCTCGATCAGTTCCTGACGGAGCTCGAGCTCGTACCGCTCCGCCGCCCGTTTGTTCTGAATCGGGGCGACTCGGCGGACTCGCTCAGTCCGTCCATCTCTGAGGGTCACCGTAACGTCAATCATCCACGCTTCCTTGGCTTGACCCGTTGCGGGGTCTCGCCACATGCGGCGCCTTACGCTCATCACTACCTCCGTGAGCGCGAGACGCGACCTTCTCGCAGCCAGCCTAACACGGCCTCACGTGAGACGCGGAAGGTCCGGCCAACGCGACGAACCCCAGGGATTTCGCCGCGCGCGATCGCGTCGTACGCCGTCTTGCGGTTGACCCGAAGGAGCGCCGCGAGCTCGTCGACCGTCATGATCGGCGACTCGGTGCTCGCCGCCGGGGCCACCGGAGCCTGCTGACCTTCAGCTTCTTCCGCCTTCCGGGCGGCTTCCGTGTGAGGACCTGGTCCCAAGATCAGTGCCATGCACCGAAAAAATCTCACGCCACAGCAGCTCGGCGAAACGTCCAGCGGCCTGGGGGACGCGCCCTGGAGCATTGAGGTAGTTTCGCTGAGCCCGACGAGCCTTGGTCCATTGGGGGTCATGGACCTCAGTCCGACAGGTGTCACTGACTCGCTCTCTGCCGGCGAGCCTTCGACGCCGACCGGAAGGACGTGTCAGAATGAGCTCGCGCTGGAAGCGAAATGCCAACTGAACCGCGCCTTCTGAGATCTGCTGACTTCGAAGCGTTCGAGCCGGAGCTCAAGCACGCCTTCAAGGACGCTTTTCGCTTCACCTGGGACGATGGAAGCGAGTCTCCTGAGGAGGCCGAGCGCCGAGCCAGGTTCTCGAAAATTGTCAGGGCTGCGCGCCCGCAACCCGACGCGGCGTCCTCGGCGGGCGTTGAGCTGTTGCGCGAGTGCTACGCGCTCCACCGCAAGATTGTCGCCCACTTGAACCCAGAAGATGAGTTGCGCGACAAGCTTTCGAGCCTCGCAGCTGCCGTCTCGAAGGTCGGGAAGAAGGTCACGCGCTTACCCGCCCCGGCTCAGAAGAACTCCCAGCGCGGATCCCCTTCTGTTCTGGAGCTTCGTCATGACTGGATGGTCTTCGAGGACGGGCTGGTCGCTGCGATCTGGGATTCCTCATGGGGATCAGCTGCGGTGGAGCTGGCGCGCCTGCGTGAGGTGGCCTCGCAGGCGCACGCGCAACTGGCGAGCATCGGCGCGCGACTCAAGAACCTGATCGTCGGCGGCAAGAACGAGGTCCTCGCCTCAGAGCACGCTGAGGAAGTCAGCGCCATCGCGGCCTCAGTGCAACAACTCTCCCAAGAGCTGAACGTGTTCTGCACCAAGTGCGTACCACCGGCAGACGACGAGCCCGAGCTCCGCGCCTACCTTGAGCGGGTGGCGCAAGCCATCCCAGTCCAGTGCTGGTACGAGGCGAACAGCGGCGGGAGCATGCTCAGCACCGAGGTACCCTGGGCTGCCCTCACCATCCATCGCGATCTGGCTGCGCGACGCGCAGCCGCCCTCGAGTCGCTCTGCACCTGGGACCCTGAGTTCTTCCCACTGCTCCCAAGCGCCGTGCGGCGCGACCACGGC
>DATEDZ010000309.1:0-29596 GCA_035281385.1 Polyangiaceae bacterium
GGCGACGGCAGCAGACGTTGTCATCAGCGACAAGGCACGGGCGCATTTCACTGCGGGCGTGAGCTTGTTGCAAGATCCAGACGGCGCCCGGCACGAGGAAGCGTACCGGGAGTTTCAAGCAGCCTATGCGGACTCGCCGTCTTGGAAGATCTGCGGCAACCTTGGCATCACCGCCATGAAGCTCGAGCGTGATGGCGAGGCCATTGATGCATTCAGGACCTACCTAAAAGAAGGCGGGACGGCGATCGAGCCCGATGAGAGGGCGCAGATGCAGCGCGATCTCGACACCCTGACAGCCGGTGTGGTGACGCTGCGGCTCACCAGCCTTCCTGCTGGAGCGCTAGTAACTGACGAGCGCATCCCGGTGCAAGGGTCGCCGGTCAAGAACATCTACGGGCCGCTCACCCAGCAGCTGGTCGTTGGAGTGCGATCGGGCCAACATCGTTTGACGGCCCATCTCGAGGGCTACAAAGACGAGGTCTGGGTGGTGAACGCCCGTTCGGCAACGACGTTCGAGCACGTTTTCGAGCTGAAGCAACCGAAAGCCGCGGGACCAACCGGGCAGGGTCCGGGTCCGACCCAAGATAGCGTGGCGACCAGCCGTCCGGTGCCGACCGGCATTTACATTGGTTTGGCCGCCACGGGTTTGCTCGCGATCGGGACGGGAGTCGTCGGAGTGATGGCGAGTGGCAAGCACGCAGATTTCGAGTCGAAGAACGACGGCAGCGATCCGACTGGCGCCCAGGAGCTCAAAGACAGCGGACAGACGCTCAACCTCGTCACTGACGCACTGCTGGGCGGGGCTGTCATCGCCGGCGGGATCACGGCGGTCCTTTACTTCACGCGACCCACCAGGCCGGTGGATCGGGGCGCGCTCCAGTTTTCTCCAGTAGCTGGGCCACGTGCTGCCGGTTTCAGCCTTAACGGGACTTTTTGAAGCGGAGGAGATTGATCATGCACCGCCCGCTCTCGCTTGCTTTTACCGCAGCCATCTTCGCCGCCGCTTGTTCGGTCATCAACTCCTATGACGACGTCGTGCAGGCCCCGGGCAACGAGGCAGGCACGTCTGGCAGCAGCGGAAGCTCGAACCAGATGGGGGGCAACGGCAGCCTTGCCGGCGACGGTTCGATGGGCGGCCTACCTCCGGAGATAGGCGGCGCCGGTGGCGCGGGCACGGTCGATCCGGGGCCGCCCACGACGGGCCTGATTGTCGTGGGCGCCAAGAGCGTCGACGGCACCGAGGACCTGCTCTTGACGCTCGATCCGACGGATGGCTCGGAGCTTTCGCGCGAAGCCATCGCGGGTGCCGCCGTGGTGGGCATCGCCTACGACGGCGCAGAGGGCAAGAACCTGTGGTTCATCTTCACGGCCAGCGACTTTCCCGCAGATCCAATGTCCAAGTCGGACCTGCAGGTGCGCAGTTACGACGACGCGAGCGACGAGTGGACGACGGTCAAGAAGGTGACCGCGCTTCCGCCGCCACGGCCCGGATCGTTCGTCGTTTTGAACGATCGCCTGGCCTACCTTTCGCACGGCCTAGTAAGCGGAATGCTCACCGACACAGTAACGATTCTCGACACGTCCAGTCGCATGGACGTCGCTCAGATCGACTTCACTGCGACCTTGAATGGCCGAGTGCTCGGCATCGTCGGTAGCCGCGGCGCCCCCGGCGACGCGACGGCGCTGGGCGGCAACCTGGCCGTGGCGACGGGCCTTGGCTGCAACAACGCCATGGGCGCGGCGATCACCTGCAGCGCCTTAAGCCTGACGCCGATCTTCGTGGGCGACGATGTCACCACGGGTGTGGCCAGCAACTTGCGCGGCTTTTGGGGGCATCCCGCCTTCGCGTCTTCAGCCACCGAGCAGCGCGCGTTCGTGGCGCTCCCGGCAGAAACGCTTGCCGGCAACGCCGAGGTGATCCGCTTCGATCCGCGGGATCTGCAGCCTGAACCTCCGCTCGCCCCACCGACGCCGGCCAAGGCACTCACCGGGCTGAGCATCGCTGACTGCGTCGACGTGACGGTGTTCGGGGTCGTCGCCGACAAATCGCTGTGGGCGACCTCAGAGCAGGGCACTTCGGTGAAGGCAACGCTGCTTCACATCTCGCAAGACGTGGTCTACGAGCCGTTCACGAGCTCGATCATCGCGCCCTTCAACCCCGACAGTCCGCTATTCGGTGGGAGCATGGGCATGGGCGGCGCCGGTCCCGACCCTGAGCTGGTAGCGCTGTCGGTCGGCAGGTCCGGCATCACACCGTCGTTGCAGGTGCGCGCCGCCACCGAGTGGGCTCCGCCGGATGACGTGGCTATGAACGTCGTCGCGACCCGCTTCCCCATTCCGTTCGAATGTCCCCAGTGATGTTGTGACCGAGCAGCCCAAAACTGACTCAGAAGGCCAATCAAAAGGTGCTTCGCCTTCGAATGGCGGCGCAGAGCGCTTCGCCACCATCGCGCTGCTGGTGGTCGCCTTGGCTGCAGGGGGCGCCGTAGTCTGGAGCAGCCGGGGCACAGCGCACGACGCAGCGAAAGGCTCGGCATCGAGCGCCCCAGCCCCCACGACGGCGCGCGCGCCTGCTAGCTCGTCCGATAGTTCCGCGCCCCCCCGTGTGCCACGTCGAAAGACGGCCCAAGACCTGCTGAGCGAAGCTTGCCCCGGAGCGGTCCCAATCAGCTGCGACTGTCGGCTCAAAGCCCTGGATAGGTCGTTTTCGCTCGCTGATTCGAGCCTGAATGTGGAGCTCCTGGCCGGCGCCCAGAGCGATTCCGCCTGCGCCGGCACGCCGGGCTTTCTTGGCTTCAAGGCCGAAGCGCTCGCGCGCATCGGTAGCTCAGACGCCAAGGCCGCGATCACCGAGGCATTGGCAAGCAAAGCAGATGATGCGCACGCGCTGTATGCGCAAGCCCATCAGAGCGTGCTCTCCGGTGAGCCCGCGGCGACGGCCGGGCTGCTCGATCAAGCTGAGCGAGCGGGTCGGGGCGCTGCCGTCGAGACGTTGCGCGGCGTTGGGCAGCTACGATTGCGTCAGACCGAGCCCGCCAGGGCCTCCTTCGAGCACGCCATCGCAGCCGACCCGAGCGAGGTCGACGCCCTGTACAATCTCGCGGCGATCGAGGCGGCTCGCGGCGTCTACAACCGACCCCGTGGCTTGTTCTTGAAGGTCCTGAAGCTGAGACCCGATCACCTCGACGCTCGCTATGGGCTCGCGTCGCTCACCTTCAAAGCCGGCGCAACGCCAGAAGCCAATAGACACGCGGCCCTGCTCGAGGCATTGGCGCCGACGGGGGACCCGCGAGTCATGAAGCTGCGCGAGCTGATGAAAACGCCGAGACCCGCAGCCTCGTCTCCGGCGATGGGCGCGCCGGTTGAGGTCCGCGCAAAACGGGCCGAGTGAGTAGGACAACCTGACACACTCGTTTGATGTCGCTTCAACGCCGAAGCGCGCCGCGCAGCCGAGCCTCGTCAATGCAAGCTCGAGGGCAATTATCGGATTGACCGGGTAGGCCCTGCCGTCGTACCTTGTTGGGCCTATGCGTTACCTTGGCGTGCTGGCGGGTCTTACGGTAGCGAGCGTTTTCTTCGCCTGTGGTGGCGACGGCAACGGTAACGGCGGCGGACCGGGGACTACGGCCGGCGCAGGCGGTGAAGATAGCACGCCCTCGGAAGGCGGTAGCTCCAACACCGGAGCGACGGCCTCGATGGGCGGCGACCCGGGTCCAGTGGATCCTGGACCCACAGCGGGTGCCGGTGGCGAGCCTCCGCTCGGGCCGGCATCCATGGGCACGCCGCGTAACGGTGTCGGCCAAGTCGTAGATGGCGTGGTTGCCCGTAGTGAAAATTTCACGATGATCCTGAGCGTTGGCGAAGAGCCAGGGGGCAACGTCTCAATGATCTCGAGTCAATATCGCATCAATCTCGGCGTCGTCGGCTCGACCCAAAAGTAGGCCGTGGACATTTGCTTGGATCGTAAAGGGAAGCTCATCATGCAACGACATTCTCGCTGGCATCTTCGGGTTCTTTCAGTCGCGGCGTTACTCTTGGGCAGCTGGAGTAGCATCGGCCTTGGCGAGGCCGCTGTTCCGAGCGGGATCACCCAGCAGGGGCGAGTGCTCGACGCCGACGGCAACCCCGTGACGTCCGAAGTCGCGATCACTTTTACGATCTACGACGATCCGATGGCTTCCGAGGCAGGCAACATCCTCTGGAGCGAGGTGCTCAACATCCAGCTCGACGATGGCTATTTCTCGGCGCGAATCGGTGAGGATGCCGACAATGCCTTCCCGGCCGACTTGTGGGACGGTTCGGTGCGCTATCTCGGCATCACGATCGGTACTGACGCCGAGCTGGTACCTCGCGCGCGCCTGGCCAGCGTGCCCTACGCCTTCGTCGCCGGCGATGTCAACGGTGACATTCACCCGCTCAGCGTCACCGTGAACGGCAAACAGGTCATCGACGCGAACGGTGACTGGGTGGGCAACGCGGTCGATCGACCGTTCTCGACGCTCATTTCGGTGGTGACGGGCACACAAGTGAAGACCAACGCGTCGGCGCTTGCGACCGCAACCTGTGCTGCTAGCTCCTATGTGACCGGCGGCGGGTGCGTGGGGTCGAGCAACGAAGAGGACGGAAACCAGCAGACCAGCCCGGCGCTCAAAGAGAGCTATCCGTCGACGGTCAATGGCTCGGCCGCCCCGAATCGCTGGAACTGCAGGTGCTACAGCCTCACCGAGACGTGCAACACGACCGCCTACGCCATGTGCGTCAAGAACTAGTGCGTGCTTCGCCAGTATCGTGGCGATTCCATCCTGACACCCAAGGTCTTGCTGGGCGTCCTCGGTTTGGTCGTCGCCTGCCGAGGTAGCGCCAAGAACAAGCAGCCCGGTGCTCCTGAACCGTCGGCGCCGAGGGCAGCCGCTGGGCTCTCTTCCGCAGCACCTGGACTACCGCCTCCCACGGCTAAAGCGCTCGCCTGCGGTGGAAACTGGCTCTTGGTTCGAGCAGGCACGCAGCCGGGCCCGCAGGTGCCCAATCTGATGAGAGCACATGTGCGGGTCTGGGACCGCAACGGCACGCAGGTCTTTTCTTCGCTCAAGGCGAAGGATGGTATCGTCAACGACCTGGATACGCTGCCGCCCGCTCTTCAGGAAATGATTCGCATCACGGGCATGGGTGGCATCGCCCGGGCTTGGCTTCCGCCCGAAGCGATGGCGGCGTGGAAGCCGGGTAGCTTTCCCAACGAGGAACTGGTTTTCGAGCTCGAGCTGCTTGGGGAAGTTCCGCCGCGTGCGCAGACAGTGAAGGAAGTCCCGGTAGGTCAGGGGTCTTCGGCAGCGGGTAGTGGTTTCGCGCCGCCGGACCTGGCCGGTGCTCCACGCGATGCGCGGACGACATCGACCGGACTCAAGTTCGTGGTGCAAGCACCAGGCAACGGACCGCGTCCCACTTCCGGTTCTCGAGCGGGTGTGCTCGTCGATGCCTGGGCGAGTCGAGGTCTCAAGCTCGAGCAGGTCGTGACCGGACATGCCGTGACAGTCAGCATTGACTCCGCGCCGGCTGGGTTGGGGGACGTCTTGACGGAACTCGCAACGAAGGGCCGAGCGCGTGTCTGGGTACCCCCTAGCAGGGCAACCCAGCTGTTCCCCGCGCACAAGGACGTGCCATTGATCGTGGACGTAACCCTTACGGCCATCGAAAGCTCGTGAGCGAACGACGCCATGCGGCGGTTTGGCAACGCTTCTGGTCGCTCTGCCGGGCAACTGATCCACTTCCGTATTTGGCGCTGCTCTGGGTTGGTACCCTAGCAGGCCTCGGCCGCGGCTTGGCCTGGCCTTGGCTCCCGCTAGCCGGACTCTTTCTCATGTTCTATGCGGTGCACCGCGCGCGCTCGCGGTGGGAAGGTGCGCTACTTGGCGTGAGCTTCGGCCTGGGCGAGGCGGGAGTGTGCTTCTCGGGCTCGGTGAGCTGGGGCGTACAGGTGCCAATCGTGCTCACGCTCTTGTGCGTGGCTTCGCACCATCTACCGCTGGCGCTCTGGGCTCGCTGGGCGCCCGGCGCTCTCCGGCTGCGCTGGCTCTGGGTCGGGACGCTCGGCTTCAGCGCGACCGCCAACGCACTCGCCGAGCTCGTTGGGATCCCGAGTCGTGAGGCCGTGGTGCTGGTGACGACCCTGCCCGAGCTCGTGGGCGGCGCACGGCTGTTCGGCGCCGATCTGATCACAGCCACCATCGAAGCGGGCCTGCTCATCTCAGCCTATGCTGCGGCCAGCGCACCCACCAGTAGCTCGAAGCTCGACGTGTTGCGCCGCGCGGCGCGTCCGGCCGGGCTGGCCCTCTTGCTCCTGGCCGGTAGCTCGGGGCTCGCAAGCGCAACCAGTGCCCCCGCTACCGGCAGTCTGCTGGTCGGCGTGCCTCAGATCAACGCGGATGCCACGTACTACAAGTCACGGCTCCTGGCGCCCGGGCTGGCTGACGCTTTTGATCGTCAGTTCAACCAACTCAATCAGTCGCTCCAGCGTGCGCAGCTGGTGGTCGCGACCGAAGGCTTCGACGGGCGCTTTGGTCTGATGTTGCCGGCGGTGCGTGATGCCTGGGCCGAGCGAGCCCGACGCCAGTCGCAGGCTTGGCTGCTCACGTCTTACATCGTGAAAGCAGACGGCAGAAAGTCGAACGCAGCTGGAGCGTTTACGGCCGATGGTCGATTCGTCGGGGTTCATGAAAAGGTCGATCTCGCTCCGTTTGGCGAGCCAGATCTCGCCGCCGGAAAGGAATATCGGCCGCTACAGCTTTCGCCGGGCGTCGCGCTCGGCGTGCTGATCTGCCAGGAATCCTACCTGCAACGCGGTTCACTGCGCCTCGCACGAGCGGGCGCGACCCTGCTCGCCACCACGACGAGCGACGTGACGTTCGGCAGCTCCACGACCGTGATCGAGCACCTGGCCATGGCGCAGCTGCGCGCGATCGAGGCCGGCCGGTCCATGATTTGGGCAAGCAATGCCGGACCCTCGGGCGTGATCGATCGACGCGGCCGCTTCGAGGCGGGACCGTTTCGCACGCCGTTTCCGGTAGCCGCTGACGCCAGCCTCTATTCCGACCTGACACCCTTCCATCGCTTCGCGCCGTTCTGGTTGTGGCTCGGGCCGGCGCTGCTGATCATCGGGTCGATCACCGCGCGGCGTGGAACGGCAGCAGCCGCGCTCGCACCGATTAGCTTTGGTCCCGAGAAGAGACTCTGGCGAGCGCTGCTGGGAGCAGTGTACTTGGTTCTGGCAGTCACGACCGCGCTCGGCTCACCAGCCGCGGTCGAGGCGTGCTGGGGCAGGCCCGCGCGAGCTTGGTCTGCCCTCCCCGACTTGCTGGCATCCCCAACGACCATTCGAGAGCCCCACGCCTACGAAAAGTTCTGGCGCCCTGCCGAGCGCTCCGCGGAGGGTGCCACTGCCTATTTGCTCGAATACTACGGCCTCGATCGTGATGATTCGCAGCTACTACAGCGCCTCCCCAATGCTCCTTCGCTCGACATCGTGGCGGGTTTTCTCAAATCTCACTACGGCCTCGCCTCACGCCGCGTTCGGCTCGACGGCGAGCTACCACTGACTCCCATGCTGCTTCGCTCCGCGCAGGGGCACTTTGCGGTCGTCGACTACGCCGGAAGTGGCCACGGCGGCTTGATCGACTTCGCGAGCGGCCAGTCACGTATCATCGCAGCCGCCGAGCTCGCCAAGCTCGAAGGCCTCGAAGGCCTCTTCCCGTACGCTCAACCTTAGCTGCGGCAGCGGCGGCAGGCAGCGAGCGCGCCCTGGCACAGGCTGGCACTCCAGCGGCCCCAAAGGCAGGACGGCGCGTGCCGTCTCGCTTCGGGCGAGACGGTCATCCCGTTCTAGGCCAAGAGCGGTTCACACCGAAATGCCCGGCGCCGGAAAGCTCTTACACATCTCGGCGACTTCGGCGGCGATCTTTTCGATCAGTGTGTCGTCGCCGGGATTGCTGACGACTTGGTCCATCCAGCTCGCCAGTCGCAGCATTTCCGCTTTGCCCATGCCGCGCGACGTGATCGAGGGCGTGCCGAGGCGGTAGCCGGAGGGATCGAAGGGCTTGCGCGGATCGAACGGGATCGAGTTGTAGTTGCCGACGATGCCGGCGCGGTCGAGCGCCTTGGCGGCGATCTTGCCGGTGACGTTCTTGCTGCGCAGGTCGAGTAGGATCAGGTGATTGTCGGTGCCGCCGGTGACGAGCGTGAAGCCCTTGGACAACAGCGACTCGGCCAGCACCTTGGCGTTATTCACGATGTTCTGCGCGTACTGTTTGAACTCGGGAGCCTGTGCCTCTTTGGCCGCGACCGCGATGCCGGCGGTGGTGTGATTGTGCGGACCACCCTGCAGGCCCGGGAACACCGCGCGATCGATGTCCTTGGCGTGCTCGGTCTTACACATCACGATGCCGCCGCGCGGACCGCGCAAGGTCTTGTGCGTGGTGCTGGTGACCACGTCGGCGATACCGACCGGCGATGGGTGCACGCCCGCCACCACCAGCCCCGAGATGTGGGCGATGTCGGCGCACAGCTTGGCCCCGACCTCATCCGCGATTTCGCGGAATTTCGCGAAGTCGAGGGCGCGCGGGTAGGCGGTGGTGCCGCACCAAATGATCTTCGGGCGGTGCTCTTTGGCCAGCGCCCGCACTTCCGCAAAGTCGATACGGTGGTCGGTCTGGCTCACGCTATAGCCGATTGCCTTGAAGTAGCGGCCGGTGATGCTGACGTGCGAGCCGTGGGTCAGGTGGCCGCCCGATGGCAAGCCGAGACCCATGATGGTGTCGCCGGCGTTGCAGAAGGCCAGGTACGCCGCGAGATTCGCAGGACTACCGCTGTAGGGCTGCACGTTGACGTGCTCGGCACCGAACAAGGCCTTGAGGCGCGACACCGCCAGCTCCTCGATCTGGTCGATGATCTGCTGACCCTCGTAGTAGCGCTTACCGGCGTAACCTTCCGAGTACTTGTTGGTGAGGATCGAACCGGTCGCCTCGAGCACCGCCCGCGACACGTAGTTCTCGCTCGGGATGAGGCGCAGCTTGACCGTCTCGCGAACCTCCTCCTCTTTGATCAGTCGAGCGATGTCGGGGTCACGTTCAGCGAGGGAGGGGTCGGCAAACGACGAGTGGGGCATGGAGGGTGGCGCACATTACAACCCGGCCCGCGGTCGCGCCAGATGAAGGTAACTCAAGGTATCTGCAAAGGAATTCAAGCAGCAATCGCGGTTCCGCTGCGGGTGTTCCGCGGTCCGCTTTAGTACGGTCATTGTTCGGACCAGCTGAGTCTCGACGTGGGGCGGCCGGTGGCTAAACTCTCGCCCGTGCGATGGTCGGTCCTAGCCAAGCTGAGAATCCCCGGGAGCGCGAAGACGCTTCCGGTGCTGGTGATCGTCGCACGCGGGATGAACGGGGAGAAGTAGCCGCTGACACGCCGAGCACGACCTCGACCGAGTCCGAACGTGAGAAGCCCGCACTGAAGACGGATCCCCAAGCAGTGGCCGACGAAGAAATCCTGGCGGACGCTCCACGCGATCCGGACAGCGCACCTCCGAGCATCCCTTCGGCGGCGGCGGTGTTCTCGGAAGATTCGACTCGTGCTGCGACCAGCACGCCGGTCTTGCCGGGTCACGTCATCGCCAACCGCTACGAGGTGCTGAGCGTGCTCGGCGAGGGTGGCATGGGCATCGTCTACCGCTGCCGCGATCAGGCCAGCGGCGAGCAGGTGGCGGTCAAGCGCGTCATCCCACCGCCCGGCAACCTCGCGCACGACTACGTGATGTGGTTCTACAAGGAGGCACGCGCGCTGGCGGCTCTGGACCATCCCAACATCGTCAAGGCTCAGGATTTCGGTCAGTTGCGCGACGGCTCGCCGTACCTGGCGATGGAGCTCGTGTCGGGCGCGTCGCTGCACGAGCTGGCGCACGCGCGCATCAAGTTTCCGCTGATCTGGGTGACCATGGATCAGATCCTATCGGCGCTGGCGCACGCACACGCGCGCGGCATCGTGCACGGGGATCTGAAGCCGTCCAACGTGCTGGTCGAGCGCATCGACGGGTCGGTGCCGCGCGTGCACGTGCTCGACTTCGGCTTGGCCTGGCTGCGCCAGGACGCGCACGACGAACGGCTGGACGGCTCGAAGGCCATGCAGTTCGCGCCGCATGCAGGGGCCGGTACGCCCGGCTACATGGCGCCGGAGCAAATCCAGCACGAAATGCACCACGTGTGCGGCGCGACCGACCTGTATGCGCTCGGCTGCATCCTGTACCGGCTGCTGGCCGGTCACGCGCCGTTCACTGGCGAGTCGAAAGAGCTGCTCCGGGTGCACGCCTTCGATCGCGTGCCCAAGCTGAAGCTCTCGCTCGAAGCGCCCGAGGACGTGGGCAGCTTCGTGATGCAGATGCTCGCCAAGAAGCCGTGGGAGCGCTACGAGTTCGCGGCCGAAGCGCGGCGCGACTGGCAGAAGTACAAGCCCTCGTATCTGCCCAAGCTCTGGGATTTCCCGTCGGTGGCGCGCGCCTCCGACGTGCAAGCCGCGGCCCCGACGCGTCGCACCGGCACGCGCGGCCCCAACCCCGACCTGGCGCCCGCTCCCGAGCACGCACCAGGCCTACTCAGCATCCGTCCCAGTCCCCTCGTCGGGCGTGAAGAGGAGCGCAAGAAGCTCGAGGCCATCTGCCGGGACATGGTAAGCGGCGTCGGCCCGTCGCACCGGCTGGTGATCCTGGTCGGCCCGGCCGGCTGCGGCAAGAGCCGCCTGGCCGAGTGGCTATGCGAGACCATGCACGAGCAGGGCACGATGGTGCCGCTACGCGCGCGCTACCGAAAGTTGAGAAGCTCGGTGGACGGCATGCTGGGCGCGGCCGCCCACTACTACAACTTCGAGCGTACCGACCGCGACACCATCGAGCGTTCGTTGCTCGAGCGCTGGCGCGTGCGCCGCGACGACAAGAACGGACGCGCCTGGGTCGCGGGCGCCGCGGAATGGATGCGCCCCGTCGGCGGCTCGAGCAGCGACCAGCCGATCGGTCCCTCCGGTATTCGTTTCACCCTGGATACGCTGGAAACCCGGCGCATGGTGATCCGCTACACCCTGCGCAAGATCTCGGCGGGTCGCCCGCTCTTGTTCTGGCTGGACGACCTGCACAACGGCGGTCCGGCCACGTTCGAAGGCTTCATCCGCATCCACAACGAGGAGACCGACGTCAAGATCGTGATGGTAGCGACGGCGCGACACGAAGACGTCGCGCTCGGCACGCCCGCCGCCGAGCGCCTGCGGCAGCTGCGAGACGTGATGGACGGCACCGTGATCGAGGTGCAGCCCCTCCAGCCCGAAACGACGAAAGAGATGCTGCGCGAGTCGCTGCCGCTCGACGACGCGGCGGTCGAGGAGGCCGCGCGCCGCAGCCGTGGCAATCCGCTGTTCGCGCTGCAGCAGCTGCACGCCTGGGCGCTCGGCGGCAACATGGAGTTCTTGAACGGCACCTACCGCGTGCCGCCCGAGGTGCTGGCGACGCGCCCGCAGACCACCGCGGAGCTCTGGGACAGTCGCGTCAATTCGGTGCCCGAGCAGTACCGGCCGGCCGCGTTCGCGGCGGCCACGCTGGGCGGTGAAATCCGCCGCAACGTGCTGCTCGAGCTGGTTTCGTCGCTGGGCATGGCGCCCGACCCGGCGCTGGTCGCGCTGCAGAACGCAGAAGTGTTGATCCCGCGCTCGTCGGGTCGTTACTCGTGGCCGCACGAGCTGCTCCAAGAGCACCTGGCGGCCCAGCTCGCGGACCGGCCGGATCGAGAGCGCTTCTATCGCGCCGCCGCGGCGGCCCTGCTCACGCACCCGCAAGCCAACACACGGCGCATCGTGCGTCAGCGCGTGGTGAATCTGATCCAGGCCGGCGACCACGATCCGGCGGCGCTGCTGTTGTTCGACTTCTTGCAGCGCGGTTGGAATGGCGCGCGTGAGCCGCTGTCGACCCTCACGGATCTCGATCTGCTCAAGGGCAAGCTGACCGGGCGCATGCTGGCGCTCAAGAATCGCTGGCAGGCCGAGGCCATGCGTCACGTGGGGCGACTGGCCGAGGCCAGCACGCTGGCGGAGCTGGCGCGCACGCGCTTCGAAGAGGCGGGCGACGGCGAGAACGTGGCGCACTGCTTGCGCCTCCAGGGTCACCTGCTGAGCGAGCAGGGCAGCTCGGCCGAGGGCCTGGAGCTGGTCAAGAAGGCGCTGAAAGTGTTCGACGAGCGCGCGCACGTGCTCGGGCAGGCGCTGTGTGAGGCCGTGGCCGGCGAGATCGAGTTTCAGCTCGGTGACTACGAGAACGCGCGCCTCACCATCCAGAGCGGCGAGCGCAATTTCGCGGCGCTCGATCAGCCGGTCGGGCGCGGCCAGTGCCTGCTCTTGCTCAGCTGGATCGAGCACTCCGAAGGCACGACGGATCGCTCGCGGCGTCTGGCGCAGGAGGCGAGAAGCGAGTTCGAACGCGCTGGTTATCGCCTCGGCACGGCGCAGGCCGACGTCTCGATCGCGCACGTCGAGCACCGCCTGATGAACTTCCACAGCTCGGAGGCAGGAGCGCTGGACGCGCTTTCGACCTTCGACACGCTGCGCACGCCGCGCGGGCAAGCCGCGTGCGACCGGCTCCTGGCCATGATCGGCATCGATACCGACGACCTCGACATGGCGGATCTGCATGCCGACCGCGCGCACAAGTCGTTCGTCAAGATGGGCGACCCGTGGGGCGTGATGGAGTCGAAGCTCTTGTTCTGCCAGTTGGCGCTGATCCGGCGTGAGCCCGACCGTGCCCGCGCGCTGATCGACGAGTGCTCACGCATCGTGGTGGAGGAGGCCGAGGCCAAGCAGCACTACCTGCTCACCTGCGCCTGGTACGAGCACTCGCGCGCCCGATCCGAGCGCGCCTTCGAATACATCGAAGCCGCGGCGGACGTGTTCGGCCCCCGCATCCGCGCCGGCGACCACACGCCGCATCTACTGGCGCGGCTCTCACGCTTCGAATGGCCAGAGCACGCCTTGAACCGGATCGAAGCCTGGCGCGCGCTCCTCAACGATCGCGCCAGGCGTAAGGTCTCCTGAGCATCCAAGCCGGCGACCAGGCGCGCAAGCGGTCTCGGCGGAAGTTTCTCGTCCTAGTACGGAAATTTCCGCAACTTGCCTCGCGCTGCTGGGGTAAAACGATCGCATGAGCGACGCGATCTCAGCCCGACTGCTGGAGCGTGCCGAGCGAGTGCTGCCGGGCGGAGTCAATTCGCCGGTGCGCGCGTTCCGCGCCGTGGGCGGTGAGCCGATCTTCATCGCCGGCGCCAAGGGCTCGAAGCTCTTCGGTCCGGACGGAAGCGAGTACCTGGACTACGTCGGGAGCTGGGGACCCGCCATCCTCGGTCATGCTCACCCCGACGTGGTGCGAGCGGTTCAGCAGCGTGCCGAGAGCGGTCTGGGCTTCGGAGCACCCACCGAGCTAGAGGTACAGTTCGCGGAAGCGATCATCGAGCGCTACCCCAGCATGCAGATGCTGCGCTGCGTCTCCAGCGGCACCGAAGCGACCATGAGCGCCCTGCGCGCGGCACGAGGCTTTACCGGGCGGGACGTGATCATCAAGTTCGACGGCTGCTACCACGGGCACTCCGACGGTCTCCTGGTCAAGGCCGGCAGCGGCCTGGCCACGTTCGGGACGACCGATTCTGCAGGTGTGCCAGCGGGAGCGGTGGCCACGACGGCCAGCCTGCCCTTCAACGACGACGCAGCGCTCACTCAGCTGTTCGAGAGCGAGGGCTCGCGCATCGCAGCGGTGATCGTCGAGCCGGTAGTGGGCAACATGGGGCTCGTCCCGCCGCAGCCCGGCTTTCTCGAGTGCTTGCTCGAGCTGTGCCACAGGCACGGCGCGGTCTCGATCTTCGACGAGGTCATGACCGGCTCGCGCCTGTCGCGCGGCGGCGCGCAAGCTTTGTTCGGCATGACGCCCGACATGACGTGCTTGGGCAAGGTGGTCGGCGGTGGCATGCCGCTCGCGGTCTACGGCGGTAAGCGCGCGATCATGGAAAACATCGCGCCGCTCGGCCCGGTCTACCAGGCCGGCACCCTGAGCGGCAGCCCGCTGGCGATCGCCGCCGGCCTGGCGACGCTGGCCGCGCTGGCCGAAAGTGTGTACGAACGGCTGGAGGCGCTGTCGAGCAAGTTGCAGGTCGGGCTGGAGCGAGGGCTGCGCGACGCACGGGTGGACGGTGTCGTGCAGCGCGTCGGCTCGATGCTCACGCTGTTCTTTCACCGTGGCCCGGTCCGCTCCTGGTTGGACGCGGCCGAGTCGGACCGCCAGCGCTTTGCCCAATTTCACCAGGGGCTGACCGCGCGCGGCGTGTACTTTCCGCCGTCGCAGTTCGAGGCGGCCTTCGTTTCGGCCGCCCACAGCGAAGATGACATCGATCGCACGATCGAGGCGGCGCGCGCCGCCCTTCAGGGCTAGAGCTGCGTTTGGGCTGGGACCCACGAGATGACCATGAGCGATAGCGCCCCGCCCAGCACGTTGTTCCGCCACTGCCCCCAGTGCGCGGCCCCGCGCACCACCGAGATCGACGCCGTGCGTTTCGTTTGCGAAGCCTGCAGCTTCGTCTACTACTACAACGTCGCGGTCTCCTCGGCGGTGCTGATCCTGGCCGAAAACGGCTCCGCGCTGTTCATCCGGCGCGCGCGCGACCCGGCCAAAGGCAAGCTGGCGCTGCCCGGCGGTTTCGTCGACCGCGGTGAGACGGCCGAGGCGGCCGCCATTCGAGAAGTGCGCGAAGAGGCGGGCGTCAAGCTCGCACGCGTCGAGTTTTTGGCGAGCTTTCCCAATCTCTACGGCTACCGCGGCGTGGACTATCCGGTGGTGGACCTGTTCTTCATCGGTCGTGTCCGGCAGCCCGTGGCGAGCCCGCTCGACGACGTCACCGAAATAGTATGGGCGCCGCCCACCGCGATCGCCGAAGAGGAGCTGGCATTTCCGTCGCACGCGCGCGCCCTGGCAGCCTTGCTGTCCCGTTGAGCCCGCTGAAAATACTCTGCTAAACTAGGTTTAGTCTCATGCGTATCGATTGCCCCATCTGCAAGAAGACCATCGAGGACGCTCCGCAAGACTTCGGGCCACGCCCCTTCTGCTCGACGCGCTGCAAGATGGTCGATCTCGGCAACTGGTTGAACGAGTCCTACCGCATCCCCGTGGCGTCGCGCGAGACTGGCGCCGGTGGCGGGGACGACCACTCACTGTCCTGAGCCATGCAAAGCGCCGATTCCGTCCTCCGCGCCATCACCGACGACGGAGCCTTCCGCGTGATTGTGGCGCGCACGACCGACACGGTGCAGCACGTGCTCAAGGCGCAAGGCGCACAGGGCGCAACGGGTCGCAACCTGGGGGATCTGGTGACTGGTTCGGTGCTGTTTCGCGAGACCATGGCGCCCAATCTGCGCGTCCAGGGCATCCTCAAGGGTTCGGATGGCTCCGGCAGCTTGGTGGCCGACTCGCATCCCTCGGGTAAGACGCGCGGCCTGGTGCAGCTGGGCGACGGGTCGCGTGAGGTTTCGATCGGCCCCGGCGCGATCATGCAGATGATGCGTACCCTGCCCAACGGCAAGATCAATCAAGGCTTCGTGGAAGTACCGGAGTCCGGCGGCATCTCACGCGCGCTGATGGAGTACATGCAGACCAGTGAGCAGGTGGTCTCGATGCTGGCCATGGGCACGCTGCTCGAGAAAGACCGGGTCGCGGCCGCTGGCGGCTACCTGGTGCAGCTCTTACCGGAAGTCGGGCGCGGACCGCTGCTGGTGATGACCGAAAGACTGAAGGATTTCGAGTCGATCGACGCGCAGTTACTCGAGCCGGATTTCACGCCCGAGGCGCTCCTCGAGGAGCTGCTATACGGCATGCCGTTCACGCGCCTCGAAGAGAGCCCGGTCGGCTTCGAATGCTGGTGCAACGAGCTGCGCGTGGTTTCGGCCATCGCCACCTTGCCGCGCCGCGACATCGAGCACCTGCTGTCGACCGGTGACGTGCTCGAGATAGCCTGCGAGTACTGCAAACGGGAGTTTCGTATCCCACCCGCTCGTCTGCAAGGCCTTCTCAACGAATCCTGAGGGGAGTTGTCAGTTGTCAGTGTTGCGCGAGCGCACCACACCTTCACGCATGGCGCGCACGGTTCCCAGGTTGATGGCGTGGCACATGCCGAAATCGTCCGCGGCCGCCAGCAGCCGCTTATCCATGTGGCGATTCTAGCGGAGCTGGTTGTTGAATGCTGGCAGACCTACCGAGCTGTATGTCCATTTGCTACGCTGCCCGGGCATGCGCATCGCACTCGGCGCCGACGATTCGACCAAGCTGGTTGACGCAATCGCAGAATTTCTGGGCGCAGCCGGACACCAGGTCACGCGCTACGGCAAGGCCGCGGGTGAGGACGAAGCTTGGGGCGAGACCGGCCGGAGCGTGGCTCAAGCGGTGAGCCGCGGGGAGCACGAGCTCGGGGTGGTGTGCTGCTGGACCGGCACGGGCGTGAGCATCGCCGCCAACAAGGTGCCGGGTGTGCGGGCAGCGCTGTGCGCGGACGCGGAGACCGCGCGCGGCGCCCGCAAGTGGAACGACGCCAACGTGCTGGCCATCAGCCTGCGGCTGACCTCCGAGGAGGTCGCCAAGGAAATCCTGTCTGCCTTTCTGCAAGAGTCATACGGCAAGACCGAAGATGAAAGCCTTTCGATCCTGTCGGCCCTCGACGCCAGAAGCTAGCGGTCGTAAGCTCACTGTCTCAAGCGCCGCCTGCTCGCGCGCGCAGCCTGATCCGACCTGAAGGACGGGGTTTCCGCCTGGCAGACATGATGAGCGAACCAGTGGCGCTGACGCAGGGGCTGCCCAGCCACATCCGACCCGGGATGGTCATCGCCGGCAAGTACCGGCTCGAGGAAGAGATCGGCAGGGGCTCGATGGGCACCGTGTATCGCGCGGTGCACGTGACGCTCGGACAGCGCGTGGCCATCAAGCTCATCTCGTCGGAGCATTCGCAATCTTCGGAAGCGCGCCAGCGCTTCCGCGTGGAGGCAAAAGCCGCAGCCAAGCTGCGCTCGCGGCACGTGGTGCAGGTCTACGACGATGGCGAGACGCCCGAAGGCAACCCCTACATCGTCCTCGAATACCTCGACGGCGAGACGCTCGAACAACGGCTGCAGCGCGAGCACGACGTGCCGATCGCCGACGCGGTGCGCATCGCCAACCACGTCGGCCGGGCGCTGGCACGCGCGCACGCGCAGGGCATCGTCCATCGCGACCTCAAACCGGCCAACATCTTCCTGGTCAAGACCGACGACGATGAGCTGGGCTGGATCGCCAAGGTGCTCGACTTCGGCATCGCCAAGCTGGAAAACTCCGAGCAGGGCACGACTCGAGCCGGCACGGTGCTCGGCACACCCCTGTTCATGAGCCCGGAGCAGGTGCGCGGCGCCAGCAGCGTGGATCACCGGGCGGACCTGTATTCGCTCGGCATGTGCCTGTATCACATGCTGACGGGGGAGTTTGCTTTCTACTCGCCGAGCTACAGCGAGATCCTGGTCAGCATCTGTACCGAGCCATTGCCGCTGCTTCGCGCCAAGGCGCCGTGGGTTTCAGAGATCGTCGAGCAATGGTTCCAGCGCGCCTGTGCCAAGGAACCGCTCGAGCGATTTCAGAGCGCGGATGAGATGACGGAAGCGCTCGCGGCTGCTGCCGGCACCGCGCCGCTCGCGAAGCACCAGTCCGTGCCCGAGGGCCGCATCGCGCCCGAAACGCTGGTCGGCTACGCCGCGCCTGCAATGGCCACCATTCAGCACGACACCAGCCCGCTCAGCCTGGCGCGCACGCAAGCCGTGGTGCAGCCGGGCAGGGCCGCGCCGCACCACGTGGCCGTCACCGGCACCAGCCCGGGTCACGCCGGTCCGCAGTCTGTCGGCGGTCGCCTTGTCGCAACGATTCCGATCGGGATCGGCGGCGAGCACGCCACGACTGGCAGTCGCTGGCAGACTCCGCCACACCACCTCAAACCATGGGTCATCGGCCTGGGCCTCGGCGTTCTGGCGCTGCTCATGACCGTGCTCACGCTCCTGCTGATCGGCGGCACCCAGGGCGCGCCGACGTCGCCACGAGCGGGCGCGACCGCGGCTCTGAGCGCTTCGCCACCTGCAGCCGCGGCAGTCCGGACCGAGCCTCCCGTCTCCGGGCCCCCGGTCATCGCGCCCGCTACTGCCGATCCTGGGGGTTCCAGTGTGGCTACTGAAACGGCTCCAGAACCGGTCGCACCGAAGGCCAAGCCCAAGCAATCGACGAACGCGCCGAAAGGCGGCGCTTGGGGCCCAACCAGGCGAGATAGTCCCTCATCAGCGCGCCCGCCGAGCGCCCCGGAAAAGGCTCCAGGCTCGGACCTAGGTTTCTGAGGCGCCCCGGACGCATTGTGCGGTAAAAAGGTAGCCGGGTACTTATGATTACTTCCTCACAGGCCTTGGGTGTCACGTTGCGACGGCGCGCCATGGCGCTGGGGTTTGCCTCGGTGCTCGGCACGACGCTGGTCGCTCCGAGCGCGCTGGCACAAGACCAGCCGCAGGCCGAAAACGTGGCGGCTGCGCGTTCGCTCGGGCTGCAGGGCATCAAGATGGCTGACGCAGGCGACTGCAAGGGCGCCATCGAGAAGCTGTACCGCGCAGAATCGCTCTACCACGCGCCCTCGATCCTGGCCCGCCTCGGCGAGTGTCAGGTGCAGGTCGGGCAGATCGTGCTCGGCACCGAGAACCTGAACCGCGTCGTGCGCGAACAGCTCGCACCGAGCGCGCCCAAGGCGTTCAAAGACGCCCAGGAGCGCGCCAAAACCGTGCTGAACACCGCGCTGCCCAAGATCGCGCGCCTGACCGTCAGGGTGGAACCGGTGGACGCCAAGCCACAGGTGACGGTGGCCGGTACCGCAATCCCGCAGGCCCTGATCGGCGTGGAGCGCCCGACCGATCCCGGCACGCACGAGGTCGTAGTAAGCGCCCCGGGCTACATCGAGCAAAAAACCAGCGCGACCCTGGCCGAAGGCGGCGCGCAGGAGATCGCGGTCAAGCTGGAGAAGGATCCGAACGCGGCGATCGCGCCGGCTCCCCCGCCCCCGACGACCGCGCCCATCGTCGCGGCGCCGACCGGCGAGCCACCCTCCGACAAGCCCAAGAAGCAGAACAACACGCTGGCCTACGTCTCGCTGGGCGTCGGTGGCGCGGGCCTGGCGATCGGCGGCATCACCGGCTTTTTGGCCCTGAGCAAGAAGGGCGACCTCGAGGGCTGCGTGGACGAGAAATGTCCGCCGAATCAGTCGAGCAAGCTCAACAGCGCCAAGCGCATGGCGACGGTTTCGACCGTGAGCTTCGCGGTCGGTTTCGTCGGCGTCGGTCTGGGCGTCGTCCTGCTGCTCACGGGCAGCAGCGACAGCGCCGCGCTTCACAAGCCTCGCGTCGCCAAACACGAGCCGAAGGGCCTGCGCGTCGAGCCGTGGATCGGTAGCGAAGCGGCTGGCCTACAAGGGACGTTTTAGGAGCCGGTCATGAAGAGCCAAAAAGCAAAGCTAGGCATGCTCCTCTTGATCGCGGTCGGCGGCTGTTCGCAGATCATCGGGCTCAGCGACTACGAGGTCGACCCGGCGCTCGGCGACGCCGGCCAGGGCGGCCAGGCCCAGGGTGAAGGCGGCGACGCGTCCGGCAGCAGCGGGAAGGCGGGCGGCGGCGACGCCGGCGTCGGAAATGTCGGCCAGGGTGGTGAGTCCGTGCAGGGCGGCATGCCGGCGGTGGGCGGAACCAGCGCAGGCGGCGAGGGCGGCAGCCCCGAAGTGCCGGTGGTGGGCGGAACCAGCGCAGGCGGCGAGGGCGGCAGCCCCGAAGTGCCGGTGGTGGTCATTCCCTGCGATTCCGTCGACTGCTGCACCACCGCGGGTGGCATCGTCGACGAGCGGCAGCTGCTCGAAAACGTGGACTTCGAGGCAGGTCGGAGCTGGTGGGGCGAAAGCTCTTCGGGCAGCTTCGCCATCATCGTGAACGAGACCCAAGCGGGAACCATCAACGCGCACCTGGGCGCGTGGTTCGTGTGGTTGGGCGGCGCAACGAACGAAGTCGGCGTGATCCTGAGTCCGACCCTGGACATCCCGGCAGACACCGGTTGGGTGACGCTCTCGGGTTACCGCTATCTCCGGTTCGACTCGACGACCTCATTCACCGACTATGCGCAGATCCGGTTGTTCGAAGAGGGCATGTACGACGTCCCGTACGAAGACATCTACATCTGGGACAACTTCGCCTTCAATACCAACTCCTGGACCCCCTTCGAGGTGAGCGGAAGCGGCGAATTCTACGCCAGCTTGCCGCTGCAGCTGGCCATCACCGGCGTCACCGACGCCACGTCCGACGACCCCACCGTTCAGGAAGCGTCGAATTTCTTCTTCGACGACATCAGCTTCACCTCGTCACGCTGCGTCGAGCCGCCGCAGTAGCGAGAGCCGCCGCAGTAGCGAGCCGCCCGAGCTACCGCGTTACTTGGACTCTTCCAAGTCCTCGGCCAGGTAGCTGAGGATCACTTCGTCGAGCGACTGCTCGCTAATGGCGCCATCACCGAAGATGGAGCGAGGCGGAGGTTGCGGTGCGCCCGCCGGGCGCGGCTGAGGTCGGGAAGCCGGGGCCGGTCCGACGCTGCCCGAGGCGGCAGCCGCGGCCACCGGCGCCGGCATGGCGGCCGGCGGATGACGCGCAGGAATCGGCGGGCGCGACTTGCGCGATGCAGGGTTGCTCTTGCGCGGGGGCCGGGCGCTGGGCGGAGGCGGGCGCGGCGCCTTCGGCGGATTCTTGTCCAGCGAGGCCACATCCAGGTCGAAGGCTTCCCCGACCGGTGGCGCCACCGAGGGCGTCGGTCTGCGCAGATTCGGGTTGCTGATCGCGCGCTTGCGCGGCGCGGCCTCCGAGTCCCGCAAGGCCTTCATGCTCGCGATCACCGCCTGGGCGCCTACGACCGGTGCCGCGTCCTTTTGAGCTACCGCTGCAACCGGCATCTCGGCCGACTCGGGCAGCTCGGGACGGGCCGCAGGTGCCTCGTGCTTACCTACGACCACGCGCGCGGTTTCGAGATCGCTGGTCGCGGTCGGATCCTTGGTGTCGGCGAGCTTGTCCTGGGGCGGCTCGAGCGGTCCGCAGACTTGTTCGAGCAGCGCGTCCAGATCACCGGTGCGTAGCGCAGCGAACATGGCCTTGTGCTGCTCTTTCATCATGCCGCGCACGACCGTGGCCATGTTCGGCTTTTCGACGTGCTCGCTGTAGTTGGTGCGAGTGGTCTTGACGATGCGGCCGCCGTCGGCAAAGAGGTGCGTCACGATCCGCGGAAACTTCACGCCCGAGTCTTCCGTTTGGATGTGGAAGATCCGGCCGCGGTGGCGGACGTTGTTGTTGAAGCCGAGTAGCGGCGGGGGTGCTTTGGACACTGCTCGCCCGAACCATATCCCGAGGGTTACCGAACCCGAACGTTACCACGACCACCGCTTCCCCGCCCTTTTCAGCTCGTCCATGCGCTCGCAGCCGAAAAAACCTCTAAACCAGCGTCATATATATGTAGTGAAACCAGCGCGCGGTCTCGTGGGTCGCGAGGCCCCAACCCCGCTCCGAAACTATGGCGCTCATGCTACGAGGCGGCCCTTAGCCGGCTATACCGCGACAGCGCTTCCGCTCAGAGCCCGATAGCGCTCCGGTGCACTCCGACGTCGACGTCGCCGATATAGCTGGCGCCGTTCTTGGTCATCTCCACGATCAGGTCGATGCCACCTGAGCCGAAGCTGCCATCAGCTGCGTTAGGTGTGATGGCCGCGCCCTGCTGGTAGATCGGAAAAGCCTCGAAGATCTCCGCGACGACGTCGTCCTCGAAGTAGATCTGCGCCACGAAGATGTCCGCCAGGTTCTGCCCGCTGGCGTTCGGAGCGAGCGTGCCTTCGGCGGCGCGAAGGGAAAAGTGAATGTGAATCGCGCGACCGCTGTAGCTGCCCGGAAAAATGGTGATGAATTCCGCGACGCCTTGCGCGTTGGTCGCCTGGTAGCCGCGGCAGAAGTCCTCGCCGACGGTGCTGAACGCCGAGTACCCCGCATAGTTGCCGACCGCGTCGCATTGCCAGATGTCCACGACCACCCCTTCGACGGGCGCACAGAACGCATCCAGATCCAGCACACGCACGCGCAGGGTGAGCAGGGCACCTGCCTTGGCAGTCGTGTTCCCGGTGGTGTTGCCGCGCATGTCCTTGCGATTGAGGGGGCTGATGTTGGGGAAGGGGCCGACCGTGGTTTCTATATTTGCCGTGCACTCGCCCGGCGCGCCGCCTTCGCCGCTCGCGCCTGCCGTCCCCGCAGTCCCTCCGGCCGCACTGCCACCCTGCGTCGATTCGGAGCCGCCGGCCCCACCTTCCGTCACCATTCCACCACCCCGACCGGCTCCCGAGCCACCATTCAAGCCTCCGCTCCCTGACCCGCCCCCTTCGTCGCCTTCCCCGCCACTACCGCAACCGGTCAGTGCCGAAAGGCCCGCCACTCCTAACAAACCGAGGCTCTCTCGTCGTGTCCGCTGAAGACTCATGACTCTGTGTACCCATGAGGCCATTTTCGATCATCGACAAACCGCATTTTCAGAACCCAATTGTTCGGTTTCCCGAACAATCGGGGGCCTTTCGGCATGTGGCGTCGAGCCTGCTGCCTCAGTAGGGCTCGCGCCGGCGAGCTTGAGGGCTTTGGGTATTCCCGAAGCAGGCTTCGTAGACGCGAAGTCGAGCCGCGCTGATGGCCGGACCGGAGGAGCGCTGGCCCCCAGTCTACGATTTGGAGGACCTGGTCAGTGAGATTAAGCGGCTCACCCATGATGAGCAGCTCGGGTGATGGGTTTTGGGGCCCATCGTGCCACTTAGCTCCGTGATGATCTCCTCGCCTGTAAGGCTTGGCTTCGTCGCCGAGTACGATGCGACGGATTTTCGGCTGACTCAGAGCGGAGCGCTGATTTCGGGCCAGGCGCGTTGCAGGGCGGCTTGCATGAGGCCGTTGAGGTTGTGGCCAGCGCGCGGATCGCCGAGCACGAGAGCGTGTAGGCCGGCGCGCTCGAGCACGCGGCGGGCGTGCTCGGCGGTGACGAAGCAAGCAGCGGCGCCGCACACGAGGGCCACGCGGCGCCCGCCGCCGGCCCGATAGGCTTGGGCAAAGCTCGGGCTCGAGGCGAACTTCAGGCCGCCTTCGGCCAGGATCGCGATGGGCAGCTCGCGCGCGCGCCGGCGCAGGATCGGCTCGGCCAGGATCGCGCCCTGCGAGAAGCCGGCATAGATCATTGGCTCTTCGGCGAGGTAAGCACCGAAGCGCTCGCGCAGCAGCGCCAAGGCGACTTCGACGCTCTGTTCGATCGCACTGGTCGATGCCCAGGCGTACCAGCCCTGGCCGCTCCGGGTTCCCGGAGGACAGACCACGAAGGTGCTCGCGCCGGAAGCAAGGCGCCAACCGCCGCAAGCCCAATCGGGCCGGTCGCCGGCGCCGTGCACCCCAATGATGACCCGACGCGGCTCGGTCGCGCCGACCGGCGGCGTGACCACGAGCTCACGCGGCGGCTCGCCCCAGCGCACCAGCCATTCAGCTGCGAGCGGTGGTAGGCGTGGCTGCGGCGGTGTGCTCGTCGCGGCACTGGGCGTCGGAGTAGGCACCACGGCGGTGCGAGACGTGGCGGGCTGGGGCGACTCTTGCTGTGACGTGCGCTCGGAACGACAGCCCAGCAGCAGCGCCGCACAAGCGACCAGAAGGCCGCGCCGAGCTCGTGGCTTGCGGTCGGGCCGCCGAGCTGCAAACAAAACCCCCTAACGCCCGCCTTCGTCCATGCGGCGCATGCCTTCGAGCAGGAGCGCTTCGGGGGAGTCCATGATGACCTGCTGCGGCGCGGCGAAGTTGGGATCGAGGGCGAAGTCGCCGTCCTCGAGCTTGAGCATGGCATAAAACGCCTCTTCACCCCGCAGTGTGGACCAGAGGGCGTTGTAGATGACGCCGCTGACGAAGTGGATTTCGCCCGAGCTCTGGCCCGAGCGAATCTTGAGCGAGCCGCTCTTTCGGCCGTGCCACAGGACTTGCACCATGTCCGGTAGCCCCATCTCGAGCAGCGACCCGCTCACGCCACGGGCCGAGCCGGTGCGCTGGGCTTCGCGCTCGATGATCTGCTTCAGCTTGGCTACGAGCAGATCGGCCGAAACCGGCTTGGCCAGGTAGTCGGCGGCGCCGAGATCGAACGCCTTCTGCGCGTCGTTGCGGCCGCCGCGCCCGGTGACGACCACCCAAGGCAGCTTCTGACCCCAGGGGCGCTTGCGCACCTCGCTGAGCAGCGCCAAACCGTCGCCGTTCGGCAGATCCAGCTCGGAGATGACCAGCTCGGTGTCGCCCTTTTCCAGGAGCTTGAGCGCCTGCTCGACGTTGTGCGCCTGCGACACCTCGAACCCCTGCTCCAGCAGGCGCAGCTCGAGCACCGTCGTTTCTTCCGGATCCGGATCGATGATCAGGGCTCGATGGCGGTTGGCCAGCAGCCGGGCCTTGACGTCCTCACCGGTCACGGTGTGCTTGAACAGATCCACCAGGTTGGGATCGAAGACCGTGCCCTTGTAGCGCGCGAGCACCTCGCAAGCCTGCACGGGGCGCAGTGCCTTGCGGAACGGATTGCGCGGATTCTGAGTCAGGTCGGCGTAGGTGTCCGTAATGGCCAGCACGCGGGCGCCGAGCGGAATCTCTTTGACGCTCGACCTTTCCGGAAATCCCTTGCCGTCGTAACGCTCGTACATGCCCTCGAGGGTCTGCGTGACCTCCTGTGGCAGCTGCACCGCTTCCAGCAATCGCACCGGGCTCTTGTATTGTTTCTCGGCCTGCGACTTGTGGCCCTCGTACTCTGCGACGTTGAGCGCGGTCAGGTGGTAAGCGCCCATCTTGCCCAGGTCGTGCAGGTAGGCCGCGACCACGTAGGCGGACTTGGTCGTCTCCGCGAGCCCGATGCGTTCGCAAATCTTCTTGGTCAGGCGAGCGACCTGGGCAGAATGCCCGCGCAGATCCGGCCGTGAATTCTCGATCAGGGTGATCAGAACGTTGAGCGCCTCCTGGAACGACTCGTCGTTGATGCCACCCCCGCCGCTAAGCGTGCTGCCGGTTTTCCGAGCCTTGAAATCTTTCTCGCCGAGCACGCGCTCGCCCTGCGTCGCCTCCTTGGCCAGCGAAAGCGCCAGGCTTTCGTCGCTGACCAGGTTGCGCTCGAACACGTTCAGCATGGTCGAAAACTGTGCGTGAGCCTCGCGATCCAAGATGGCGAAAGCGTGAATGTCACCGCTATAGGCCTTGCTGATGGCCGCCTTCACGGCGCGCGGGCGGCCCACGAAGGCGCGCACTTCTTTGACCCCCGACGCGAGCTGCACGTCGTGCAGCGCTGGCGCGTTGTCGGGATCCGGGGTGACGACGCTGAGCGTGGCCGTCTGAGCGTCGTAGAGCACCGGAAACACGGTGTCGCGCTCGGCCAGCTTCTTCGGCACTTTGTCGAGCGTGATGCGGTCGATGTCCGCCTTCGCGAGCTTCTCGGTCGAGACGAACCGGGTCTTATGCAGCGCGGCCAGGTATTTGAGCAGCGCCGCCTCATCCATGGCCTTGAGCTCGAGGATGGCCTCTTCGACCCGTTCACCGGTGCGCGCCACCCAGTTGAGCGCCGCTTCCTGCGCCTCCGCCGTGATCAGCCCATCGGCAAACAACCGTTCGAGGAGTCGTGCGTTGCCCGTGCTCATGGCGTGACCGGCGGCATCATCGACAGCCCGACATTATAGCCGTCACCTCCGCGCTCCAGTCAGCCCCGACCGAAGGGAAAGCAACCGGAAGACGGGAAGATCAGAATTTCTGGGTTCGCACCTCCATACGCCGTCCGTTGGTGAAGCCAGCTCCATTGAAGACACGCGCAGCTCGAACCCCAGAAAACTTCCCGCCTTCCTGTTGCATCCCTCGTCTAGCGCCGGGAAGGGCCGCAGAGCCGGCCAGCTGGCCGGCGGTGGGGTCGGTCGGGGCCGCACGGATTGGGCGAAGCTGGGCCTACCAAGCCAACCACTTGACGGGGTGGGGGGTGAAAGCTAGTAAAGCCGCCCTTTCGCGTAGCGCGGGGCACTTGCCCCAGCTTTTTCTGTAGCGGAAACGAAGACGAAGGACGATGGCGACGTATCAAGCGAAACCGGCCGAGGCTGCGGCGACCCGTAAGTGGTACGTCGTGGACGCGACGAATCAACCTCTCGGTCGTTTGGCCACGAAAGTGGCGAGCGTGCTGCGCGGCAAGCACAAGCCGACCTACACGCCGCACGTGGATACCGGCGACTTCGTGATCGTAGTCAACGCCGGCAAGGTGAAGCTGACCGGCAAGAAGACCACCGACAAGATGTACTACTCGCACAGCGGCTATCCGGGTGCGATCAAGAAGGAAAGCTACCAGCAGGTGGCGGAGAAGGACGCGGGGTTTCCGATCCAGAAAGCCGTCAAGGGCATGCTGCCCAAGAACGTGCTCGGGCGTGAAATGCTGCTCAAGCTCAAGATTTACGGGAGCGACAAGCACCCGCACGCCGCACAGAAGCCGGAAGCTCTGTCACTGCTGAAGAAAGCCTGAAGAGATGCCCGAAGTTTCGACCTACGCCACTGGTAAGCGCAAGACCGCTGTCGCTCGCGTCTGGATCAGCCCCGGTTCGGGCAAGATGATGGTCAACGGCATCGACGCGGATCACTACTTCGAGCGCGAGACTTCGCGCATGATCGCGCGCCAGTCGCTCGAGATTCTCGAAGTGACGGACAAGTACGACGTGAAGGCCACGGTGGCCGGCGGCGGCCACAGCGCCCAGGCCGAGGCCATGCGCCACGGCATCGCGCGGGCCCTGATCGCCGAGACGCCGGAGCGTCGCCTCACGCTGAAGCGCGCAGGTCACCTGACGCGCGACGACCGTAAGAAGGAGCGCAAGAAGTACGGCCAGGCCGGCGCTCGCAAGCGGTTCCAGTACTCCAAGCGCTGAGGACGCCATGAACCAAGTCCTCCGCGTCGGAATCCTGGGCGCTGGAGGATACACCGGCGCCGAATTGGTGCGCCTGGTGCACCAGCATCCGCGCCTGTCGCTGGTGATGGTCGGGGCTCGGGAAAAGGCCGGTAAGCGCCTGAGTGAGGTGCTACCCGGCGCGCACGGCGTCGCGGGGCTGTCGGAGCTGGTGCTGGAGGCGTTCGAGCCCGAGCAGGCTCCAGAGCTGGCCAGGCGTCTGGACGTCGCGTTTCTGTGCCTGCCGCACGCCGCGAGCGCGCGCGCGGGCAAGGCGCTGTACGCGGCGGGCGTGCAGGTCGTCGACCTGTCGGCCGACTTTCGGCTCAAGGACGCGACCGTTTACCAGAAGACCTATGGCGATCACCCCGCAACCGAGCTCCTGAGCAAGGCCGTTTACGGCCAGCCCGAGCTGCATCGCGCTGAATTGACCGGCGCCAGGCTGATTGCGGCGCCTGGCTGCCACGTCACGACCGCACTTCTGCCGCTGGCGCCACTACTCGAGCAGCAGTTGATCGAAACGGCCCCGATCATCATCGACTCGAAGACCGGCGTGAGCGGCGGCGGTCGCTCACCGGCGGCGGCGTTCCACTTTCCGGAAGCGAGCGAAGGCACCAGGCCTTACAAGGTCGGAAGTACGCATCGCCACGTGCCCGAGATCGAGCAGGAGCTGTCGCTCGTCGCGGGTCAGCCGATCAAGGTCTGCTTCACGCCGGTGCTGGTACCAATGTCGCGCGGCATCCTGGCCACGGCCTACGCGCGTCCCAAGCCGGGTGTGACTGCGGAGACTTGTCGCGCTGCCGCTAGCGCGCTGTACCAGGGCGGTCTGGTCAGCGTGCTTCCCGAAGGGACGCTACCGGACACGCTCTGGGTGCGCGGATCGGCCCGCGCCCACGTGGCTTACGTGCTCGACGAGCACGCCGAGCTGCTGCTGGCCATGTGCACGCTCGACAACCTGGCGCGCGGCGCCAGCGCGCAAGCCATTCAGGCGTTCAACGTGTCGCAAGGCTGGCCGGATGCGCTGGGTCTGCCCGAGCTTCCACTCTTTCCGTAGGTGGGCCTAGCCTCGAGCTTCGCGGTCTTGGAAGGAAAGATCACGATCGTCAAGGAAGCCGCGGCCACCAGAAAAACCGGCGGGACGGGCGCCTGCTGCGCTCGGGTACGCATGAGCGTGGTCTGCTCGCTCACGCGACCACCTAGCCTAGAACGACCTTCACTTTGTGTACGAAGTGAATCGCATAGACTAGGACGACCTTCACTTTGTGTACGAAGTGAATCGAACAGACTAGTGTCCCGAGTCCATGACTCGTTTTATTAATTGAATCCATGCGGGGGGCGCCTCGTCGGAGGGGGATGGCAAGAAAGAAGCTGATTCGTGGAAGGCCGAAGGCCGAGCTAGTCCTCACGTCCGAGCAGCGGGAGACGCTGAGGCGGTACGAGCGAGGGCGTACGGTGTCGCAGGCGCTGGCGTTGCGTGCGCGCATAATCCTGCTCTGCTCGGAGGGCAGGACCAATGAGGAGGTGGCGGCCAAGGTTGACGTCTGGGGGGTGACGGTCGGCAAATGGCGGAGTCGTTTCGTGCGGTTAGGTGTTGACGGGTTGCTCGACTCGCCGCGGCCAAACGTGCATCGCAAGCTGACCGACGAGAAGGTCGAAGCCGTAGTGCGACTGGCCCTGGAGACGACGCCGAAAGGTCGGACGCACTGGAGCACGCGACCCATGGGAAAGCGCGCCGGGGTCAGCCAGTCGTCGGTTTCGCGAATCTGGCGGGCATTCCAGCTCAAGCCGCACCGTCGGAGCACGTTCACGCTGAGCCCCGACAATCTCTTTGTCGAGAAGGTGCGCGACATCGTTGGCCTGTACATGAGCCCACCAGAGCACGCCGTGGTGCTTTGCCTCGACGAAAAGCCGCAGGTGCAGGCTCTGGAGCGCCACCAGCCGGTGTTGCCGATGGTGCTCGGCCGGGCTGAGCGCTACACGCACACGTATACGCGGCACGGTACGACCAACCTGTTCGCTGCCCTGGATGTTGCCAGCGGTAAGGTGATTGGGGAGTGTTATCCGAGGAAACGCGCTGCAGAGTTCCGCCGCTTCCTCGGGACCGTCGGCGAGCAGACGCCCGAGGCCCTGGTGGTGCACGTCGTGGTGGACAACTCCTCCATCCATAGTGCGCCAACCGTTCGCCGGTGGCTCAAACTCCACCCACGATTCCGTATGCATTTCACCCCGACTTACTCGTCATGGCTCAATCTCGTTGAGCGCTGGTTTTCAGGCCTGACCAACCAAGCATTGCGGCGCGGAAGCCACACCAGCATCGACGACCTCCGAAACGCCATCGAGACCTACCTCGAAGCCACCAACGACGAGCCGAAGCCCTTCGTCTGGACCAAGACCGCTGACGAAATTCTCACGAAGGTCGCCCGCCACGCTCAACGCACCATCGCGGACCGGAATTCTTGAACGAATCACAGACTCGGGACACTAGG
>DATEDZ010000310.1:0-2116 GCA_035281385.1 Polyangiaceae bacterium
ACACGGCCGCTTGATGTGGCGTCGACTCAGGCACGGGTCCCTCCGGAATGACCCACGCCTCCGGGTTCGGACGCACCGGATACCGGAGTGAAACCACCGCCAGCGACTGCATCGTAGGCGTCAGTATAGCTTGCATGGGCCTGGCTTGCCCCATTGCGAGGCGTGGACCACCTCAAAAATCCAAGAAATGGCGCATATCGCGGCGGCCGCCAGCTGACGACGTGGCTGCCAAGGCCGATTCCCGCATTGCTGAGTTGTCAGACGCCGCGAGTCACTTTAGACGAGCGTCATGAAACGCATCGTGGTGACTGGCGGCACCGGTTATGTCGGCAGCGAGCTCGTCAAGCAGCTCGTGGCACGTGGTGATCGAGTCACGGTGCTCACGCGGGGCCTATCGGCCGAAGGCAATCCACGTCATGTCACTTGGAATCCGTATGAGCTCGGCGACTGGGCCGCGGCCTTCGACGGCGCGGATGCCGTCGTGAATCTGGTCGGCGAGCAAGCTCTCGGCGTTCGCTACACCGCCGCCCGTAAGCGCCGCATTCGCGACAGTCGCCTGGTGCCGACTGAAAACGTCGTCCAGGCATTGTCCGCGGCCTCCGTGAAACCTGCGGTGCTCGTGAGCGCTTCTGGTGTCAACTATTACGGCGCCCATCCTGCCAGCGAGCGCGTCGACGAAGGCTTCGGCCCAGGCGATGATTTTCTGGCGCGGCTCTGCGTCGAGTGGGAGGCCGCTTCCGAGAAGGCGCGCGACCTCGGTATTCGCGTGGTCAATCCGCGTCTCAGCCCGGTCATAGGTCCCGACGACGCCTCGCTCGGCATCTTGACCGCGCTCTACAAGCTCCTGCTTGGCCGCCCACTGGGCAGCCGCGGCAGTCTGCTGCGCCTCATGACCCTGCCGTTCAAGCTCTTCGTCGGTGGTCCCATCGGCTCCGGCGCCCAAGGCTTTTCGTGGATTCAGCTCGACGACGCCGTCGCAGCGCTCACGCGGTGCATCGACGACCCCGGCATGCCTGCCAAGGTCAACCTCTGCTCACCCAACCCCGTGACCAACCTCGAAGTATCGCGCGCCATCGCGACGGCACTCGGTCGGCCTTGTTGGTTTCCGGTACCGGCGTTCGCGTTGAGAGTGCTGTTCGGTGAGGGCGCAGAGCCGATCTTGACGGGGCAGTTCGTGGTATCCGGCGCGCTTCACCGTTCACCGCTGCAGCTCGCCTACAGTCACGTGGAAGAAGCTGTGGCGGACGCGCTCGAGTGATGGGGGCTGAGCAGTGTACAGCAGGGTTTTTTGCCCAGAAATCCGCTCGACTGCGCCATTAGCGGCGCTTGGTGCCCTCGAGCTCGCGTACGCGCTGCTCGAGCGCTTCGCGAGCCTGACGCTCGCGTTCGGCCTCGGCGTTGGCTCGCTTGGCCTCGGCGTTGGCCCGCTCGGCTTGGCCGCGCATGGCCGCAAGTTGCTCGGCGTGAGTGAGCCAGCGCCGCGTGCCCCTGCGATCGTCTGCGATGTGAACAATGCGTCCCTCGGCGATGAACCAGGCATCGAGCACCAGGCTATGCACGGGTTCGGCGCCGAAGCACAATCGCTCGAAAGAAAGCGTTGAATCCCGGCGCCAGAGCTGCAGCGGTACCGGTCCGCCGAGCGAGCGCGGACCCGAAAGCAGCGGGTCGAACACGAGCAGCTCCTCGGCGCCCATGGCGGCGTAGCGTTCCTGAATCGAGCCGTAGTCCTTGTAGGGATGCGAGGCGCTGACCACCTCGATGGCCAACCGGGGCGGCACGCGCCCAGGCTCCCAGAGCCGGAGTGACGTCAAGTCGTCGAAATCCGATGGAGCGGGCTCGAGCACTGCAACGTCCGGATCGATGCCGGTCCTCGGGTACTGCTCGAGCCAGCGAACGGCCAGCTCTTGGCTGATGCGGACCGAGCGCTCGCCCCGCACGCGCTCGGCCCAGGCGGTCAGCAGACTGTAGATGCGGTACACGGCCGCTTGATGTGGCGTCGACTCAGGCACGGGTCCCTCCGGAATGACCCACGCCTCCGGGTTCGGACGCACCGGATACCGGAGTGAAACCACCGCCAGCGACTGCATCGTAGGCGTCAGTATAGCTTGCATGGGCC
>DATEDZ010000311.1:0-8991 GCA_035281385.1 Polyangiaceae bacterium
AGTCCGAGTCCAGGCCCCGCGCGAGCGCGGCCCCGCCTCTGCCTTGCCCGACGCCTATCCCGAGCCCCCTCCCGCTCTCGAAACCGATCCCCTTCCCGAGGCCACGCTCGCGCGGGGCTTCTTCTACGGATCGAGACTGGCCCTGAGGCTTGCTTTCAGGCTGCGGAGCAAGTTTCATGGTGCGCCGGCCCGACCCCAAGGGGCGGTTCGGAAGAGATAGCTGAAACATGAAGAAACTGGTCCTGCTCCGTCACGGTCTCAGTCAGTGGAACAGCGAGAATCGCTTCACGGGCTGGGTCGACGTGCCCCTGAGCCCGCAGGGGGAAACCGAAGCTCGCGCCGCCGGCAAGCTGCTGCGCGCCGAGGGCTTCGTGTTCGATCGCGCCTACACCTCGGTGTTGAAACGCGCCATCAAGACCCTGTTCATCGCGCTCGAAGAGCTCGACCAGATGTGGATCCCGATCACGCAGACCTGGCGCGTGAACGAGCGCATGTACGGTGCGCTGCAGGGCCTGAACAAGGCGGAAACGGTGGCCAAGCACGGCGATAAGCAGGTGCTGGTCTGGCGCCGCAGCTACGACACGCCGCCGCCCCCGCTCGACGAGTCGCACGAGTTTTGGCCGGGAAAGGACCCGCGCTACGCCGGCTTGAAGCCGAGCGAGGTGCCGAAGACCGAATGCCTGAAGGACACGGTCGCGCGTTTCCTGCCTTTCTGGAATGGCGAAATCGCGCCTGCCATAGAGCGCGGTGAGCGCGTGATCATCGCCGCGCACGGCAACAGCCTGCGTGCCCTGGTCAAGCATCTGGACAACGTGAGCGACGAGGACATCGTCGAGCTGAACATCCCGACCGGCATCCCGCTGGTCTACGAGCTGGATGACGACCTGAAACCCATCAAGCCTCGCTATTACCTGGGCGATCCCGAGGCTGCCGAAAAAGCGGCCAACGCCGTCGCCAACCAAACCAAAGGCTGACCATGAGACCGCGGTCCTTCCTGCTTTCGGTACTCTTCGGTTGCTCGCTGGCCGGTCTGGCCGTGGCGCAGCCGAACAAGAAGCCGCCGACTGGCAAGGAAGAGCCAGCCAAGACGGAGCTGAAAAAGGAGCCGTCTAAGCCCGAGCCCGACAAGGCGGACAAGCCCGGCGCCGGTAGCGCTCCGACCAGCGCTGGCACCGATGATCTGGGCGCCCCGCCACCCAAGGACGTGGCCGAGCAGAAGCCGGAGAACAAGCCGTCGCCGCTCACACCCGCGCCGGCGGAGTTTCCCAGCGGCCTCGCCAAGCCTCCGCCCTTCGAATACGACAAGCTGCTCGGCGACATCGCCGCGCTGCGCAGCCGCGTCGCCGCGCTCACCACCACACTCTTCGCGAGCAAGTTGCGCGTGGTGGTGGAGACGCGCGGTGACGACGCGCGCCTGGCAGCGTTCAACATCACGCTCGACGATGGCGTCGTGTTTTCCGCGCCGGATCGCTTCAGCGCGGAGGACGAGCGCACGGTCTACGAGCACGCGGTCGCGCCTGGCCATCACGTGGTCGGGGTCGAGATCGAACGCTACGACGCGCGCAACAAGGAGTACCGCACCTGGCAGAGCTCTCGCTTCTCGGTGATCGTCCCCGAGAGCAAGCTGGTCGACGCGCATCTGGTCGTCGAAGACGATTCGGATATGGCCGAGGATTTTCCAGACGACGCCGATGGTGAGTACGACCTGCGCGTGAAGCTGCGCGCCCGTGTGGAGGAGTAGTTGGCGCCCGGCCCGCTGCTCGCTGCCCGTCGCACAGCCCTGGCCTTGCTGCTGCTGGTCGCGCCGGGTTTCGCCCAGTCTGCGGGCGGTTCCACGGCGCCGCCGGCTCCGGAGAGCGCAGCCGGCGGTCAAACCGCTCAGCCAGCAGCGCCCGCCGCCCCAGCCGGGGAAGCCGCGAACCCCGGCGCAACCGAGGCGCCCAAGACCTACGACGACAGCACCGACACTCGCGGCGACGCCATGCGCGCCTATCAGAAGGCGCTCGACAGCAAGAAGCTGGGGGCGTCCGCGCCGCTCAGCATTCAGCGTCTGCAAGAGGAGCTCCCTGGCATCGAGGAGAAGGTAGCTATGGGGCGTCGCGACGAGGCCATCGGCGACCTGGTTTACCTGATCGAGTCGCCGCGCTTCGAACCGTTCGCCAGCTCGGAGGAGGGCAAGGCAGCGCTGTTTCTGCTCGGCGATTCGCTGGCCGGTGCCGGCGCGCTCGAGCCCGCGCGCGGCTACCTGACTCGCCTGCTCAAGGGTGATCCGGGCGACACCTCGTATCGGCGCGCGGTACGCAGCTTGGTCGATGCCGGGCTGGCCAGCGATCGACCGGAAGTGATCTTGAAGGATCTCGAGGTCGTGCCGCCGAGCGCGCCCGACGAGCTTACGGGCGACATCGACTACCTGCGGGGTCGCGCGTCCGAGCTCGGAAAAAAGCCGGACGAGGCGCTGGCCGCATACGCCAAGGTCGGGGAA
The DNA here is from genome assembly GCA_035281385.1 of Polyangiaceae bacterium. Taxonomy (GTDB): domain Bacteria; phylum Myxococcota_A; class Polyangia; order Polyangiales; family Polyangiaceae; genus PMG-095. The sequence continues at coordinate 2,483 of DATEDZ010000311.1, forward strand.
AAATCGCGCTTCTGGGCGCAGGCAACCTATCTGTCGGGCGTGCTCGAGGTGGAGAAGAAGAACTTCAAGCGCGGCGAGCAGCTCTTCTGCAAGGTCGCCGACAAGAAGCAGACGCCCAAGCGCGCGGCGATGTTTGGTGGTTCGGAGTTCTTCCGCGTGCGCGACCTGGCTCGCCTCGGCCTGGGCCGCGTGGCGCACGAGCAGTACCGCTTCGATGACGCGCGTTACTACTACTACCTGGTGCCGAATGATTCGGAGAACATCAGTGAGGCGCTCTACGAGACCGCTACGACGCGCTACGAAGCCAAGGACTACGATGGCGCTCGCCAGGCGCTCGACGACTTGAAGCGCCTGAAGGTGAACCACGTCTACGAGGACGAGGCCTACATCCTGGATTCGTACGTGGACCTCGCGACGTGCCACTTCCCGCAAGCCGACAAGAAGCTCGACGCTTTCATCAAGCGCTACGAGCCCGTTCGCGATGCCGCGCGCCGCATCGTCAAGGACGGCGCGGCGATGAAGGCGCTGGTAGACGCAGTCAGGACTGGCGCGGATCCGGCCAGCGCCGGGCTCGGGGTACCCGACGACACGGCGCGCGCGCTCGGCTCGCTGCTGCGCGTTGACTCCGGTTACGGTCGCGCGGCGCGGCGGCTCTCCCTGCTCGATCATCAGCTGTCTGGCCTGCGCCGTTCCATGACCGAGCTGGACGAGGTTTCCAGCAAGCTCTCCGCGCAGAAGGGGGCGCGCGCCCAGTCGGATGCCGGGCTATCCGCGTCGCCTCCGGACAAGGTGCAGCGCATCGAGTCGCAGATTCGTGAGCTAAAGCGTCTCCTGCGTGAGGCCGAGCGGACGGGAAAGAAGGGCTCGGATCTCGAGGTGCTGAGCAAGGAGCTCAGCGGTTTGGAGGTGCAGGCCCGTGCCGCGCGCGCCTCGCTCTCCGAGGGGTCGGCGGCGTCGGCAGCCAAGGGTGAAGATCTATCCGGGCTGATCGCGCGCGATCGCGAGCTGGCGACCGAGCTTTACCAAAAATCCGCGGCGCTGCGGCTCGCCGCCGAGAAGCAGCAGCTGGATCTGGCTCGGGATTCGCTACAGCGCCTCGAGATGCGCCTGTCACGTCTGCTGCGACGGGCGCGCCTGGGTCGCATCGAGACCGTGCTCGGTAAGAAGCGTTCGCTGGAGATCGAGATCGAAGCGCTCTCGCAAGGGCTCTTACCCCAGACCATCATCGACTCGCTGGACGCCCAACGCTACCTGGGCGACGACGAGGAGTACTGGCCCTTCGAAGGCGAAGACTGGGAAGACGAGTACGTCGGTGGTGAGGGGCTGCGGTAGTTGCCAGTTGTCGGCGCACGACGAGTGACGCTGCGCTAACGATCACGCACCGAAAGCTCGAGCTCGAGCTGTAGGAAAGCCGCGTAGCGGCGCGCTGCGTCGGTCAGGGCGCGCCGCTCGGCGGGCTTCAAACGTCGCCGCAACCGGACCTTTGGCGCGATAGCGGTACGCACCTAAGGCGCGCGGTCGTTACAGTAAGATGTTGATGCCTGCGGTGATCATCGGGAAGCCGAGCCGCACCGTGGCCCCGATATTGTCGCTGAACATGAAGCGTCCACCGCCCCAGAACACGAACTCGATGTCGGTGTCGTCGAGGTCGTAATCGCACAGCTCGGTGCCCGAGCCGCGGCAGAAGTAGGTGTAGTCCCAGCGCCGATGCACCACCGCCAGGCCCGGCTCACCGAACACGCTGATCACCTTGGTCAGCCAGAAGTTCCACTGCATTGCCACCGGGAACCAGAATTCGGTGACGTCGCAGTCCTCACCGCGCCGCAGGAAATCGCGGTCGTTGCGCCAACAATAGAAGTCACCGTCGCCGAACGTGAGGTCCATGCCGAAGCTGATGCCCATGCTGTTGTTGATGGTCTTGATCGGACCGTTGTGTACGAACGGAATGTTGAAGCGCGCACCGGGGCCGATGCCCTCGTTGTCACCGAGCCGATTGGTCCACTGCAGGGCCAGGTGCGGCTCGATCTCGACGGTGTAGTTGGGGTGGTTGCCGGGTTGCTTGATGACGGATTGCGCGCTGGCTGTGCCTGGCACAATCATCAAAACCAACGCCGCGCACAGCCCGATTTTCAGCGCAGCGAGGAACAAGCTCAAATCCAACTGGGGTTTCCGCTCGTGCATGGCAGGTACCCTAGCGTCGTGTGCGGCTCAGGTAAATGCGGCCAGAAATCCCTGTCTACCGCGATGGCAGAGCGCCGTCTGACGGCTGGGCCTGCGTTGGTGGGGGCTGCTGTGCGCTTTTTATGGGCCGGGCGACTTTTTTATTGGGCGGCGCGTTCGGGTCGCAATTTTCGCGCGGTGCGCCCGCGTCGACCCAATCCAAAATGATCTGCTTCTCCTCGTCAGTGAGTGGCAAAACCGGCGGATTGGCTGCGATGCGGTAGGGCATGAAGTTGCTGCGCACCGCCCGCGCGATGAGCGCGGGGAGTCGCTGCCCTGCCCGCTCCTGCTGCATGTCTTGCCACGTCAAGAATACGAAGGGCGCGCCGTGTCGTGTGGGAATGCTGTGACAGCGCCGGCACTTGGCCGCGAGCACGTCATCCACCTTGCAAGGCAAACCCGAATCGGGCACTCGCAGCATCTCGAACGGAGGCTCCTCGGGTAGGGGTAGCGCCGCATGCCGCGCAGCTTCCCTGGCGCGCGCCTGCGCTTTGGCCCGGGCCTCTAGCGCCTCGCGCTCGCGCGCGCGCTGTCTGCGCTCACAACCACCCAGTAGAGTGATGCTGATGGCGAGGGTTATGCAGATGCTCCAGAGCGGGCGAGCCATGCAGCGGGCGCAGGGTATCATCGCGCATTTCGCGCGCGGGGTGCCCGCTTTGGAGTCAGCCCTTGTAGCTCGCCGTCGCCGTGTAGCGCAGTACGCGCTGGCATGGCGCGTCGCCGACGTACCCGGTGCAGGCGTGCTCACCGTCGAAGTGCTTTTCGCCTGCCTTGAGCGAGCGCGCGATGGCGGACGTCACGTCGTGCCCGCCGTCCTTGCAGGCCGGATCGCGGCAGGGCATCTCGAACAGCAGCGGCGCATGCGCCACCACCACGTGACGGATGTGCCCGGTCTCGGCTACCGATACATCGCCTTTGATTTCCTGAAGGTGGAGCTTCAGGCTCTCGAGATTGGGGATGGTCGCAATCAGCCGCGGCGCTTCATCCTCTCGGCGCCTGCGCTCCGCGGATCGCTCCGCAGCCTCGTTATTGCGACGCATCATCACCCCTCCACCCTAGCCCGAAAGTCAGCTGCGCGCTGCTCAACCCTGATCTCTGTTGTGAATCGTGAGGGCCCTGACCCCGCTGCGCAGGCCGGTTGGCCGGGAGCGACTTTCAGGCCGCGCCGCCGAAACGTGAGGTCGGGGCAGCGCTCACCCAGCTCGTCATTCCGGCTCCTCGGCTTCGAGCAGCAGCTCGAAGCTCGCGCGAGCGTCTCGACTACCTCCGACTTCGTCGAGAACGAATAGCGATCCTCCACGGTGGGCTTGGTGACTAGGCTCCGGGGGGTCTTGCTGGTTCCGGTTTTGATCGCGCTCGAGAGTCTGGCGGTGGGTGAAACCTGTCCGGCCGCGGTCGATGTCGAGGCGCGCGTCCGCACCATCCTGCATCTGACCCCCGAGCAGCGCCTCACCGAGTCCTTCCTGGTCGAGCGACGCGAAGCGGGGCTCCACGTGGTGCTGCATGGCGCGGACTCGGGCGTGATCGGCCAGCGTACGCTGCCGCTCGAAGGCAATTGTGACGAGCTGGCTCAGGCGGCGGCGGTGGTGCTGAGCGCGTGGCTCACCGACGTGCATCCCGATTTCGCTGGCGCGCTGCCCGCGCGCCCCAAGCTCACGACCGAGCCGCCGCCAGCACCAGCCGAGCCCGAGCCCGAGCCCCAGCGGCAGCCTCCCAAGCCGACCGCTCGACCGCGACCGGTCAGGGTCCGCGCTGCGAAGCCCATCACTTATCGCTTCGAGGCTGGCCTCGGCCTCGCCGCTGATCTCACGGATGAGGCCTTCGCCCCCGCCGCCGTGGCCACCGCCGGCTACACCGCGCAGGACAAGGGCTTTGGCGTGGTCGCGCTGCTGGCCGCAACGATCGCGCGCGAAGACGCACACGCTCCAGGTCAGATCCTCTGGTGGCGCTGGCCCGCGGCGCTTGGCCCGAGCTATCGCCTCAGCAGCTCGGCGCTCAGCGCGGATCTGAGCGCCGGCCCGCTGGCGGCCTGGCTGCACCTGAAGGGCTTGGACTTCACCACCAATATCACCCAGGACGTCCTGACCTGGGGCGGCTTTGCGACGCTCAGAGTGAGCGGCCGGAGCCGCCCCTTCGCTCCCTTCGGGCTGTTGAATCTCCAAATTTATCCAGCAGATGCCGCTGCCATCGTGCAGGGCATCAAGCCGCAATGGCCCATTCCGCGCTGGAGTTTATTGGCGTCCCTGGGGGCGCGCTTCTCCACAGAGTAGGACAAGCCTGGGAGGCCCAAGCCCGGCGCTCCTGAAAGGTTCCAGCTTCCTGCGGCACTAGGACATAGAGATAAGAGATGTGGCGGACGCGAACAGCGGTAGCGATGCCGGCGGGCCTCCTGGGCCTGCCTGCGCGGGTCGGCGCCATGGACACTTCGGCGGCTGACGAAATGGATCCCAGTCGCATGCAACAAGCCTTCATCCATGGAGGCCGATCGTACCGCGCGCTCGTTAGAGCGTACGCGCAGAGCGCGGCGGCGTTTCAGCCATGGCTTTCGAGAAGCGTCGCATGGAACAGCTCGGGGCAGCGTTAACACTTGAAGCAGAGCTGGACGGAAAACCCGTCCTGGAGCTCGAGGTGATCTATCGCGAGCATTCGGCGGCGGTGTCAAAGTGGGTGCGGCGGTTGTGGGGGCCAGGGGGGAGAGCGGGGGGGCCGGAAGTGGAGGACCTGCTGCAGGAGGTCTTCCTCGTGGTGCAGCGCCGTCTCGCCAGCTTTCGCGGCGAGTCGGCGCTCACCACCTGGCTTTATGCGATCACGGTGCTGGTAGTCAGCGGCCGGCGCCGTAAGGAACGCTGGCGGAGCTTGCTCTGGCGCCGGGCGGAGCCGGAGCTGAAGCTGCAGCACGATCCGGCGCTGCCGGCGCTGCCGGAGAGTTTCGATCGCGCCGAGGCTTCGCGGTTAGTCTACTCGGTCTTGAACGATCTGAGTGAGCGCGATCGCACGCTGCTGATCCTGTTCGAGCTGCAGCGCCTGTCCGGCGCGGAGATCGCGACGATGGTGGGGCTCAAGGAGGCCAACGTGTGGGTGGGGCTGTCACGCGCACGGGCGCGTTTTCGTAAAGCTTTCGAGCGCCGCTACGGCGCCGAGATTATTTCAGAAGGAGCAAGCCATGCCGATGGTTGAAAGCCATGCCGATGGTTGAGCCGCTCTCGCCTTGGGCAGAGGGTCTGGTCGAGGATTCGCCGCTGGACCGGCGGATCGCCGGTTTGTTTGCGGCGCTGCCGGAGCCCGCGCCGCTGTCCGACGTGGCGCGTCAACGCGTGGCGATACGTTTACGGTCGCGCACTACACGCGGTGGCAGGTTGATGCTGGTGCGGCTGATCGTGATTGGCATGGTGATTGGCATGGCGGGCGCGGCCGCCGCGCAGTGGGCCACGACGCACTTCTTTCACACGCAACGCGAGCTGGTGACGCCGCGCATGCCCGTGGCGGTGGAGCGACCGCCGCTCGTGCCGCAGCCTTCGCTGCCACTGCTCGAGCAAGCCCCGCCCAGCGCCGCCCCCGAGCCTCCCCCCGTAGAACCGGCTGCTGCCGCGCCGCTCGGTGCCGTCGCGCCAGCCGCCAGCTCACGGCTGGGGCTGGAAGCCACTTCGCTCGAAGCGGCGCTGTCGGCATTGCGGGCTGGCGGTAAGAGCGCGGCGCAGCAGGCGCTGTCACGCCTGGATCAGCACCTGCGCGACTTCCCGCACGGCACGCTGGAGCTCGAAGCGCGCGTGGCCCGAGTGGATGCCCTGCTCGTCCTCGGCCGGCGTCACGAGGCCAAGCATGAGCTTTCCGCCATGCCGATCGAAAACGTGGGACGCAATCGCGAGCTGCGTTTGATTCGCGCGGAGCTGCACGCGGACGACGACTGTCGCGAAGCGCTCGCCGACTTTCAGTTTTTGGTCGAGCAAGGCTTGCCAGACGCCTGGCGGGAACGCGCGCTGTTCGGTCGCGGTGCCTGCCTACTGCGTTTGGGTGACGGCGCGGGCGCGGAACGCGACTTCGCGCGCTACCTGGAGCTTTACCCCGTCGGTCGCTTCGCCGAGCAGATTCGCGCGCAGCGCGCACGATAGACGCGTTCCGAGATCCGTGTCGACAGCGCCGAGGAGAACGCCAGTCTCGATCCGTAGAAGAAGCCCCGCGCGAGCGTGGCCTCGGGAAGGGGATCGGTTTCGAGAGCGGGAGGGGGCTCGGGATAGGCGTCGGGCAAGGCAGAGGCGGGGCCGCGCTCGCGCGGGGCCTGGACTCGGACT
>DATEDZ010000312.1:0-3166 GCA_035281385.1 Polyangiaceae bacterium
CTGCTGCTCGCGGAAGCGGGCTTTGGGGTCATCGTGCCTGGAGAGCTCACGGCCGCCGGCCAGCGGCGTCTCCGCTTGCGCATGCGCGTGGGCGGCAGCAGCAAGAAGGTCGCCGGTGTCGTCGCCGGAACCGCCGGGCTCACGCTCGACGAGCTCCTTCGAGTGGATTGGGAGGCAGTCATCGGTGAACAGCCCTTGACTTCGCGGGAGCTCGCTGCGCTCGCCAAGCAGAAGGCGCCCCTCGTTCAATTTCGCGGTACGTGGGTCGCGATCGATCCGCGCGAGCTCGGCGACATCCAAAAGCGCCTCGCCGGTGGCACGTCGAAGCTGACGGCGCGTGAGGCGATCCGAGCCGTGCTCGCGGGCGAGGCGCGACAGGGCGGGCTGTCGATCGCGGTCAGCGCATCGGGCGTCGTAGCCGAGCTGGTCGAGCGGCTGCGGGGCGGAGGCACCAAGGAGCTAGGCGCGCCTCGCTCGCTGCAGGCGACACTACGTCCGTATCAGGAACGTGGGCTAAGCTGGCTCGTCACCATGAGCTCGCTCGGGCTCGGCGCGTGCCTCGCCGACGACATGGGCCTCGGCAAGACGATGCAGCTCCTTGCGTTTCTCCTGCGCCGCAAGGACGAAGCCCCGAGCGATGGGCGGCCGGCGTTGCTCATCGCACCGACCTCGGTGGTCGGAAATTGGGAGCGCGAGATCGAGCGCTTCGCGCCGTCACTCGAAGTTGTTCCTCATTACGGCGCATCGCGGGCGAAATCGGCAAGCGACTTCCCCAAGACGCCCGGAACGCTTGTCGTGACGACCTACGGCCTGTTGCGCCGCGACGCCGAGCTGCTGTCGAGCATCGACTGGTCCGTCGCCGCGCTCGACGAAGCGCAGAACATCAAGAACGCGGCGTCGGCAAGCGCACGCGCCGCCCGTGCTCTGCGCGCGAGCCACCGCTTCGCGCTCACCGGTACGCCCGTCGAGAACCGTCTCGCCGAGCTGTGGTCGATCCTCGAGTTCGCGAACCCCGGCTTGCTCGGGCCACTCGAGGCCTTCCGGAGGGACTTTGCATTGCCCATCGAGCGCTACGGCAACGACGACGCGGCCATGCGCCTGCGCCGCGTCGTGGGCCCGTTCATTCTGCGCCGGCTCAAGAGCGACCCTTCCATCATCCAGGATCTCCCACCGAAGAACGAGATGAAGGTGGTGTGCACGCTGACGCGCGAGCAGGCCACGCTGTACAAAGCCGTGGTCGACGAGGAGCTCCGGCGCATCGAATTCTCGGACGGCATCGAGCGGCGCGGGCGAGTGCTCGCGCTGCTGATGTTCACCAAGCAGATCTGTAACCACCCCGCGCAATACCTCGGGGAGAGCGGTCCGCTCCCGAAGCGCTCGGGTAAGCTCGCCCGCACGACAGAAATGCTCGACGAAGCCATGGCCGCGGGCGACAAGGCGCTCGTCTTCACCCAGTTCCGGGAGATGGGCGATAAGCTCGCCTTGCATTTCGGCGAGGGTCTCGGCTGCGAGGTCGCGTTCCTCCACGGCGGCACGCCGAAGAAGGCACGCGACGAGATGGTGCGTCGCTTCCAGGAGGAGCCGCATGGCCCGCGCATCTTCGTGCTGTCCGTGAAGGCGGGAGGCACCGGCCTCAATCTCACCGCGGCGAGCCACGTCTTCCACTATGACCGCTGGTGGAACCCCGCCGTCGAAGATCAGGCCACCGACCGCGCCTATCGCATCGGCCAGAAGCGCGCGGTCCAGGTCCACAAGTTGGTCTGCGCCGGCACCGTCGAGGAGAAGATCGACCGCTTGCTCGAGCAGAAGCGTGACCTCGCTTCGAAGGTCGTCGGTGCTGGCGAGCAGTGGATCACCGAGCTCGACGGCCGCGAGCTTCGCGATCTCTTCTCGCTCTCGGAGGGCGCCGTGGCAGACCGTGATGACGATGACGCTGATTCGTCCACACCGCCGAAACCGCGAACGAAGGCGCGCTCGGCGCGCGTTCGCAGCGAGGTGCGCCCGTGAGTCAGTGGAGTCGCTTTGGCTGGTACCAGCCCGCACCGAAGAAGCCCCCGCCCGAGCGCGGCATCCGGATGAAGAAGGCGGGCACTACATGGTGGGGCAAGCGCTGGATCGAGGCGCTCGAGAACGTTCTTCGCGGCGACTCCGCGCGACTGGCACGTGGTCGAACCTACGCGCGCGGTGGGCGAACGCACGACCTGGTGGTCAAGGGCGGCAAGGTCACGGCCAAGGTCACGGGCTCGCGGGCCACGCCATACAAGATCACGATCGAGCTCACGGAGCTCGGCGCGCCCGCTTGGAAGAAGGCCATCGACGGATTGGCGAGGAAGGCGCAGTTCTCGGCCGAGCTTCTCGCAGCTCAGATGCCGCAGGCGATCGACGAAGTCTTCGTCGAGGCGGGCGTGAGCCTGTTTCCCAGGCAGCGCACCGACCTCAAGACGAGCTGCTCGTGCCCGGACTGGGGCGACCCCTGCAAGCATGTCGCTGCCACGCACTACGTGCTCGGCGAGGCGCTCGATCGCGATCCCTTCCTGCTCTTCGAGCTACGCGGCAGAACCAAGGAGCAGGTGCTCGACGCGCTCCGCGCTGCACGTGGCGGTGTCAGCGGGACGCCTGCAAAAAGGCGGGGCAAATCCAAGGCGACGCCCCAGGACGCGATCATCGCAGCTCCGACAGTCAAGCTCGGCAAGCTGAAAGCCAGTGACTACGACAGGCCGCGTCAGCCGCTACCGGCCTTGCATTTCAGCTTCGACGAGCCTGTCATCCACGGCGCCGTGCTGCGCCAGCTTGGCGCGCCGACTACTTGGGAGGGTGATGTAAGTCCGGCCCACGTTCTCGCGCCCCTCGTGCGCGCGGCCGCGGAGACCGCACGCCGCATCGCGATGGCCGAACCGAGCGAGGCGTCATCTGAGTGAAACGTCGGGTGCTAGGCAAGAACTCTAGACTGGATGCACACGCCGAATCATACGATGGCGTCCGCGGGAGGGGCGGCGGGGACGTCCGAAACGTGGCGCACCGCTTTACTTCGCGGCTTGCGCTGCCATCGTTGCCAAGTACGCGCGAGCCGCTTCCTCGCGTCTTCCACGCTCAGGTAGACGACCGGAACGACAATCAGCGAGAGCAGCGTCGAACTGATCACGCCTCCGATCACGGCGATCGCCAT
>DATEDZ010000313.1:0-8805 GCA_035281385.1 Polyangiaceae bacterium
GTGATCGGCGACAATTACTCCTGCAGGTCGACGACAATTAGATTTGCAGAGTCGGGGGCGTGCTGACGGCGTGTGCGATGGTCTCGATCCCAGAGGCTCCGGCCAGGAAGCCGGGGCTTTGGGAGCCCGATGGTCACGGACAAGCAGGTTCAGCTTTTGAGGCTGAAAATGGCTGAAGGAAAGACTGTAGAGGCCGCCGCGGCGGCGGCCGGAATGAGCGCGCGGAGCGCGCACACCTGGAAGGCTGGCCCGCTGCCGTCGCAGGCGAAGCGGCCGCGGCATTGGCGGACGCGCGAGGACGCGTTCGCCGGCGTCTGGGAAAGCGACGTCGTGCCGCTGCTCGAGCGCGACCAGGACGGAGTGCTCGAAGCGACGACAATTATCGCCGAGCTGCGCCGGACACACGGCGAGCGCTTCACGGACAAGCACTTGCGGACGCTGCAGCGGCGCGTGCACGACTGGCGGGCGCTTCACGGACCGGAGCGCGAGGTGTTCTTCGAGCAAGAGCACATTCCCGGCCGAGAAGGCGCCGTCGACTTCACCGACTGCACATCGCTCGGTGTTCGGATTGCCGGGCAGGTGTTCGCACACTTGCTGTTCCAGTTCCTGCTCACGTTCAGCCGCTGGCGCTCGGTGACGCTGGCGTTCAGCGAGACGTTCGAGGCGCTGGTGGGTGGGCTCCAGGACGCTTTCTGGCGCCTTGGCGGCGTGCCCGAGGTGCTGCGCAGCGACAATCTCTCCGCCGCCACGCACGAGCTCCCGAGCGGCGGCCGCGAGCTCAATCAGCGCTTCGCCCAGGTGCTCTCGCACTACCAACTCCGCTCGACACGCATCGAGCCTGGCAAATCTAACCAAAACGGTGCAGTCGAAAAAGCCAACCACCTGCTCAAATCCGCCGTCGAGCAGGCCCTCATCGTCCGTGGCAGCCGCGACTTCAACACCGTCGATGAGTACATGGCCTTCGTCCAAGAGCTGGTGGCGCGGCTCAACGAGTCGTCGCAGGCCCGGCTGGCCGAGGAGCTGCCTCGCCTCAAAGCGCTGCCTTCTATCCGCCTTCCCGGCTACACCAAATACAACTCGGTAGTGCGCAAGTGGAGCACGATCCACTTCAGCCGCCGCACGTACTCGGTGCCGTCACGTCTCATCGGCTGCGAGGTCGAGGTGCGCCAGCACCCGGACCTGGTCGAGGTCTACTATCGGAAGAAGCTCGCCGCTTCCATGCCTCGCCTCCGTGGCGAAAAGCACTTCCGCATCGACTACCGCCACGTGATTTGGTCGCTGGTGAAAAAGCCCGGCGCCTTCGCGCGTTATCGCTACCGCGAGGAGCTCTTCCCCTCGCTCGTGTTTCGGCGCGCCTACGACGCGCTCGTCGACGCCCGCGGTGAGCGTGCCGACATCGAATACGTTCGCATCCTGCACCTTGCTGCCAGCACCTTCGAGTCGCGCGTCGAAGCAGCCCTCGAATCGCTCCTCCAGCGTGGCACGCGCTTCGACTACGCCGAAGTCAAAGCCATCGCCGCACCCGAGCAGCTCACCGTGCCCGACGTACGCATTCCAAGGCCCGACCCAACGGCGTACGACACGCTTCTGGCAGGTGCAGGAGGCAGCCCATGAGCGAGCTCGATGACCGCATCCAGGAGCTGTTCACGCTCTTCAAGCTCCCGACCCTCGCCAGCCTTTGCGTGCGCCGCTTTCGCGACGCACACCACGATGACGCACTCGTGGTGCTGCGAGAGGCCCTCGAGGTCGAGTTCGGCGAGCGCCGTGTGCGCCGCTGTGACCGCCTCCTCCGCGCCTCGCACCTGCCGCCCGGCAAGACGTTCGACACCGTTGACCCGCAGCGACTTCCGAAAGGCATGCTTCCGCGACTGCGCGAGCTCGCTAGCGGGAACTTCCTCGAGCGCAGCGCCAACGTGCTCTGCTTCGGTCTCCCGGGCACCGGCAAGACACACGCCGCCTGCGCACTCGGGCACGCGCTCGTCCAGCAAGGCCACACCGTCCTCTTCACGCCGACGTTCCAGCTGGTCCAAGAGCTGCTCGCCGCCAAACGCGACCTGGCTCTGCCTCGCGCCCTGCGACGCCTCGATGCCTTCGACGTCATCATCCTCGACGACCTCGGCTACGTGCAGCAAAGCGCCGAAGAAGTCGAAGTCCTCTTCACACTCATGGCCGAGCGCTACGAGCGCCGCTCCATGATCATCACCAGCAATCTCGTCTTCGGCGAGTGGGACCAAATCTTCAAAAACCCCATGACCACCGCCGCTGCCATCGACCGCATCGTCCACCACTCCGTCATCCTGGAGTTCGACGGCCCTAGCATCCGAGCCGAGGAGGCCAAGAAGCGAAACCGCAAAGACTCACCTCAACCCTCCGCCTGACGACAACTACCGACAACAATTGCCCCATGAGTCAGCGACCGCTCTTCACCCCAACTCGATTCGGACCGCCCGCTGGTCGCCGTGGCGCTCCATCCAACCTGCCCCTGCTCACGTCATCAGACGTGCGCCGTAACAATTGTTGACGTCGTTCATCCGGCGGCGGCTCGGCGCAATCGCAGACGTCACCAGGGTCGACGACCTCGTCACAGTCGTTGTCGTCGCCGTCGCAGACGTCGTCGGCGCCCGGAAAGATGTCGATTCGAGCATCGTCGCAATCGTCGCCGCCGCAGGTCACCGTCTCATGACCATCGCGGTCCTGATCGCAGCTCTCTCCGCTGGCTCCAGCCTCCCCGCCCGCTCCACCCGATTCGATCGGCGCCGGCGGATCGCCGTTGCCGCAGGACAGACACAAGAAAACCAGGAGAGCGAGCAACGACTTCATTGAGTAGGAACCGCACGGCAAGAGCCGTCCCACAAGCGCTCATTGTCGAGGCATGGCTGGATATGCGCACCGGAATCCGTGATTAAAGGCGATAGAGACGGGGTTGTCAGCGCCCTTCCCAATGCCCCGGTCTCGATACTGACTGCGCGCGAAGACAAGGTTTTCAGCACGGGACTTGGAAATGGAGATAACGCCCCCTCGCATCGCATGACCCCAAGGCCAGGGGGCCTCATCCGGTGCCAGGAGCGGATTGCCTGCGGTTTTGTCGGCACAGCCGAAGCACGGATTCTTACACGGCGCAGGACACGCTTCATACGCGACCATCGAAAACAAGTCCGCTGTCCACTCGGCCACGTTGCCCCCGAGATCGTAGATCCCCTCCGGATTTGGCAGAAGCTGCCCCACGCGCTCAGCCGTCGGTAGGCTTGCGTCTGGAGGCAGGCAGTCGCGCGTCCATTCCTGCTCGCACGTAGATGGCTCGCCACCGTGCGGGAATGGGCGCGGGCCGTCCTTCTCGCTGCTCTCCGTTGTCCTCCCCAATCCAGCCGCAGCCCGCTCCCACTGGGCCTCACTAGGGAGCCACCCACCCGCCCATTCGCAAAACGTCTCAGCGCCTTGTGCACTTGCTCCCCAGTAAGGCCGGTCGAGCTGGTCCTCGGTCGAGTACTCGGTGCGGCTCCAAGCGGCGCTTGGGACGGGGGGCGGCTCCTCAATCTCGCAGGCGCCATCGTCGAGGCAGGCGATGAAGCGCCGGTTGGTGACTTCGTAGGCATCCAAGTAGAAGGGCGAGACGAACACCCGATGCACTGGCACTGCGATGAAGGCGATGTGAGCCGCCTGCGGGTCCGTGGCGCCCATGCCCATGTCGAGCCAGCCTCCCGTCATGCAAACACGCTCTGAAAACTCGATTTCCGGCTCCGGCGGCGGCTCGGCGCAGTCACAGGCGTTGTCTTGATCTATGATCTCGTCGCAGTCGTTGTCATCGCCGTCGCAGACGTCGTCAGCGCCCGGAAAGATGTCCGGTCGCGCGTCGTCACAATCGTCTCCACCACAGGTTACGGCGTCCTGACCATCCCTGTCCTGGTCGCAGCTTGCACCACTAGCGCCGCCCTCGCCACCGGCCCCGCCCGAGCTGGCCGGTGAGATGCGCTCTCCATTGCCGCAGGACAGACACGAGAAAACCAGGAGCGCTACCGAAGGCTTCATTGCGTGGGGACAGTATAGAAATAGTCCACGAGAGCGAACAGCCGCACTGGCGTGCGTCCGCCGAGATCGGCGACCTTGATCGTGAAGTCTAGGTCGCCAATGAGGGAACGCTCGACCAAGAAAGCACGCTCCTGCTCCGTGAGATTGCTGAGCTTGCACTTGGCAAGCTCCCCCGTCAGGTCGTCTTGCTGGTCCAAGCCGTTACACGCAAACGCAAAGCGCTCATAGGATGTCGAGTCTCGCAGCAGCTCGAAGAGCGGGGTCTCGGGAGCCGCGGCGCCACCTCGCGCCACGTCGAAGAATTGGAACTGGCGCACACCTTCAAGCCGGCCAATGTAGAATCGGTCGGCCGAATCCGTAGGGCGCCTCACCTTGAGTCGGACGGCAGCAGGGGCTGGACTGTTGGTTTCCAGGAAGAGGGCGACGTCCCGGATGGCCTGCTTCAGCTCGCCGACGCCATTGAGCGTGCCGCGGCTACCGCGCTGCGCCTTGGTGATGTCGACAGACAGCGAGAAGGAATAGGCGGGGTCACCCTCGGAATCGGTGCCCAGTGTCCACGCCGAAAATGGCACGGTGGTGTCGGCGACTTCGAGGGAGTCGCCCGAGCGAATCCCATGCGCGACGGCTGACTCTTGATTCAAGAAGTCGATCCGTCTCTCGAAGCACGGGAGCGTCGAAAAATTGATGTCGAGCGAAGGGGTCGCCACACCCGTGCACACGAGCTCTCCGGTCAGGAAATTCCTCTCACGGCTCGTCAGGGTGCTCGCTCCTGTGACGGGATCGAGCGGCAGCACATCGCGCTCCACACCCCGGCGGTAGAGGAAAAAGTACTCGCCTGCGCGATCGACCGAAGCCGCAGCGCTGTGGAAGGCGAGATCGGCCAAGGCGAGCTGCACCTCGGGGGCTGGGAAGCCAGTCAACGGGACATCCTGCAGGGTATTCTTGGCCGCTGCGATGCGCGCCAGCTGCCTCAGCCCTTCCCGGTAGCGCTCCTCGACCACCGTGGTGGCCTGCAGGGCCGCGCCGAGGTCGCTTCCCACGCGGTGCGCGTCGCTCGTCAGGGTGGCGAGCGCTGCGTCGACGATGAGCTCTCGAGTCGCATCCGTGGAAGACTGGTCGATCCCGATGCCATCCAAGAACTGGCGAACGAGGACCTTGACGAGCTCGGTCTCGGGGAGCTCGGCCGCGAGCCTGTCCTTGAAGTTGCTGTAGCACTCGTCTCCGGTCGGTAGCTTCTTCGAGTCCTGCGCCGACTGGAGGCAACCGTTCTTCCAGACCAGCGTAGCTCCTGGCCCATTGGGACGACCTTGGAGTGCTTGATCAGCGGCCTCGTCGGACGAAAGGCCCTGCTGCAGTCCGCCCCAAATGACGGCGACCGCCGCACCTGCCAAAGGTCCTCCGTAGGCCGTTGCAGCCGCCGCAACGACCACCCCAACGAATGCACCGATGTCCTCGAGATCGATAAACCCAGCACCCGTACGCAGCTGGGCCCTGATGAGGTTGAGTGCCTCGATCTTCGCGTGAATCAGCTGGAGTTGGGCAGCGAGCTCGCGAACACGGAGGTTGGCGCCGTCCAGCTCCAGGCCGAGCGAGCCTTGAGGGTCAACGGCATCGGCCAGGAAGCTTTGCTGAAGATTGAGCTCGTCGAGCGCAGTGCTCACATCGTTGAATATTCCGTTAAGGATACCGCCGTATTCGAGCCAGAACTTACTCGTCCCATCAGCGCGTTCCAACTCGTCGCGCACCAGCGACAGTAGATCGAAGCTGGCCAGCGGATCGTGCAGGCGCGTCGATGCTGGCGGGACGAAGTTCGCCGAGTAGCCGTAGTAGTTGAGGCTGGCGATGATCTGCCGCAGCTTGGCGTTGGTATCGCCGACGAGCGCGCAGAGGCGCTTGTGCTCGTCGCTCACCAGCGCGGTGGGGTCCAGCGGGCACACCGGGCAGGTCTGCGGATTGATGCTGCAGGCGATGTCACCGCGGAGCGAGATGTAGTTGGCCTGGGCCAGGGTGCGAGTCGAGAGGTAGCGAGCCGTCGCGGGGATGAGCTCGTCACGCTTGTAGAAGGTGTTGGCTCGGCCGACTCGGCGCGACAGCTCACCCCCCTGTAGCCGGTGGGTTGTCGCAGCCCAGTGGCTGTATCCCCAGGTACTGACGCGATTCGGCGGGTCGTTTGGTGGCGCCTTGGGTGCCGGAAGCACGTTGGTGCCACGCGCACCAGGCGGGAAGGTGCAGTCCACGTTGCCCCCAGACCCGTCGAGCCCGACGTCGACCTGAGCCGGGCACACCGGGTGAAACCCGAAGACATCGGGCAACGGCTGGCGCGCATATCCGAAGGGACAGGCCTCGCCTTCCGGAGGAAACGCGTAGCGAATCTCGCAGTCCGGGCTGGGGCAGCCTCGGGCCGTGTTCACGTTGTTGCAGTCTTGCTGCTGGACGAGCGGCTGTCGAACGCAAGCTTCGGCGAAGGTGGAGGCGAAGCTGAGACAGCGCCGCGGCGCCGCCGATTGGCCACCCTCGCCGGGCGACCCAGATTCTCCCGCAATGGACTTGCCGAATTTCGCCCCCGACGCGTCGTCGCCACAAACGCGCCTGATCAGGTCAGGATTGAAGTCGGAGACGTCACCCACCCAATCGCCGTAACCGACCAGCACGCGGTCTCGGAGCTCACCGGAGCGCCGATACCATTGCAGGAAGGGCGTGGCATCCTGCAGCAAGTCTGCGGGGATCTTGAGGCGCGCTGTATCGAGCGCACGCCGGAACACGTCTCGGAAGTTGGAGCTCGCCGAGAACTTGGCCAGCTCGAGGACGGCGCGAGAGTCCAAGTTTTGGTCTCGGAACTGCACGAGGTTGGCCTCGGTGATCGCGCTCTTGACGTAAGTCGTCATCTGGCTGAAGCGATCGTTGCCGCCAGCCGCGCCCAGGAGCGACCAGAAACCGAACGGGCGATGCTCGAACGTCACTTCCGGATCGACCTCGATCGCCTTGGCAAAGGCGGCACCGGCGTGCACCGTCGAGCCGATTGAGTGGTCCCTTTTCGCGTTGAAGTTCGGACTACCCCTGCATTCGCCTCGTCCGGTGTGTGCATAGCGCAGCGTTGCGTTCGGGGCGACGATGGTGGCTCCGAGCGAGCCCTCGATCGCCACGGCCGACGTTCCTGCGTAAGTGATCAGCACACTCTCGGGCTCGGCACCGATCAGGGAGCCGCGGAACGTTAAAGAGTTTCGCACCACCAGGATGATGGGACCGTCCGTGGCGTCGACCTGCAGTCGCGCTTGGGGCTCGACTGCCAGCGATTCCATGAAGTAAGTCCCGGTTGAAAGCCCAAGCGTCGATCGCGGCTTGACGCGGACTGCCCCGTACGAGTCGGGCTCGATGCTCGCCTGGCGATGCGGCTCGAGCGAGACAGGGCGCGCGGCGCTCGAAGGTTGCTGGGTCCACGACAACGTTTGAAAGGGCGAAAGCACATGTGGTGCAAGGCGTGGTCCGGTGACGACGGCACCCGCCGCGAGCGAAATCGTGGCTTCGCTCGTAGCCTGCCCGTTGACCTTGGCGCGCTTGCGCAGAACAATAGGGCCTACGCTGGCAACGCTGCCCGTCTGAGCGTCGACGCCAAGGTTGGTTTCGGACGAGCCGGTATTGGCGATAGCGGCAAAGCCGCCCTCGCTCGTAATGACTTGCGCTCTGTTGGCTATGCGCAGGGAGCTCATCGCTCCGAGCGCGGTGCCCGCCAGATCGAAGTCCCGCGGCAAGCTGACCGAGAAGCTCATCGGCGCGGGCTGCGGCAAAGATGCAGGCGGCCCGCTGGAGCCAAAGGACAGGCTATCGAACAGGTAGCGCCCCGGTCCACTCGGCACGTTGAGGGTCAGCTTGACTCGCAGATCGGAATACGACTGCGAAAGCTTGCTGACCAGGTCGCTGCTCAGGGGCAGCGAGATCCTTTGGAACGAGCCCAGAGGTAGGCCCTGGAGCGAACGCTGCCCCACACAGGCGCTGTAGATGCCGACGGAAGGCGCGTCGAGCACGACCGAAACATCACCGCCCCACCATGGATTGACCGCAGGCGACGGTAGCTTCAGATCGAAGGTGACGGCCGAACCCACTGCCCCGAGCGATGCCAGCTTGGGACTGGTCAACTGAAGCCAGCCGGCCGCAGGCACGCTCAGCGACGAGGAACCTTCCGTGGCTTCCGAGCTCTGCGTGAGGCCGGCTGCGGTCGAGGACCAAGCGCCCGGGGTTTCGAAGCCGAGAACCGAAGCATTGCTGGACGCGCCTCCCCCGCTGGAGCTGCTCGGCGCTCCGAGCAGATTCGAGACGATGCGTTCCGCGTCGACGCTGGGGAACACCAGCGAGCCAGCGTCGTCCTGGAACGTCACGCTACTTTCGAAAAGCGTTGCGGGTATCTTGATCTGATCGATGGGCGCCCAGCTGGGGCGTTCGGTAACCTCGATCAGGCGTGGGATGAGCGAGCCCTCCACCGTCTCCAGGATCGCGGTGTGACGATCATCGAGGTGGAGCAGCGTGTCGCCGGTTCCACTAACGAAGATCTCGGGATCCACATGACGGATCGGGTTGAACGGCAACAAGTCGATGTTGCTGTTGGTCAGGTTTTCCTGGATGTACTCGCTCAGGTCATCAAGTAGCTCGTCGGAAAGCGGGGTTCTGACGCCGAGCCCGCCGCCGTGCTTTTGAGACTCGAGCGGGCAGATCGTGACGTTCGGATCCTTCGAGCACAGCTCCGATTCACAATCGACCAAGGAAGCCGGGTCGTGCTCGTCCGGC
>DATEDZ010000314.1:0-6953 GCA_035281385.1 Polyangiaceae bacterium
GTGGTGGGCAGCGGTGGCATGGCCGTCGTGTATTCGGTCAAGCATCGGAATGGTAAGCGCTTTGCCCTAAAAATGTTGCACCGGGAGCTGTCGCTCAACCCGGTCATCCGTCAGCGCTTCGTGCGAGAGGGCTACGTTGCCAACCGGGTCGAGCACGAGGGGGCGGTCGCGGTCATCGATGACGACGTCACCGATGATGGTTCGGCATTTCTGGTGATGGAGCTGCTCCATGGCGTGACACTGGAACGGCTGTGGGAGGCCAGCGGCGGTCGGCTGACTCTCGAATGTGTCCTGGCCATTGCGGAGCAACTGCTCGACGTGCTCGCGGCCGCGCATGCTCAAAATATCGTCCACCGCGATCTGAAGCCGGCGAACATTTTCGTGACGCGCAATGGTGTGGTAAAAATTCTGGATTTTGGAATCGCGCGCTTGCGCGAGGGTGACGGGTCCAAGACCGAATCCGGGACCACGCTCGGCACGCCGCTGTTCATGCCGCCCGAGCAAGCGTCAGGTCGCTCGCGGGACGTCGATGGCCGCACCGATCTGTGGGCGATCGGCGCCACCATGTTCAGCGCCCTGTCGGGTGAGTTCGTGCACGACGGTGAAAACGCCGCTCAGGTGTTGATCAAGGTCGCCACCACCCCTGCCAGATCCCTGGCTACTGTCGCCCCAAACCTACCGGCCGAGGTGGTAGCGGTCATCGACAAGGCCCTGGCCTTCCACAACGAGGATCGCTGGGAATCGGCAATGGAGATGCGCACGGCGGTGCTGGAAGTCCAGTCTCGGTTGGGGATCCATGTGTCCCGCGAGTATCTCGGGCAGGTTGTGCGAGCGACGGTGCCTGGTGCGGCTGGCACCGATATCCAATCCACCCCCATCACACCCTCCAGTGGCAGCAGCTCGGCCCGCACCGAGCGGATGCCATTTCAACCTGGCCAGGGCTCGGGCCCGCATTCGCCGACGCTGAGCTCGCCAGCGCCGGCCGGCGCACCGGAGCTGGCCACGAGGCGCAGCGCCCTCGACCATGGCGCCTCGCCGCCCTCCGTATCGCGGCCCGCCGAGCTCACCGAGTCGTCCAGTGCCCGAGCCCTGACTTCGCCTACGGGCACCCCGCCGCCCTTCAGGTCCGGCTCGCGAGGGCCGCTGCTGGCGGTGCTGTTCGTCGCGGTCGCCGCGGTTGGTGGTGGGATCGTGGCCACC
The DNA here is from genome assembly GCA_035281385.1 of Polyangiaceae bacterium. GTDB lineage: Bacteria > Myxococcota_A > Polyangia > Polyangiales > Polyangiaceae > PMG-095. Next base: position 1,201 of record DATEDZ010000314.1, read on the forward strand.
CGGTTTCTCGGGGCGAGCTCCGTGGAGCCCCCCGCGACCAACCTGGCCAATCCGGCCCTGACTCCGCCAGCGACCGCAGCCGCACCGCCGGCGCCTGCAGTGACGACGCCCGCGCCGCCGTCCCAGCCCGCGCCGCCGTCCCAGCCCGCGCCATCCGTGAACGACAAGCCGGTCAATGTTTCTGATTTGCCAGGAGCGCGCAGCGGTGCTGCGGTGGGCAAGCCGATCCGACGACCGGTTCGGAACGGAGGCAAGGCTACGACCGACGCGCCCGGACCTGGCGAGGAGGATGCTCCCTCGGTGCCACCGCCAGTGGAGGCGTCCCCCACACCGGTAGCCTCGCCGGCTCCTACGCCGACCACACCGCGCAAGCCACCACCGGTGCTCGACCGCACCAGCCCGTTCGGCAAGTAGGCGGCCGAGCTTACGATACGGCTCGGTTCAGAACGAGCCGCTCAGCACCGCACCGCCCGGAGCCGCGCTCACGCGCATGCTGCGCAGCTTCAAGGCCGCGCGTTCCTGTTCTGGCTCGGTCTTGTTGGCGGCCTTGACCGTGAGATAGATCGAGATGCCGCCGGCCACCACCGCGGCACCAGTCAAGATGTCGGTGACTAGCGCGAAGGTTTTGGTGTCTTTCTTGTCCGAATCGAGGGTGGCGAACGTGTCTCGATTGCACAGGTCCGTATCGAGATTTTGGCTTTCGCACCCAACCTTGTCGCGATCCTCGTCGTAGCTGTGCTTTTTGTTGAGCGTGAGCACACCCATGACGCCCGCGCCGATGGCCAACGCGCCGGTCACGGACCAGCCCACGATGGCGCGATTGCGCGGCCCAGTATCTTCGGGGGGCGGCTTCAAGTCGAACAGGTCGAGCTTGACGATGTTCTTGTCGCCGCCCGCGACGGTAATCTGAGCCGCAGCGTCTTGGTAGCCACGTTTGGTAGCGGTGATCTTGCGAGCTCCAGGGTTGATGATCACAGCGCTCTTCAAGGGCGTGGTGCCGCTGCAGTTGGGGTCCACCAGGCGCGCACCGCACACCGGCGTGCCATCGACGTAGACCGCCGCGCCGTCCACGTTGGCCTTGATGCTGACCTCGGCGACGCGATCCTTGAGGACTTGGATCTCCTTTTCGACCTCGTCACGGCGGTCAGCCGGAACTTCCGTGCCGCCTTCGCTCAGGTAACGCTCGAAATGGGTGAGCGCGGACGAATAGTCGTTCTTGACGCGTTCGATCTTGGCGATGTTGTAAAGAATCTTATAGGTGGGCGACAGATCGTAGGCGCGGATGAATTCCACGAGCGCCGCGTCGAAATCTGCGTCGTCGAACAATGCCAAGCCTCGCTCGAAACGCGCCGTCGCCTCCTTGACCTGCGGTGAGGTGGCCTCGGCTTCGGACGTCGCAGCCGGCGGATCGGCGGCGAGCGCGGCACCCGACCAGGACAAGGCGGCCAGCGAAAGCAACGTGGCGGTGACCACGTTCCCGAGAAATGGACGGCCCGCAAGACGACGCTGTGAGTTCATGCATGCTCCCTGGATTTCGGCTCTATAGCAGCTGCGAGCCCATCACTTCGGAGCAGGAGACTAGCTGCGTCTTTCCCGAGCGAGCAACAAGGAACGCAACCCGTGGCGCGCTACTTACGAAAGTTGATAGGTCGCATGTCGGTCCACACGCTGCCGATGTGCGCGAGACACTCGGCCTTCGTTCCAGTCTTCCCGACCTCGGACCAACCCTGGGGGATTGGCGAACCGGTGAGCCAAATCGAATACTGCCCCTCTTGATTTACTACGACGGTATAGACGCGAGAATCTTCCTCGTCGGCAGACATGGCGCCCAGCTTACCATCGCCACTTTAGACTTGGCGCGCTCAAAGGCCATCACGCAACGGCACATTGAAGTGAAAACGGATCTCGGGCTCTACGGCCGCCACCGCCTCCGCCGCAATCGCGATGCGATGACCGCTGACGTCGTGTGTTCGGAACCACCAGCGTTCGGCTCGGTCGGCGCTGGCAGGCAGGAACTCGATCCGCGGCCCGGCCTCCGCTTCGAACGTGAACGCAAAGCCGTCGAGCGGCAGCGCCAGACCCAGGCCGCGGGCCTTGATATAGGCTTCTTTGAGCGTCCAGAGCGAGACAGCCCGATCGCATGCGTGCTCCCCGGACAGGCTTCGTAGATCGTCCAGCTCGCGCCTGGCAAAAGTACTATTCGCCATGGTCAGAATCTGGCTACCGCGGTCCATCGGCTCGACGTCGACACCGATGTCCCCCCCTGTCGTCACCGCACACACGACCATCGTCGGGCGATGGGACAGATTGAAGCGGAGCACGGACGGCGGATCGATGGCTGGCCGGCCGTGAGCGTTCCTGCTGAAACGCCAGGCTGCGGGGGCCGTTGCCGCGTACTTCGAGAGGGTCGAGCGGACCAGCGCGCGCGCGACCAGGTGCTCGTGGCGATTCTTTTCGAACACGAACGCGCGCTGCCGGGTGCGCTCCTCGTCCGACAGCAGGCGGTCGTAAGCGGCCAATAGCTCGGGATCGTCGATCTGCGGTGGCTCCGCGATCCAGATGTCGACCTTCGTTGTCATCAGAAAGCGTGGCCCGACGTGAGGTGGATGCCATGAGGCTGGGCATCGGGAGCATAGGCCAAGGTCCAGCGATAGTACGCAAGAGCTGCCAGCGAGCAGCCGACGACCCGCGCCCGTACCGAGCTTTGAGGCCCCACGAGGTGCCGTCGGGCCCCAGGTGAGATTCATGGCCGGCCCGGACGCGCCGTAGCCCGGGACAGCCCTCGATTCTCGGATAAGATTGCGGCCGCCATGGCTAGCAACTCGCCGTCGACTACCACGCTGGATGACGGTGACCTCGTCAAGCGGCCCCACGAGCCCGAGACGCTGCAGCCGGCCCTGGTTCTGGCGTGGTCCGAAAGCGAGCCGAACCGAGTCGGCGAAGTCCTACTCGTCGAACGCGAGCCAGCATATTTCGGGCGTATCTCCGAGCGTATCGAACCGCGCCTATCCTTCGTGCGTCAGCGGCCTCGTTTCAGCGAGCGAGCCGCAGCCCTGACCAACCCCTTCTTGTCGCGCCGCCAGCTCAAGTTGAGCTGGGTCGATGACGAGGCCATCTCGATGGAGTGCTTGGGCAAGCGTGCGCTGGTGATCGGGGGAACCGAGGTGCCGCAAGCGCTCGTGCAGCCTGGCGACGTCATCGAGCTGCGAGGGTTGTACCTGTTCGTATGCGTGCTGCGCCCCAGGCGCTTGGAATCCTGCGCTACCGTAGCCAGCTTTGGGCAACCAGACGAAAACGGGGTCGTCGGCGAGAGCCGAGCGTGTTGGGAGCTGCGACGCCAGATCGCGTTCGCGGCAGAGCGCGCCGCTCACGTGTTGATCTCGGGAGCTAGCGGTACTGGCAAGGAGTTGGTTGCGCGGGGGATTCACGCAGGGTCGACGCGCCGCGACCACGAGCTGGTGGCGCGCAATGCAGCGACCCTGCCATCGGGGCTGATCGACGCCGAGCTGTTCGGCAATATCGCCAACTACCCCAACGTCGGGATGCCCGAGCGTCCCGGGCTCATCGGCCAAGCCAACGGCTCGACCTTGTTTCTGGACGAGATTGGGGAGCTCGGACCGGAGCTTCAGGCTCATTTGCTGCGCGTGCTAGACGCTGGGGAATACCAGCGTTTGGGAGACGCCCGCTCGCGCATGGTGGACCTGCGGCTGGTCGCCGCGACCAATCGACCCATCGCGCAACTGAAGCACGACTTGGCTGCGCGTCTGACGCTTCGCGTCGACATACCGGGTCTCGACGACCGCATCGAGGATGTGCCGCTGCTGGCACGCCACATCGTCCAGCGAATTGCCCAAAAGGATATCAGCATCGGGCAGCGTTTCCTGCGCCACTGGAACGGTCGCACCGGGGAACCCCGGTTCGAGGTCGACTTGATCCGCTCACTCTTGCTGACCCGCTACACCGCCCACGTTCGACAACTGGAGGCTCTGCTGTGGCGCAGCTTGCAAACCAGTCAGGGAGACGTGCTCGAGCTGACGCGCGAAATGCGTGCCGAGCTGCCACCGCGCCCCTCCCGGCCAGGTCGCGAGATCGGGCTCGAAGAGCTGACCGAAAGCCTGAAACGACATGGCGGCGTCAGGGACAAGGTCTGGCGTGAGCTCGGGCTCAGCAGCCGTCACGCGCTACATCGCTTGATGAAGAAGCTGGGCGTCGACAACCAAGCCGAAGGTTGAGCGCTGCGCGCGCGCCGCGCTGCGCGCGCGCAGGTTAGAAGGCAGTAATTTCAATGAGTTAGGTGTCTTTGAACGGCGGCATACTGGTTGCTACCCAAGCGGCCATGGAGCTTGCGATGGCATTGCTTCCGCCTCGGTCGATCATGGCCGAGGTGTGTGGACCTGCCCTGGAGCGGAGCTTACAGCTCGCGGGGCTCAGCCTGATCGTCTGCGACGGCACCTGGCGCGTGCTCAGCGTGCACGGTTCGACCTCGGTCGTGCGCGCGGGTGAGCTGGTACCGGAGCTCGCTGCCTTGCTCTCGCCAGACCGGCCGAGCGGCACACCGAACCGGGTCCTTTCGATCAGCGGCGGCCGAACCCTGCGCGCCGTCGAAATCGAGCGAGCACCGGAGCAGCGCATGCTCATTTGGTTGCGAGGCGAAGATGGGGCCGCTTTTCCCACCAACACCTCGCGCATTCTCAGCGAGCAGTACGGCCTGGGCAATCGGGCTCAACAGCTATTGAAGCTGTTGGCAGACGGGTTGAGCAACCGCGAGATCGCAGCGGAGCTTGGTCTGCGTGAAGCCACGATCAAGACCTACTTGCACCAACTCTACGAGACGTTGGGGGTTCGCAGCCGCACCGCTGCTATCGCGCACGTGCGAGGCGCGGTCAGTCAGATTGGGCCGGCCCACTTTCTGTGACGTCTGCCTGTGCGCTTGGCACGGCTACGGAAGCAGGCTTTTCGGGCTTGTTGCGTCTGAGCAGGATCAGAGCGATAGCTGCGCCCGCGACGCCCAGAATCGACATGGCTGCGACCAGCCGGGCCTTTTCCGAGCGCTTCGGCTCAGCGCGCTCGAAGCGTTGCAGGTTCGCCCTGGCGCGAGCATTTTGCGGGTCCGCCTCGAGCGCGCGCTCGAGCAAGGTAGCGTCGGCGATGCCCTGCTCCTCGAGCGCTTCGGCTTCCAGCGTCAGGCGCAGGCTGAGCGCGCTATTCAACTGAGAATCGAGCCGCTCCGCGCGGCGCAGCGCGAGCAGCGCGTCGCGCGGCGACTTGTCCAGCTGCGCCTTGGCGAACGCCAGGTAACCGGCCGCAAGCTGTACGTTTTCATCGAAATGTGGGTCATGGGCCAGAAGCCTGTCGAAGCTCTGGCGCATGGCATCGAGATCGCCGCGCGCGCGGGCGGCCTGTCCCTCCTCGAACAGCTTGGTCACCTGCGCGGAACGCAGCCGATCGAGCTCGGCGAACAGCTCGCGGGCGGTGCGCTCCCAGGTCCAGTCGCGCGGCGGCTTCTTGCCCACCACGCTCTCGTAGCTGTCGCGCAGCTGCCAGGTTGCCACCTCACCCATCAGCGCCACGGATTGGCGGGCAGCTTCGCGGATCTGAGCGCGCTCGCTATTCGCGAAGGAGACCACGATGCGCACCGCGTCCGGGTTGCGCGTCCTACCGTAGGCGCGGAGAACATCCGATAGCACGGCTTGATCCTGCGTCTGCACGGCCTCACTCGGGATGCCCTTGCCCAGCATGTCGAGCTGGCGGAC
>DATEDZ010000315.1:0-8173 GCA_035281385.1 Polyangiaceae bacterium
CCAACCCCGAAAGCCCCCTTGACCGTCTCCACAACCCAACCCGACCTCCGGTTACACCGGACGCCACCGGCTTGCCTTTTACCCACAGCGATAAAACCACGCGCACGCGCGTGGTTTTATCGCTAGATCAAGGCCTAGTGCGCTGGGACACCCGCCGTCCACTGCACGCGCGTCGGGCCCGCGTCGGGCCCAGTCTTGATCCGTTTCTCGAGGCCCTGCGCGGTCGCGGCCCCGGGACGAGGTCGGGAGCCGGAGCGCGAGTGGGCTCGGCAGCGGTTTCGGGCAAGCCAGAGGGCAGGTATGCTGCCCGGGCGATGGAAGCGAGGACCGGCGACTGTATGACGTGTTATGGCAAGGGTGAGGTCGTCGACGATTTTGGACCGAGCCGTTGTCCCGATTGCGGTGGTGCCGGCAAGCAGCTCGATGGCAGCACTCAAACCGAGTGGCGCCTGCGCGATATCGAAGGCGCCCACGTAGGCACGGCTCACGGCTGTGAAGCGGACGTGCGCTGGCTCGCTTTCGAGCTGCGCCGCGCCCGCGAGGCCCTGCTCCGCATCGTCACACGCAGCCAGGACGCCGACGAAGGCGATCAGCTTGCACGCGACGTGCGTGGGATCGCGATGGAAGCGCTGTCGCTTTACCAGAAGCTCTCATGAGCGCCGCATTGCGCGCGGTCCTCGGCCTGGTCAAGAATAGGACGGATGGGCGTGATGGTGGTGACGGTCCGACGGCTCGCCTTCTTGAAGCAGGTCAGCGAAAATGAAACGATAGTGGATGACGGCTTGACGTAGCTGTTCGGTGTCCATCGTACCGTTGTGCACCGAACGGCCGAGCTCGTGGGCGGCGCGGTAGTGCTGCACGACGGTGGGATGCTCGACCGAGAGGTCTGAAGCGCGCTGCTCGTAGTGCTGGGTGGGGTAGCCGCGGGCGCGCATCACGTCGTTGATGAGCTCGTTCGCGGAGGTGACGGCGATCGCCGGATCGTCGACGAATTTGCGTTGAATTCGCTCCCACGCGGCCGCAAATTGGGCGCGATCGTCGGAGCTGAGCGGCTTCCTGCGGAAGTGCTCGACGCGGCGCTGGCGGTCCAAGAGCTCACGATCCGCGCGTTCGGTGCTACCAAGCTCCTCGACGGCGCGATCGTACTCTGGGCCGAAGTGGCGCTCGAGCCTGGCGTGGCGGACGCGCGCACGGTGGCGGGCGTAGAGTAGCGCTCCGATCACAATCGCCACGGCGGCGAGTGCGATGATGGTCCATAGACGCTCGACATCGGTCATGACAGGGCCTCCAGGCAAGGCGCGATCAGCGCGACGAGCGGTGATGCAGACCGCGTGCCATGTGCTCGTGCGCCACCGACGGAACGGCACTCTGACGGAAGAAGCGGGCAACTCCGCCCCAAGTGGGACGTTTAGGGGTACACGGAGTCGACGCGCACGGAGGTCGGCTGCACCGAGTCCCCGATCAAGCCTTGCGGTTGGGCCATAGCAATCAGGCTGATCGCCAGCGCGAACAGGACCGCGGCGATGCCGAGCTGCTGGCGGCCACTCAAGGATTCGATCAGCTCCTGCAGTTGCAAGCTGAAATGTCCGTCGCGGCCGCGCAGCTCGCGGAAGAAACCCCTGAAGCGGGTGCGCTGCTCACGCGCCGCAGCTGGCGGCGGCGGGGCCCAATCATCGTCCGAGCTCTGCTCGCCGCGCTCGAACCAGGCCGCGTGACGCAACGACCTGGCTTCCGCCGGTGCCGCTTTCGCGCCGCGCGGCGCCTCGTCGTAAGCGCGACGCAGCATGGGGTCGAGCAGCACGCGCGCCGCCAGGTTCAGGCGCATCATGCGTGGCAGCGCTTCCGGATCCTCCCGATTCAAGTCAGGATGGCTGGCACGCACCTGCTGGCGGTAGGCGACTCGGATCTCCGACTCGGTGGCGTCGGGCAGCAACCCCAGCGCTGCATAAAGATCCGCCTCGAGTACGTCTTTTCCGAGCCGCATCCTGCCTCCTACACTGCCAAAGCCAAATTACGACATCACTACGGTTGCCAAGTTCCCAAGCTTGATCGATTTTGGGGTCGATGGCGCCCACTGCGTCCGACAACGGCCCCGAAGTGCGCCTGTTCGTGTACGGCCTGCTACTCCAAGGCGAGCGAGAGCACACCTTACTCGAAGGCGCCCCGCTGCTCGGTGAAGTGCGGACCGCTGCGGAGCATACGCTGGTGGACCTCGACGTCTACCCGGTGCTCCTGGTCGGCGGACACGTTTCGGTCGCCGGTGAGCTTTACGGCGTGAGCCGCCACCAGCGCTTCAAACTGGACGTGCACCACCAGTGCCCGGTGCTGTTCCGGCGCATCAAGATCAAGCTGAATGACGGCACGGAGGCCGAGACCTACGCGATGGACGAGGAGAAGGTGCGCGGCAAACGCCGCTTGAAAAATGGCAGCTGGCGCGGGCGCTTCGAGCCCAGAAAGAGCAATGTCCCGCCCGGCCCCATGACGGAATACGCGCGAAAGCGCTTCACCTGATCCGCCCCCAGCGGAAGGCGTGTTAGCGTCCCGAGGCCTCGGTTCCGGGTAAGCCCGTGCCAAGCCTCGGGCCAGGGCTCGGGGCTGTTCTGGACGATTTATGAGCACACAGTCCATGGTGCTTCTGTGCGCAGGAGCCGCTGCAAGTCTCGCTGGCGTTTGGACCCTCGCGGGACTGTCCGAACGCTCGGGCGTGCACGCCACGCCCCGCGCGCTCGCTGCGGCTGGCGTGGGACTGCTGGGCGTTGCAGCCGTCTACCACCGCGCACCATCAGCGCTGCGCGGTGACCTGCTGCTACCGGCCCTGTTCGGTGCCGTGAGTGGGCTCGCGCTCGCGGCCGGCGCTGCCAAGCTGGACGCGGCGCTCGCTGATCGAGACGGGCCGCGCGCGGTGCGGCGCGCGGCGGGTCTGGTCGCCGGCACGTTCCTGAGCATGGCGGCGGTCGGCGCGGCGAGCCTCGAGCTCGTGCTGAGCTCGCTTTCACACGCGCGCTTCGGTTGGGCCTACATGCTGCCGACGGTAGTCGCGCTACTGGTCGTGTTCGCGCAGCGCGCGCGCTTGGCGGGTGCTGGTGCGCTCGCTCTCGGTCGTCGGGGGCTGGTGCTCGGACTTTCGGGGTTGGTGCTGCTCGCATGGGGGCGCTGGACGGTCAGCCCGACGCCGGTGACGGCGTCGCGCAGTAAGCCAAGCATCTCGAGCACGCCGGTCGCACCGATCGCGCCCCGCCCTTCCGAAGCCGCAGTACACGACGGGCCTGAAGTGGAAGTGCCGGCGCTCTCGGCGGCGCCTTCAGCCAGCGCCACCGCCTCGAGCGAGCCCGCACCCAGCGCGTCGGTTGCCGCCGCGCCCGCCGGCGCACCGGGCGAGCTGCAGATCGCAACCCTGGTTTCGCGCGGCATGCTCGAAGCTGATGCGCGCGGTGGCGTCGACCGCCGCAAGGACAGGCTGCAGGCCTGCCTGACCGATCCCAAGCACCAACAAAGCGGTGCGCTCACGCTGAAGATCGGCATCGACGCCTCGGGCAGCGTCGCCCACGTGCGACCAACCGGCGGCGACTTGGTCGGAACACCGCTCGCGGCCTGCCTACTCCCCATGTTTTACAAGATGGGCTTCGCGGCGCCCGCCTCCAGCGGCGCGTCCTTCGAGATCACGCTGCGCTCGCATCCGTGAAAAAACCTCATGCGGACCGAGCTTTTTCGTGGTTAAGCGCGTAAGCCACGGCAAGCGAACGGCGTAAGTAGAGCAGCTCGTCGTTGCTCAGGGCCCTGCCGTAGCGCTTGGGCCCTCGGGCTTATGATGGTAAGTGCTGGTCCCTTCCAAAATCGCATGGACACGGCCGCAGAAGAGCTTCCCCGCCTCGTCATCGAGAACCTTACGCCGCAGCTCGACGGGGGCCGTTACCCCATCAAGCGCCTGCTCGGAAAGCAGGTCGATGTCGGAGTGAACATCTTCAAGGACGGGCACGACCTGATCGCGGCCCACATCCTGTATCGACCGGAAGGTACGGCGGAGTTTCGCAGCGCGCCACTGACCTACCACTTCGACGTCGATCGCTGGCACGGCTCGTTCAAGGCGGATCTGCTGGGGCGCTGGGAGTACACGGTCGAAGCCTGGCCGGATCGCTACGGCACGTTCCGCAGTGATCTCGGCAAGCGTCTGAACGCGGGTCAGGACGTGCGCTCGGAGCTGCTGGAGGGCGCCGACATCCTGAACAAGCTGGCCCGCTTCCTGAAAGGTGAGGCCAGCAAGCGCATCAAGGAGGTTGCGCAGCGCCTGGCCGACCCGCGGGCCACGCTCGAGGAGCGCCTGCGTGTCGCGTTTGCGGACGACCTGGCCGAGACAGTGCGGATCCCGCTGTTGCCCGGCGACGCGACGCGCTTCGAGCTCTTGCCGCTGGTCGTGGATCGCGTCGAGGCCGGCTTCAGCGCCTGGTACGAGCTGTTCCCGCGCTCGCAAGGCCGCGCGCCGGGTAAGCACGGCACATTCAACGACACCGCCGCGCGCCTGGCCGAGATTGCGGCCATGGGCTTCGACGTGATCTACCTGCCGCCGATCCACCCGATCGGCGTGACGCATCGCAAGGGTCGCAATAACTCGGTCACTTGTGAGCCGAACGACGTCGGCAGTCCCTGGGCGATCGGCGGCAAGCAAGGCGGTCATACCACTGTTCATCCAGAGCTCGGCAGCATCGAGGACTTCGACGCCCTGGTGAAACAAGCAGGCGAATTCGGCATCGAAATCGCGCTCGACTACGCGCTGCAGTGCTCGCCCGATCATCCTTGGGTCAAGGAGCACCCGGACTGGTTCTTCGTGCGTCCCGACGGCACGCTGCGCTACGCCGAAAACCCGCCCAAGAAGTACGAAGACATCTACCCGCTCAACTTCTGGTCGGAGGATCGCGAAAATCTCTGGAACGCGTGCCGCGACATCGTCCTGTTTTGGATCCAGCACGGCGTGAAGATCTTCCGTGTCGACAATCCCCACACCAAGCCGCTGACGTTCTGGGAATGGATGATCGCCGACGTGCAGCGCGAGCATCCCGACGTGATCTTCCTGTCCGAGTCCTTCACGCGGCCCAATCGCATGAAGTCACTCGCCAAGCTCGGCTTCACCCAGAGCTACACCTATTTTACCTGGAAGAACTCGAGCTGGGAGCTGCGCGACTATCTGAATGAGCTGACCAAGAGCGAGATGGCCGAGTATTACCGGCCGAATTTCTTCGCCAATACGCCGGATATTCTGCATGAGTACTTACAGCACGGCGGCCGCCCGGCCTTTCGCATTCGGCTGCTGCTGGCCGCGACGCTGTCCCCCGTCTACGGCATCTATTCCGGCTACGAGCTGATCGAGCACGTCGCGGTCAAACCGGGCAGTGAGGAATACCTGAGCTCCGAAAAGTACGAGATCCGCGTGCGTGACTGGAACGCGGCCGGCAACATCAAGCAGGACGTCAGCAGGCTGAACCGACTCCGCGCGGAAAACGCCGCGTTACACGAGCTCGACAACCTGGACTTCCTGCACACCGATTACGACGGCATCCTGGCCTATCGCAAGCACGCGCCCGGCAACGAGCTCCTGATCGTCGTCAATCTGGATCCCTTCAATATGCACGAGACCATGGTCGACGTGCCGATCGCCGCGATGGGCATCGCCGCGAACGAGCCGTACGAAGTGAACGACCTCCTGAGCGGTGCGCGCTACACTTGGCGCGGCGCGCGTAACTACGTGCGGCTCGATCCCACGGAGCGCGTCGGACACCTATTCCGTGTCACACGCCGCGGCTGAGCCACGTTTCGGAAGGCATGCGAACTCGACCCGGTTCTCCCTATCCGCTCGGTGCCACCTGGGACGGTGAGGGCGTAAGCTTCGCGATCTTTTCGCAGCACGCGTCGAGCATCGAGCTCTGTCTGTACGAGAGCGAAACGGCGGACAAGGAGCTGATCCGCATCCCGCTCACCGAACGCACCAACCGCGTCTTTCACGTCTATCTGCCCGACGTGAGGCCGGGTCAGCTCTACGGTTACCGCGTCGACGGCCCGTACGCGCCCGAGCAAGGGCATCGCTTCAACCCGTACAAGCTGCTCCTCGATCCTTACGCCAAGGCCATCTCGGGCGAGATCCGCGGCCTGGACGAGATGTTCGGCTACCGGCTGCGCGACCCCCAGGGGGACCTGTCGAAGAGCGAGCTCGACAGTGGTCCCTACATGCCCAAGTCGGTCGTGGTCGAAACGGCCTTCAGCTGGGGCGACGATCGCCCGCCCAACGTGCCGTGGAGCCGGACGCTGATTTACGAGTGCCACGTGCGCGGCATGACCATGCGCCACCCCGACGTGCCGGGCCACCTGCGCGGGACTTACCTGGGGTTGGCTTCGGACGCGATCATCGATCACCTGAAAGCGCTCAAAGTTACGGCCATCGAGCTGCTACCGATCCATCACCCTTCGGGGGAACGCCGCCTCGAGGATCTGAATCTGGCCAACTATTGGGGCTATAACACGGTCGGCTTCTTTGCGCCGAATCCGCGCTTCGCCACCGGCTCGCTCGGCGAGCAGGTGACCGAGTTCAAGACGATGGTGAAGGCGTTTCACCGCGCCGGCATCGAGGTGCTACTCGACGTCGTCTACAATCACACCGGCGAGGGCTCACAAGACGGGCCCACCGTGTGCTTTCGAGGCATCGACAACGCCTCCTACTACCGCCTCAACCAGCACAATCCGCGCCACTACGTCGACTTTACTGGCTGCGGCAACAGCTTCAACGTGCTCCACCCGCGCGCGCTGCAGCTGGTGCTCGACAGCTTGCGTTACTGGGTCAACGAGATGCATGTCGACGGTTTTCGCTTCGACCTGGCCTCCACCCTGGCGCGCGACCCTTACGAGTTCGATGCCTTTTCGCGCTTCTTCGCGCTGGTGCAGCAAGACCCCGTGCTGCAATGTGTCAAGCTGATCGCCGAGCCCTGGGATCTCGGGCCCGGCGGCTACCGGCTCGGTGGTTATCCGCCGGGGTGGGCCGAATGGAACGGGCGCTACCGCGACTGCATCCGGCGCTTCTGGCGCGGCGACGAGGGTCAGGTGCCGGAGCTCGCGTCGCGCCTCTCGGGCTCGAGCGACATCTTCCACGGTGGTGACCGCGGTCCTTACGCAAGCATCAACTTCGTCACCTGTCACGACGGCTTCACACTGAGGGATCTAGTCAGTTACGAGCGCAAGCACAACGAAGCCAATGGCGAGGAGAATCGCGACGGCAACAGCGACAACGCCAGCAAGAACTACGGCGCCGAAGGAGAGACGCGCTCGGCGCCTATCCTACGTCTGCGTGACCGCATGATGAAGAACATGCTGGCGACGCTGGCCTTCTCTCAGGGCGTGCCAATGATCTCTCACGGCGACGAAATCGGCCGCACCCAGAAGGGTAACAACAATGCCTATTGCCAGGACAACGACCTCACCTGGCTGCAGTGGGGCCTCGACGCTTCGCAGCAGGACCTGCTCGAATTCGCTCGCAAGGTCTTCGCCATCACGCGCACCAACCCGCTATTTCGCCGGCGTCGATTCTTCGCCGGCGGGCCGATTTCCGCCCACGGCGTGAAGGACGTGTCCTGGATTCGGCCGGATGGCGGAGAGATGACTCTGGAGGACTGGGGTAATCCGAAAAACCACATCCTGGGCATGCTGATCCCGGGTGAAGCCTCCGACGACGTGGACGAGCGCGGGCGCCCCAACCAGGGCCAGTCGATGCTCCTGCTGCTCAACGCCAGCAACCGTGCACACAAGTTCGCGCTTCCGAGCCTGCCCCAAAAGGGTCACTGGCAGGAGGTCGTCAACACCGCGCAAGCGACGCAGCGCATCCCCAAAGGGAGCGGGATCAATGTTGCGCCGCACTCGCTGGTGCTGCTTTGCTACCTACCCGACTAGAGCCCATCTCATCGCTGAGATGGGTTCTCTAGGACCTCTCTCGGGAGCACAGCTCCCCCCCCGCCGAAGTGAATTCGGCGGGGCCCCCCCTCAGGTTTTGGGGCCCCAACCCCAAAACTTGGGTTATGAGCGCTCTAGTGGCTTCTTTGATCCGCACATCCGGCTTTCAATCGTCCGACCCGGTCTTGTTGGGGGATGTGGCAAAGCTCACCGCCCTGATCGAGGATCGGTGCTGGGAGCCGCACGC
>DATEDZ010000316.1:0-67329 GCA_035281385.1 Polyangiaceae bacterium
CTCCATCCTTCACGAAGCCGTTTCGGGCTCGCTCAGGGACATCGATCGCGTTGCCCACAATGCCCTCCGCAGCAGCGCCCGACGCAAGCGAAAGCTCGTCGAACGCGACGTCGTCCAAGCCATCCTGCAGGCCGACACCTAACGTCGGTAGCGTCCCTGACGCCGAGCACGGCCGCCCATCATGCCCTGCCTGCCTACGCGCGCCCGGCGTGATGCCCATCATTCAACTGGCGCGCTCGCCCATCAACCAGCGCGCGCGGCAACAGTGATGAAGCGCGCTTGTTTTCCGTCGAGATGGGTGGCAGCCTACGGCTGCGTTTCGCCGAGGGTTGCGACCCGGCGTACATCGCGGCCGTGATCGCCAAGCTGCGTTGAGCTCGTGCTGACGTTGCCGCCGAGCGTGCGGATCTACTTGGCGGTCGAGCCGGTGGATCTGCGCCGTGGTCACGACGGGCTGAGCGCGATCGTCCGAGGCCAGTGGGGCGAAAATCTCTTCGCCGGTCACCTGTTCGTGTTTCTGGGGCGGCGCCGCGACCGCTGCAAGATCCTGTTCTGGGACCGCGGCGGGCTGGTGCTCTACTACAAGCGCCTCGAGCGCGGCCGGTTTCGCATGCCGCGGGTAACCAGCGACGGGCGCTCGGTTGAGATGGACGCAACGGAGCTGCTGATGCTGCTCGACGGCATCGACGTCCGCTACGTGCGCCGCGCCGAGCACTGGAAGCCAGAGCAAAAAGAAACGGCGTGAGCCACGCGGGGATCGACATCTCGCTCGAGATGTGATCAAAGCTATTTGTTGGCTCCTCCCGACGACCCCGAGCATGAGTGTGGCTGGCAAGGCTACGCCAAGAGCCTCGAGAAGAAGCTGGCCGAGGTCGAGCAGCGGCTCGCGCAGCTCAAGCGGCACAAGAGCGAAAAGCTGCCGCCGCTCGAGCGCGAGCGGCGACGCAATCGAGACTCCGATGAGCGCCTCGCCGAGGCCAAGCGCAAGCGCCAAGAGCGAGCGCTCGCCAAGAGCAAGCTGGTCAGCGAGACGGTCGAGCTGAAAGTCCCGGATGCCGAGCGGACGTGTCCATATTGCCAGAATGCCGAGCTTCGCAGCGTCGGCGATGGCAAGCCGTCGACCGTGCTCGAGTACGTGCCCGGTTACTTCCGCCGCCGCATCTTTCGGCGCGAGACGCTCTCGTGTCGCTGCGGTCAGTACATCGTCAACGCGCCCGCGCCCGAGCGCACGACCGACAAGACGCAGTACGGTCCCGGCTTCATCGCGCACTTGATCGTGAGCAAGTGCGGCGACTCGATTCCGCTGTACCGGCTCGAGAAACAGTATCGGCGACTTGGCATCCCGATATCACGCAGCACGATGACCGACTTGTTCCATCGCCACGCCGAGCTGCTGTCGCCCTTGCCGGCGCGCCTGCTCGATCGCGTGCGGCAGAGCGAGCTGGTGTTCGGGGACGAAACCAGCATCAAGATGCTCGGATCGACCAAGCGCGCCTACGTCTGGACCTTCATCGCTGGCACGCTCGTCGCGTACCGCTTCAGTGTCGATCGCAGCGGTGAGACGCCGCAGCAAGTGCTGGGCGGCACGCAGGGCACGCTCGTGGTGGACGGTTATACCGGCTACAACCGCGTCACTCAGGTGGATGGCCGGCGCCGCGCTGGTTGCCTTGCGCACGCTCGACGCAAACTTTCGCCGCCATGGAGGGTGAGCCCGAAGCCGAGCAAGCCCTCAACCTGATCCGTGACGTGTACCTGGTCGAGCACACCGCCCGGGAGCGCGGCATCGAGGGCACCGCCGAGCACCTCGCGCTACGAAGAGCCGAAAGCGTGCCGTTGATGGAAAAGCTCAAGTCGTGGCTCGAAGCGCGACAAGGGCTGCACCCGCCGAAGAGCAAGCTCGGCATTGCGATCCGCTACGCCCTTCGCCAGTGGAACGAGCTCACGGTCTTCCTGGACGATCCGAGCGTGCCGCCAGACAACAATCGCTCCGAAGTGGCGCTGCGAGTCGTTGCCCTGGGCCGCAAGAATTTCCTCTTCGTCGGTCACGAAGACGCCGGAGAAAACATCGCCGGGCTCTACTCCCTCGTCGCCACCTGCGAAGCCAACGGCGTCAACCCGCTCGACTACCTGCGCGACGTGCTGCTCCGGATCAGCACTCACCCCGCCGATCGCATCGACGACCTACTGCCCGATCGCTGGAAACCGGCAGAAACGCGGTAGCTACGCAAGGGCGTCCAAGGCCGGACGCTTACAGCGAAGAAGCTTACGACTGGAGCCCCTCGCGCGCCGCGAATTCGGGACCAGCAGCTAAGCGCGTTAGAAGCGAAGCGCGATGGAAAGCTTGGCGCCCTCGAAGGGCGGAAAGGTGCGGCAAACACCGGAAACGCACTTCAACCCGCCGCGCGCAGCGCCGGCCAGCAGTCGGATAGTCGATGACGCGCTTACCTTCCAGACGAGGTTTGCGTTGAAATAGTTTCGCTTCGGGTGGACTCGTTCGGTCGTGTAGTCGTAGCCCCCGGCCAACGTCCAGTTGTGGAATTGCAACCCGAGGGACCACGAACCCTCGCGAAATGCTTCATCGAGAATTGGCGATTCGTTCTTCCGCCGTTCCGAGTGCAGACCGTGGCACTCGACGCTAGCATCGGCACCGACCGCCTGTGCCAGGTCGATCTCCACGTGACCTTCGGCGCGCACGGTCTCGTTGCTTCCTGCCAGTCGAACACCGCGCCAACCCCCTGACAGAAATGCGTGGGAGCGAGACGAGTTCCAGCGCAGTTCTAGGCCGACGTATGGGTCGTGAATCGTCCCCCGGCGACGCATCCCAATAGCAGATGGATCCGCGTACCCAAGAGCATCCCGAAACGCGCCGTAGTTGGTGTAGAATACGAAGTCCCTAGAAAGAGCCCAGTCTATGCGAATTCGGCCCCCGTAGATTTCGCTCTGCGGATTTTCCAACACCTGAAGAACCCGTTCCGCCGTCGGAGGATTGGAATAGGCAATCGACGCAAACTCGGGCCGTCCGATGTTTGGTTTCATCACTGCGATGTCGCCGTAGGCCTTCCCCTCCAGCAGGACCGCTGCCGGGCCCGCGTAAACCACACCGCTCGCATAGGCGGCCGTGCCTAAATTGTCAGCCTCTTGCAGCTCCGCATCGCGGACCTGCACCAACGACTCAAAATAGAAGCCGAGATGGCGACCGAGTTGTGGAACGTCCAAGCTGGTACCGACGTGGTAGTAGCGATCGTTGAACTCCGACGCCTCGACGCCGCTCATTCCTTCTTTGAACGCTACGGCTGCGAAATGTAGGCCGGTGGTCAGAGGGCCGTTGGTCACCTGTGCCTGGGCGCCAACGATCAGATCGTTTGGGTCGTGCGTGCTTCTGCCAGTTGCTTCGTCGATGTTCTGGATGTTGCTAGCACCCACGACCAGCGTGCCGTCTAGGGCACCGCGGTGCAGCAGCAGTTTGGCGCCACGCAAAGTCGTATCAACACCGAACTCATCGATCTTCCTAATTGACAATGCCAGCCCACGTCCGAACGATACGTAGGAGTCCCCAAGCATGACCTCGAGCGAGCGATCGCTCCAACCGGCCCAAACCTTCTCGAGCGAATAGCGGTCACGAACCAGGTCCGTAGGCGGCTTCACGAACGTGGCCGTATCGAGCCGAAACCCCAGCTGCCACGGCCCGACACTGGCGCTCGCATTCAACTTCTCGAATAGCTCGCCATAGTTGTCATTTTCGCTGTTCGAATCCCCGTTGTCACCGTGCCAGCCCGCGTTGGTGGTCGAAGTCACTTCTACGCTAACGCGCTCATCCGCGAGATCGAAGCTCAACGGACTTGCTGCCACCTCCCCAGAAAACAGCACGATCCTCCACGCCCACCGCCTCATGGACGCGCCCGGAGTAGCGCCTGTACGTCGGCCTCGAGCTTCTGCTCGTCACCTGGTGAATAGCCGACCCGAGAACCAACTACCGCCCCGCTCTTGTCCACGAGGATACTATAGGGCGCATCACGACGTGGATTGTACAGGCCCACCACGCGCGTCTCCTCATCCAACAGGACGGGAAAGGTTACACCGTAGCGACGAGCGCGCGGCGCGACCTCCGCGATGCTTTCTGGGCCGTCCATGGATACGCCTAAAACGACGAAGCGCTCCCGACTATGGGTCACGTAGAGCCGCTGCAAGTGCGGCATCTCAGCCACACATGGACCGCACCACGTCGCCCAGAAGGCGATGAGAATCACGTGCGTGCCCAGGTAGTCAGAAAGCCGAACCCGACGCCCGCTGATATCGCGTAGCGTAAAGTCAGGCGCACGCGCTTTGTTTGCGGGCTCGCTGGGCATCTTCGTTGCCACAAGCGGGGCAGGGGACGAAGAGCAACCACAGAATGCTACGACTGCGAGCGCCCAGCTCAGCCGCCTAGGACTCAGAAAGATAGTGATCAAGCAATTTCCGATACTTGGCTAGTGGATCAGGGCCTGTATCCGCGCCGACGACTACCTGACGCAGGTTGAAATTGGTCGCGTCGATAATCAATGTGGAGGGCATAGCGGCGAGATCGAAATAGTCGGCAGTCACGAACTTCGAATCAATGAGCGTCGGAACCGTCAGCGAGAACGTACTGGCCCACCGCTTTGCGAATTCCAGCTCGGCGGGCTGCGAGTCCGCGTCCTGGATGAGCGCAGTGAGGACCACCACCCCGCGACCTTCGTAATCGGCTGCGAAAGCGCTTAGGGCAGCCGCCTCCACCTGACACGGCGCGCACCATCCGGCGGCACCTACCAACATGATGAGCTTGGTCCCAGGTCTCCCTTGAGCAGAGAACTCGCTCAAGCGAACGCGACGCGGTTCTTCGTCGAACGTGTCTGAGCCCGCGTCGTCGCTATCGACGAGAGCAAGCCACTCCTCATCCCGAACAACGACCTGACTTGGGGTTTCGGCCTCCCCACACGCGCTAAGCGCCAAGCAACCTACGGCGAGCATTCGTTTTAGTTCGTTCGGCACATCAACCTCCAACAACGATCGCATGCGCGCATCCCTCAGCGGGAAACGACCAACCAGGTGAGTTCGGTGATCCCTTCCGACGGGTCCGTCGAGATTTCGTCACCGTCGGCATGCCCCCGTGCGGGCTGTGAAAGACGACCGTCCAAGGCGCTGATCGTACGAAAAAGTATCGTGGTGCCTGCGGGCGCGTCTGATGGTGCGCGTATGGCAATCGACTCCATGCTTTCGACAGCGAATGGATGGAGCGCGTACACGGCCAAGACCTTCTCACCTTGAAGCTCGAGCAACGGAGGATGCCGCCGCTCGGGGATCTTGGCGGCTGCCAAGTCAACGATCGCCTCACCCACTGGTGAGACGAGCCGCGCAGGCGACACTGTCAGGGTCAGGCCGTCACCGATGGTGAGCGACTGCGCATCGTCGTTCCGCGACCCAAGGCGAACACCGTCGGGCAGGTCCGGAACATAAACATTTCCCAAGTCTAGAAATACACCCTCTCCTATCCGCGCTGGATACAGGGCTGCTGCCTGACGCGGAATGGAGCTCAGCTTAGGATGCGTTTTGACGGCGACGTTGGCAGGCGCGTCAATCGAGAACTCGAAGGTCCCGTCCGCTTCCGTTTCGCCGAAGAGACAGGTCGTCGCCATGCAGGCAAGCACGGTCGTACCGCCTAGCGGAGTCTCGTTCGCGTTGACCAGCATGCCGCGGAGGCCGGGGTCGGCGTGAACCGACCCCGGTGGCTCTGGTCCAGCATGGTCGACGCTGCAGCAGACGAGCAAGCTCATCAGCAAGAACGGCATAGGCGACCATGGCACCATATCGCCCTCATTCAGCGAGAAGGCGCTCGACGATCTCAGTCATCGCATCGGGGTCGTATTCCCGAGCAATGTACGCAACCTTGCCGTCTTTGCCGATGAGGACGTCAACGGGGAAGGGGTTGAGGCCCGCGAAGTTTTCCGTGATACCTTGATAGGTCGTCTTCTCGATCTCCAAGCCGATCGGGAACGAGAGCCGGAGATTCTGGCAGTAGTCTTCAACCTGACCCACCTGCTCGGCGGTGTCGTGGGCATTGAGCGCAACTACGGCAAGGCCCTTGTCCTTGTACTTTTGCCAGAAGCGTTCCTCGAGATCCGGCAACACGCCGCCGCAAACGGGACAGAAGGTAGCGAAGTACTCCAGCAGCACGACTTGACCGTCTGCCTCCGCCTGCTTGGATGACCAAGTCGTACCATCAAGTAGCGTTGCGGTCGTTTCCGGCAACACTGAACCCACACTGATGCCAGGTTGGTTGCCGATCAGGAACGCTTGCCGTACGGGAGCAACTGGATCGTCGGACATGATCTGGAGCAGACCGCTCTCGGTTTCTGCCGCTCTGGCCGTGTATGTGAGCGACAGCTTCGCAGTCCGTCCTGGCGGGATCCGCAGCTGCGAGGGCGTTACGCTGAACGCTTCGCCTTCGACCCAACTACCAATGACTGTGAG
This sequence comes from Polyangiaceae bacterium, assembly GCA_035281385.1. Classification (GTDB taxonomy): domain Bacteria; phylum Myxococcota_A; class Polyangia; order Polyangiales; family Polyangiaceae; genus PMG-095. The sequence continues at coordinate 6,487 of DATEDZ010000316.1, forward strand.
CGGAGCCGTCCCCTGGTTCGTCAAGTCCAGAGAAACCGTCGCACTCTCTCCGGCTTCGACGGGGCCGAAGTCGAGCATCGACACGGCTTCCGGCAAACGCAAGTTAGGAGCCGTCCGCTCCGGGTAGAGGCGGTAAGAGTAGAGAACGTGCCAGTTCCCAATGAACACATCGTTGTCTCGTGCAGCGATGCCCATCACGCGTGAGGTTGAGGCAGGGCGATCCGGATCGGTCACGCTCCCGAGCTCTTGCGTCATGCGAGCTGCAGCCACGAAGCGCGGTTCTTCCGGATTCGACACGGCGTAGACGCGTGCGTCGTTCCAAGCAGCAACAAACACGTGGCCGGCAGCGTAGGCGACTCGCAACGCCGTGCCAGGCATTGGCACCGATGCGATTACTTCGGGACTAGCGAGATCTGATATGTCAACCACCATCAGCCCTGCCGAGCCCGCAGCGACATATGCCAGGTTACCGTCCAGGACGATATCGCGAGCCTGACCACCGGTCGTGACCTGACCGAGCGTGACCGGATTCGTCGGATCAGCGACATCGACGGTGACTAGACCGCCCACGCCATCAGCCACGAACACGGTCTGGTCGCGTACCACGACGCCCCACGCATTCTCGAATTCGGTTCCCGTGCCGACGCGCACGAACTGATTCTGCGCATCGAGGCTGTAGATGCCGAGTCCGTTCTCGTGCAAGGCGGCATAGATGTAGCCGTCTGCAGCATCGACCCCCTCGTAACTGATGCCCGGTTCCTGTAAGACGGGGAGCTGCACGGGAACCTCGGGATCGGTGAGGTCCCAACCACTGAGATACGCAGGGTTCCGAATGTTTCCACGATGAGTCGTGAAAACCAGATCGCCCTCCCAACCGAGGTGAATGCATCCTGGAGTGCGCTCATCGTCGGGAATCGTATGCTTTAGATTTTGCGACAGGTAATCCATCCGAACCGGATCTGTCGTATCCACGACACCGAACGTGTAGCTGCACTGCAGCAGCAAGCCGTCGTCGCGCAGCTTTATTTCGTCGACGTGCAGGTGATCTTCGACCCCTTGCAATCGCTTCACCTGCACCAGCGGACTCAGAAACTGCCCGGGAGCGAGTACGGCCGCGGGAGCGCCAGCATCGTTCTCGGTGTCCTTGGGCTCAGTCATAGTGGTACCGCCCGCACCACCGCCGCCTCGGTCTCCACCGCTCGGCTCAGCGGCATTGTTGTCCTTGTCGCTGTCGCTGCAGGCCGCTAACAGCAGTAGCCCCGCCGCTGCCGCGGCGCGCATCAGTATACCCTGTGATATTGCAAACATGATCGTTTCCTTTTCCACCCCTCTGACCGCGCAGGCCGGGGGTAACTAGTTGCAGAGACTTGCGTAAGCCTTCTGCTCATCCGTTTCACTGTGTTCTTCGGTTTGGCCGTTGAATCCTTTTGGACGCAACCGCCAAGCCGCCACACGGACGTCAGCCGCGCGTCTCACCCAACTGCACTTGGACCTATGGGTCGGTGCAGGTGTAGTCGTACCCCGTCTCCGCCGATACCCCGCCGCACGGCGTATGGCATGCCACACAACCAGTCGCGTTGGATTGAGTGACGGTGCGAGTGGTCGAGACGCGCTGCCATTCCCAACCTAGGGACGCAGTCGCCTCCGGCTTCTTCATCATCACTGTCCAACCAGCGATCTCGTCCGAGCAGTCGGTGTCACCAAACCCGTATTCTTCTTTCAGAATGACGGCACCTGGCGAAAATTGTGTTTGACGGTCGAGGTATGAGACCGCCGCGTCGGGCTCGGCCAGCACGCGAATAGCCGCAAGGCTGTGATCGCCACTCTTCCTGCATCCGCGCACCTCGACATAGCTATCCGCATAGTTGACCGGGAAGACTGCCTCCTCCGCAGCTCCATCGTCATCGTCGTTGCTGCACGCCACGACTAGAAGACCGAGGACACGCACCGCTAGCTGAACGTTCATTTGATTCCCACTACACGAATGCGGTTGTTGCCAGCGTCTGCGATGTACAGCCGATCGCCCGCGATTTCGATCCCATAAGGAACCTTGAGATGCGCCTCCGTCGCTGGTCCACCGTCTCCCTCGAAACCACGTTCACCGCACTTGCCGGCCACAGTCTCGACTGCCCCATCTACGATGCGCCGAATGCAATGATTGTACACGTCACTGAAGTAGAGATTGTCGTCGGCATCGAGCGCCAGATCAGTAGGCCGGTTGAGGAGCGTTTCCGTAGCGGGCGTCCCATCCTCCGACATTCCGCTCTGGGGCTTGCCATCGATTGGTTCCACGCCAGCGACGAGCTCGACAGCTCCGTCGGTGGTAATTCGCCGGATGAGGTGGTTAGCGGTGTCGGCAAAGTAGAGGTTACCAACGCCGTCATACAGCATTCGTCCGCCGGGGTCCGCAGATTGACCGAATGGCTGCGCCATACGGAGGCTCAGCGCGTCGCTGCCTGCCGCGTATCTCGGATTGCATGGCTTTGCACACTCGGTTTTCGTGTCCCCACAGGTAAATTTTCCGGAGCCGTCCGGACACCGTGTTGGCACATCAGCGTCTGTGCACGCCACCGTTTGATCGACGACGCACCTACCGGCGATCCGACGAATTATGCCGTCAGCTCGAATCGCGCGAATGACTTGGTTAGCTTGATCGAGGATGACCAGGTTGCCCTCCGAGTCGAAGGCTATCGATGTCGGCAGGTCCAACGTCGCAGACTTCGCGGGGCCGTCGTCTCCAAAGTACGCACGTCGCCCGTCACCGCATTCGTCCTCGATGTCGCCGGTAGCTAGGTTCAGCGATCGGATCTTTGAGTTATGCCACGCGGCGATGAACAGCCGCTGCTCGTCCTTGGACAACAGCATGCCGGTCGGATGGTTGAAGTCGGAGTTCGCCGGATCGTCCAGCGTTCCACCTAGCTCGCCGCGACCCGCCACATGAAGCAACTCGCCCTCGGGAGTCAATTTGCGAATGCGATGGTTGTTCCAGTCCAGAACATACAGCGATTCATCTGAAGCAACGACGATATCCTGAGGCAGTGACATCCTCGCTTCCAGCGCGGGAATCGGCGCGTCTCCGTCATAGCCGTTCGCTCCGTTGCCAGCGATGGTGCAGATGGTTCCTCCCACTTCGGGATCGCATTTCGCGGCTCCGGTCTGGTCGTCATCGGCTCCTGAACAACCCAACATCGAGATGAGGCAGGTCGCAGCAAAAAATTGGCGTTTCATCGGGTCACCTTCAGGATTCGGCTGTTGATCGTATCCATCACGTAGAGGTTGCCGTCGGGGTCGAACTCCAGCCCAAACGGCCGTTTGAGCGTTGTCTCCGTTGCCAACTTACCTTGAGACGCGCGGCCTGGCTCACCTGTGCCGACGACGGTGCGAACAGTTCCGTCGTCGATATCGATCGCCCGAATCACATGGTTGTCCGTATCGGCGACGTAGAGGTCACCTTCGGGACCAATTTCGAGCTCTCTGGGTGAGTCGAACGTCGCATCTAGCGCGCTCTCACCATCTCCCGAGTAGCCGCGTTCACCGGTTCCCGCGAACGTCTCGATCAAACCGCTTTCGAGATCCACGACGCGAACCTTGTGGCTCAACGTGTCCGCGATGAAGAGCCTTCCGTTGGCAACAGCGATGCCACCCGAGGGTTCGGGGTTGGACCCAATCTCCCAGTTGAGCTGTGCTTCGAGCGCGGGCCCTCCGTCGCCCTCGGAGCCTTTGATTCCGCTGCCGGCGACGGTGGTGACCAAGCCGTCGAGCGCGACGCGTCGAACGCGAAAATTCTGCTGATCGCCGATGAAGAGATTTCCTTCCTCATCTCGCGTCAGTGCTTTGGGTTGCTTGAAGAGCGCAGTCTCAATCTGCGCGTCGTCGCCAGCGAAACCCGGCGCCGAACCCGCCACGATCGTCACCTTACCTGTAGCGGGATCGCACCTGCGAAGCTTGTGATTATGCCACGCCATGATCAGGATCGATTGGTCTGGCGCCTCGGCGAGCTCCGTGGGGTGGTTTAACTTGACAAGCGTACCGTCGGCCCCGCTTTCGCTCTTTTCACTGGCGTCGCCGGGACCGTCGCCAGGAAAGATCGGATCAGTCCAACCGATAGCGGTCGTCACTGTTTGGTCCGGCTCGACCTTTCGAATCAGGTGGTTATTCCAGTCGATGAACCACGGCGTTTTGTCCGAAGCAAACAGGAGGTCCATCGACCAGTAAATGTCTGTGTCGAGGCGATGGTGACCGTCACCATTGAATCCTTCCTTACCGGTGCCCAGCCAAACGCAAGCGTGTCCAGATCGCTCCTCGCAAGCCGAAGGCTCGTCGTCCTCGGCTTGGCACGCGCTCAGCGCCGCGAGCGCCGCTATCAATCCCAGTGTTTGAGTCAACTTTCTCATCGGATCGGTCCCTTCGGAATGGTGTTCCCTCGATACGCGAGCACACCGCGCACCAGCGGATGCGCTTGCACTTGGCCTCCCACCGTCCACAGGCCGCCGTCTGGATCCGCCCAAACGGCGTGCAGGGTTTCGGATGTCAGCGGCCCATCAATCTGCTGCCAGTTATCATTCTTGCGCTCTACGACTGCGCCGAAGCTGCCAACTGCGTAGCCGTTCCCGTCGTCGGTGAGATAGACGCCAACCAAGCCAGGTAGGTTCTCTTCGTCTCGACGCGACCATCCGGAGCCGTCGTTCTCGAACAACAGTCCCGTTGCGAACCCGCCGACCGTCGCGAAGCGACCACCAGCTTCGTGCACAGTGAACAGCGATTCGCCGCTACCCAGATTCATCAGCTCGAGCTGACAGCCATCCCAATGCAGCGCGCTACCAGCCGTCCCGACGGCCCAGACGTCGTCTGCCCGGCTACCCTGAACCTTCCAGAGTGCCTTGCTGCTGAGCTCGGCCTGTGCCACCCCGGCGACGTCAACCCATTCGTCATTCTGAAGCCGCCAGATGAAGCCACGATCACCTCCGCCCTCGCTGCCACCGACCGCCCACATGTCATCCGGAGAGTGCCCCCAAATCCCGAAGACGGTGTCCGTCGACGGGGTATACATTGTATCGAATGCGCCGTCCGCGAAGCGTAGGATCGTCCCTTCGCTGCCGCCGAAATACACTGGCCCGTTGTCGAATCCGAAAGCCCACCATAGATTCCCACGGGAGCCGCTGCGCAATCGTCGCCACTCGCTTCCATTCCAACGCAGAATGAGCGGCCCGTCCTCAGAGTCTGACCCGACAGCCCATACATCGGCTGCAGACGTACCCCAAACGGACATTAACGACGAATCGAGCCCTTCGTGAACTATGGCCCATTTCGGCTCGGCTTCTTCGGAGGGCTCATCGCCACCGCATCCTCCCAGCGCAATGGCCAAAGCAGTAACGCATGACGTGACTAAAGCTCTCGCAAGTGGCCTCGGATTCATGCTGCCCTCATTCCTCATCCAGAAGAGCGGTGCTCAATACCGCTCGACGCCGAGTTTCCGCCTTCTCGCCGCGCTCCCCTCGGCACTCTCCGCCGGCCTCGACATCCAGCCCTTCCAGAGTCTCTGGCTCGCCGAAGGCTCCAGTCATCATGAGGATAGGCATGAGATCGCAGTCGAGACCCTCGTCGTCGCAAGCAAGCGGTTGTGCCGTGGGTGTAGTGAGCGAAGCTCGCTGCCCAGTCAGCAAGCTCGTCATCCAGATCGTGATGAATGCTCGCTCACCAAACCCGCTACACCGAACGGCCAACAGCGCGTGCGTACCGCCCTGTCCAAACGTCTCAAGGAAGATTGCGTCATTGTCACGTAGAGGCACGAACTCGAGAACCGAAGTCCCTGAGGGAGTTCCCACGTCGGCGGAGACGGCTGCGTTTGATTCGTGCGATTCCTCCCCGCCCAAGCAGCCACCGATACCCAGCAACCCCACGACCGCAACCGCACGTAATGCGCGCGTGGTACCGCCAATTGACTGCCCGTTCAGTATAGTCATGACTGCGTCCAGGTGATGTCGCGCGCACGGATCGGCCGCGACGGCTCGTGAAGGCCGGCCATAGAGACAAGGACTCGGCGTTGACCACTGAAGGGATTTCGACCGTGGGCAACCAACATGTTGTCCAGCAGAAGCACGTCACCCCGACGCCACTGGAACACGCGCTGCTCGCGAGCCAGCGTAGTCCGAATCTCCGCAAGGAGCTCCTCTTCCAACGGCGATCCGTCGCCGTAGTAAACGTTGCGCGGTAGTCCCTCAAGGCCGACGAGACCAAGGAGCCCTTCTCGCAACTCGTCATCCAGGGCAGAAATGTGGAAAAGGTGCGCCTGGTTGAACCAAACAACTTCCCCGGTCTTCGGGTGCCGGGCAAGCACAGGACCCCTTTGACGCGTGCGCAAGGTCCCGCCGTCGCGCCACTCGAACTCGATGGCATGGCGACGGCAATATGCCTCAACCTCCGCTTTGTCGCTGGTACCGAATACCTTCTGCCACGGCACGTCCAGTCGAGGTGAGTAGTTCCGCACGTACAGGAGACCGCGCTGTTCCAAGCGGTGCCGGACGCTCGCGCTCAACGCAGCATACACACGTCGACTGTCCGCGAGCGGGGTCTCGCCGCCCCGTGACGCAACCTCGACACAGAAGAACCAGAGCTTCATCGGCCAGCGGCCAGTGTACGATTGCTCGTTGTGCAGCGGGATGTGTTGCTCACGCGCATACTCGGTCGATGAGTAGATTCCATCCGCCAAGCGCGTGCGCGGGGTCGAAGCGAAGTCATAGCTCGTCAATGGCACGCCGAACTGCGCCACGAACTCCTGCATCTCCCGCTCGGACTGTTCGGCGAACCCTCGGTATAGAATCGCTCCGAACTCACCCAAATACCGTTCGGCGCAATCAATCAATTCTCGACGACCGTCACTCAGGGCGGGGCAGCCTTCAGCGGGTGAAACAATCAGCGGAAGGCTACGCTCCTCCGTGTTAGCAAGCAGCGCCAGGCCTTCGAAGAGCAGCCTAATGGTCATGATCCCTCCCAACGGGCGCTCGAGGAAAAGGGCCCGCGCGTCACGACGCTATGACCTTTAAGTGTTGCTTTAACTGCGCCTTGAATTGATCAGATTTGATCCACTTCGGTGGGGCAGTGACGGCGTCTTCTACTAGCTCGGTTGCCATCCTGGCGGCGCTTTCGCTCGACGACGTGACCTCGGCGCTACGGCGCTCCTCCGGCACCACGTATTCGCCAGCCTTGTAAGTCGCCAGCGCAGAGCTCAACTCGCCTTGATCCGAGTAGTTCATTGCTGCGAGCATCAGCCGTGTGACGACGCCTGTACCCACCTTTACCTCCGAGCCGAACTCGCTGCCGAGGCGCGTCATCACTGCTCGTCGTACGTGGGAAGCTAGCCTCGCCCGCAAGTGAACCGGAAAGTAGGTGCGACCTTCGAGTGGCGCCTGCACCTGCTCGCGGATTCGGCGCAGCTCGACCTCGTTGGGCTTCCTCCCTTCTAGATCTCGCTCGATGAAGATGCCGATCCCGCGCACCACCGCCTTTGCCCATTTGAAGACGTCGCGACCTCGCGGATGGTGGCATAACCATTCCCCGGGCAATCCCATGAGGCCACAAACCGTACCGTCCACAGGAGCGTGCGGTATTCGCCCCACGGCAACGAATGTCGCGAGTACCTCCTCGGCCGTTTGGCGCGACGAGAACCCCTCCGAGTAGTCGAAATAGCCCTGCTCCTTCAACTGACCGGACTCGTGTTTGGCCTCCGCCAGATCCAAATTCATGAACGGGTAGGCCGCGTATACCATTGCGACAGGCTTCGACTCGAAACCGTCATTGAGCGACGCAATCAGGTTCCTGGTGTTTCGCACGGACTCCGTCGTCTCTCCTGGAAAGCCGTGAATGAAGCTCATCATGGCCATCACGTTGTGGCGTCCGAGCGCCGCTATTGCCGGACGAACGCGACTTACATGTGTTCCCTTCTGCATTGCCTGCAGCATCCCTTGATCGCCGCTCTCTTGACCAATCAGCACCGCCGTAACTCCAGCCTGCTGCATCAGCGCCGCGTTTTCCTCGGTGACATCGTTGACGCGAGCGCAGAGATCCACGGGGCACGGAAAGCCACCTCGATCGATCACCATGCCCATGAACGCTGCGAAACGATGCTTCGGGTAGGTCATCGTCGCATCGATGATCGACAGAAACCCCTTATCGAGATGCGGAATCTTGAAGATGCCATCGACGGCGCGTTGCAGGTCACCGAAGTTGGGAAGAGCGAGGGTTCGATAGGTGCAGTACTGGCACTTGAAGACGCAGCCGCGTTGGGTTTCGAAGCCAAACTGGATGTGCTCTTTCTCCAAGCTTACGGGCGGATAGATCCGCTCGGCCAACGTCCAGTCCGGAGGTTCGATCTGATCGAGCTTGAGCGGCTCTGCTTTGCCCGTGAAGTGAAGCGTGCCGCTCGCCTTGCGTACGTATAGGCCCGGAATGTCGTCCAAACTCTCGTCATTGCGCAGGCGTTTGACGATCTGAGGAAAACGAACCTCGCCCTCGCCCACGCACATCACATCGGCGTCGAGCGACAAGAACTCCTTGGCATTGCTCGCGTAGTAGTAGCCACCAACGAGCAACTTGGCAGTCGGAAAAGCTCGGCGGATCAACCTCACATAGGTCTTGAGCCACGGCACCGTCAGAACGAAGGTAGTACACAGAGCCACGGTCCGCGGCCGCAGTTCCGCGAACCTTGGCAGCTCCCGTCGCCAATACTCGAGCATCTGCTCACCAGGGTCGACTGCCATCCATGACAACCCTGCGCGTTCCAAAACACTTGCCAGTGCGACGGCGCTCGTCGAGCGAGCACTCGGCAGTTTAAGCGGCATCGAGTTGAAGTTTGGCTGTCCTGTAGCGTTCAAACGCTCTCCCGGGTTAAAGCCGAGATAGGCGTCGAAGGCCGCGCTGGCGCGAAAGAAAGGGATCGCCATGTGAGCGCCGAGGTTGCGCCGCCCGCTCGTATCGAGCGCAGCAAGCTGCTCGATGCGCTCGAACGGAACGGCGATGAGACAATCAATGTTGTACATGAGCAGCTACCTCGACCAAAAAAGTGAAACGAAGCAACCTAACTGGCCGCTGAATAGATGATGGGTAAGATGACGGCATGACGATCGGAGTTCATCGAGCGTTCCATCACGAACGCTCTGAACGACTCATCGGAAGCACCGGACTCCTGCGGCTCATAGCGGCCGTAGCCATCGGCCTCTATGAGCCGAACGAACCCGCCTTCGGCCCTCCCGCCGATGACGAATACTCCCCATACACAGTGTCGTGCAATGGGGTCACCTGGCCAGTAGTGCTCCTTTGGCTGAACGAATCTCTGCAGAACCCAATCACCGTCGGTCAACGCGCGGCCAATGCCAGCCTGCCATGCGCCACGAGGTGCTACCGCACCTATCAGGACGTCGCGGCCGCCATGCGACGCCGCGCGCTTGAGCACCCAGCGAGAAGGCTCTCGCTCCGCGAGCTCGACGACGGAGAGTTGTTCGCCATCGAACGTCACAACGTCTGAGCGAAAGCGACAGGTCCACGGGATGAGGTTGCGAACGGCGGCACACTCTTCATCATTCAACTCGCGCGTGGCGGCACACTCGTGCGCCAGCGCCAGGAGGCGCTTGTCATTGAGCACCGCAGTCATAGGACCATAGAACAAGGCGAGCTTGCCACGCCTCGCTTCACGCAGCGCGCGCAGGCGGGTTGACCCACCCTCTGGGTCTTCCTCGAAGATGGCGTCGACAGCCGAACCATCGAGCGACACGCCAGTTGGCCCAAAGCTCAGCCTCTCCCAGCCCGCGAAGGATAGGCGAGCCATCATGCCGGCTGTAGCGGCAGCGACAGCGAAGCGTCGTTGGCAGCTCACACGAGCTGGCTCGTCGAACTCACCTTCCGCGAGATTGCTCACGACAACGAAATGAAAGGGCCGCGCAGAGCCGCAACGTTCTGCCCTCGCTGTGCACCAATGCAGCAGGTGAGTGAACAGAGCCTGCGTGGTGTCAACGCTTCGCGCGTGAATGCCTGCGTCTCTCAGAGCTTGAACGGTCGGCTCGGCGCGGGTTGACACCACCCAACCCCCAGCGTTCGGACCGTTCAGCTCCACGAGTTGAATCCCGTCCTGCCCATCGATCAAGTCTGCACGAAAGAACAAGCTATCCGCTTCCCATTCCTCCAGAAGGGTCGCCAACCACTTGGCGCCCGCATGCGGCTCCAGGTACTGCGCGAAGGCCTCCGACGCCGACCGGAAGCGCCGTTGAATGACCGCCAGAATCAAGTGAGCCGCGTCCTGCGCAGCCGCGTCCAACTTTTCCCTGAAAGCCCGGTCGATCAGAATATCTCGAGCGCCAACCTCACAGTCCTGCCGCTGTGGCCGCGGCTCTTGGTTGATATCTATGGTGCGCGGCTCAAACATAGTCCAAGAGCTCGCGCGGCATTGCGGCGGGCTCCCTCCCATCGAGAAGAATGTGAAATTGTCGTTCCTCGAGCGTCACCGGCAGTCGCGATCGCTTGCCAGCCTCGTCGGTAACGACAGAGCATGCACCGTCCGGAACAAGCTGAAGGATGTAGGCCTTGCGCGTGGCGTCGGTGAAGTTACCCCGAGTGAGATGTGGCGTCAGTGACGAGAACAGGACTACGTCCCCGGCCCTAGCCTCGATTGGCACGGCGTTGTGCGGTTCACCGTCGAAGCAAACGTAGCCCAGCTCAGTTCGCTCATGAGCCAGCGTGCCGAGGCGGTGGATCCGCGGTGCCAGCCAAATGCAGCCGTTGTCCTGATCGGTATCCGTCAGCGCGATCCAAATCGTAGGGTACTGTTGAGGCTCGACGAACGTGTAGCCATTGTCTTGATGCCAAGGAAATGGGGCGCTTACGCCTGGCTTCTTGTACACAGTTTGATCCCAGTACAAACGAACGTCGGGCCCCACGAGGTCGTGGGCAATGTCCTGAAATGGTCGAGACTGCACGAAGTCTCGGACGACGGCGGAGCGCTTGACGATGTGAGAGGCGAACGTGATCTCATCCGCGCGGGCAATGAAGTTCTCCCCCTGTCTCAAGCGTCGCAGCGAGCTCTCGACTCTTGCTTCGCATTCATCCATGTCGACCATGACGCGCTCAATTTCCTCCCGCGAGAACACTGCCTCGAGCTTGGTATAGCCGAGCTCATCGTAGCTACGGGCCTGCTCTTGCGAGAGGATGCGCAATGGCCCGCTGGTTTCCTTCCAGGTGAAACCTTCATTGAGGGAGTGCAACTGAAAGAGAGCCGGCGAAGCACCGCAGAGCTCGCGACAGAAGCCGACCCAAGCATGCGATAGCTCCCCGAAGAGCAAAGAGTCACTACCAAACGGCCGTCCATGCACAGTCAAGTCGTCGCGGAGATAGGCCACGACATCGTCAGCCTGACCGCGAGCAGCAATGGCCCGCTCGAATTCGGAGTATCGTCTAAGATCCTTGAGCGTGACCGCTTGCTGAAAAGCCATCGAACGGTGTCCCTTCTAACTAGCCACGGCCTCTACAGCGCTGACCTGGTGACTCGAGGTCAACCCGACCCCGAGAGCTTTGACGAGCCTTGTGACCGTCGAATGATCAAAGATGACGTCGAGCCCTGCCTCAACGCCGAACTCTCGCCGAATCCGTACGCTCAACTTGACGGCGTGCAAAGAATGTCCGCCCAAATCGAAGAAGTCGTCGTGCAGGCCCAGCTCGGGCTCCTGCAATACATCTCGCCAGATCTTCAGCATGGTTTGCTCGGCCTCCGTCGTCGCGGTTGCGTCTCCACCAGCGGCGTTCGACGCTGGCTTCGGCAAGCTGGCAACGTCGAGCTTTCCACCCGGTTTAAGTTGAAATGACGGAACTTCAATGAAGAACGAGGGAACGAGCGCGTTTGGCACCTGACTGCGAAGCGAATCGCGTAACTCCAGACTGGACGGTGCCTGCGCCCCATCGTGCAGCGTGTAGTAGGCTACGAGCGAGTCGCGATCGTCACTGCGCTGAATCACGACCGCGCGCGCCACCGCGGGGTGCGCTAGGAGCAACGCCTCTATCGCAGACGGTTCAACACGAAAACCGTGCACCTTGATTTGATGGTCCAGTCGCCCGAGTATCTCTAGCTCACCGTCCACGACTCGCGCTCGGTCGCCAGTGCGGTACAAACGCGTCCCCGCGAGTGGCCCACTTTCCGGGATCACGAAACGGTCAGCTGTCTGGCTCTCGTCATTCCAGTATCCGGCACCCAACCCTGGGCCAGCCACGCACAGCTCGCCAACGAGCCCGTCAGGCAGCTCGTGGAGAGTCGGGTCCATGACGAACAAGCGGTTCCGGCCGAGCTCTCTACCGACCGGCACGGTCAAAGGAGCGAGACACGACGCGGGAACAAGGAAGGCAGCAACGCCTACAGTTGCTTCTGCGGGGCCATAGTGATTGACGATGTCAAGGCCGGACCGGTCGACTCGAACCTTCTCGACCAAGTCCCAGCGTAGCGCTTCGCCACCGAAAATGAGCTTCCTACTTGGCAGCAACGCTGGACAGCCCTCTGCTCCCCAGAGCGCCTCGAACAAGCTGGGCGTGAGCTTCAGATAGTCCGGTGGATGCCGACGGACAAGGTCGAGGACGGCGCCTTGGCTCGTACCGATGCCGGGAGCGAGAACGAGGGTTCCCCCCGTCCAGAGCGCGGCAAACCACATCGTGTACCCGAGGTCTACCTGGGGTGGCGAGACACAGAGATACACTCCGCGCTCGAGCTGCAGTCGCGAGCAGACAGCGTGAGCGTAGTGTGCCACAGCAGACTGGTGAATGACCACCGCTTTCGGCGTGCCTGTAGAGCCGGAGGTGAAGACGACGTACGCAGGTTGATCGCCATCAGGAGTGGCTAGCTGACCATCAGGCTCTGACAGAAGTAATGACGCTTCGACGTCAACAACCTCGACGCCAGGCACGAGCAGCTCCGCAACACCGGATCGCGTCAACAAGACACGAGGCCCGAGCACGGCGGCCTGGGACACTTTCCAAGGTGATGGTTGAGCAACGTCCAGTGGCACAAGCGCAGCGCCGATGCCCCAGCAAGCTAGCAGTGCTACGATGAGGTTTGTCTCCAAGGGCAGATGAGCCAGCACCCGATCGCCTGCCTGAACGCCGGCCGAGCGAAGGCTATTCGTGAGGCCTACTGCGCGCCGATGGACCTCAGTGTAGCTAGTCTCGCCAGAGGCATCCACGACGGCGACATCGTGCGGTTGACGCTCGACGCTCTCGAGAAATCGCCGCAGGAGGGTGGTCTCCCCCGCGCCTTCGTCGCCCATGGACACTTCGACCGCAGTCTTCAGCGGCAGGGACGACGTTGAAGCGTTCGGAGCGGACTCCAGTGCTGCTACGATGCCCTCAAGCAAGACGATGAACGCCGCGTGGAGCGCCTCAACGGTGCTGCGCCGAAACAGGTCCGTGCTGAAGTCCCAGTAGATCCTTGGTCCATTCGGCAACTCATTGATATCGACGGCCAGGTCGAACCTCGTAGCGTCGATCGCACCTGCCTCGGTTCGCACCTCGAGACCTGCCAGTTGGGGCACGTGAACCTTGTCCCAGTTCAACGTCGTCGCGACCATCGGTGGGCTCGCCGCTCCTGCATCGAACCAGTCGAGGATCGACGAGTACGGGACGTCCGCGTGCTCGAGTGTGTCGAGAAACCTTGTTCGAACGCGTTCAGTGAACTCGAGCAAGCTCAAGCCGTCGCTCGCGTCGATCAGAAGGGGCAGAAAGTTGGTGGACCATCCAGCCAAGCTACGACCCACCACCCACCCAGGCTGAACCGACGTGCCGATTACTACTGGCGACTGCCGCGTCCAACGCTGTAACAGGACCCCATACGCAGACAGAACGACCATGAAGGGCGTAAAACGCCGCAGCCGGGCGGCGCGCTTCAAGCGGCTGAACAAGCCGTCAGGAACGCTGCCCACGAATTGGTCACCCCTGAACGATCTCACGCGCGGGCGAACGTAGTCCGTCGGCAGATCAAGTGGTGGGACGCCAGCGGGGAAGATCTGCCGAAAGTAGCGCTCGTGCTCCGCCAGCTTACCACCCGACAGGCGCTCCGTCCGCAGAGTGAGAAACTCCGACGTCTGCAACGGTAGCGGCAGCACAGCGGACCGCGACTCGACGTGCGCTGAATAGAGCGCCCCCAGGTCCTCCAACAGCACGTTTGTTCCTGCAGCATCGAGCATTGCGTGATGCACGGTCAGGACGAGCACGTGTTCTTCGGCGTCGAGACGCACGAGAGTGAGCCGACAGGGCGCGTCTCGCGTCAGATCGAATTGTTCGCTCCACTCCTCACGCAGCAAGGCCCCGAGGGTTTCCTCTCGCGCCGTCGTATCCAACAAAGTCAAGTCGAACGAGCGGAGCGTCGGCGCGGGTTGAGCAAGTATCCGCAGCTTGCACCCATCGTCGGTCAAGATGGAACGCAGTACCTCGTGCCGCGCCATGAGCTCTTGCCACGAGGTGACCAGCGCTTTGTTGTGTAGAGGTCCCTTCACCCGGAGCATCGACCGAACGTGATAGGCGCGCGCTCGGTGTTGCCCGAGCTCGTTCTGAAGAAACAGCAGCTGCTGGTCGCGGGACGAGACAACCGTCCTTGGCAGCAAGGGTGGAACCATCTGGAGGTTCTCCGCCTCATCGCAAATGGCAACGGTGGTCTCCCCGCGAGTAGCAGAGGAAAGTTCTCCCACACGCGATGCCCCATCAAACGTGCACACACGGGGAGCTGGTTCCGACAAGAGCGCGGCTGCGAATGGCAATCCGGCATCGACGACGTCCGGCGCAGCACCAAAGTCTACGAAGCACGCGACCTCGTCGACGCCCGCCTCGGACAGCGCAGCGAGCACTGGGCGGCAAGAGTCGCTCGTTCCAATAAGAGCGTTGTATCCAACGTAACGCTCGAAGGCCTTGCCCAAAATGTATTCGCGTTCCGCTTGCGGCAGTTTGCTGAGATCGGTCGCTCCGGACCCAAACATCTTCTCGCGCAGATCGGCTGCTGATGTGAGGTAGTCGTAGAGAGGCTTTCTTGCGGCCTCACGGGTGACGTGCAGATCGTGTCCCACGAGAGTATGGACGAGCACTGCAACGTTGCCCCCTTTCGGATCCAGGCCAGACCGCTCGCGGGCGAGCTGATAGGCGCGAACCTTCTCCGCAAGCGACGGAATGTCCTGACCAATGAGGTTCGTGAGCACGCCGAAGCCAAGCGCACCCGCTCGTTCGAAGCTCTCGACACTGCCCAAGCTCGCAATCCAAATCGGCACTTTAGGCTGAATAGGCCTCGGATAGGAGACCAACTCGACAGGCTTTCCGAGATCATTGTGACAACGCAGCGCCTCGCCTCGCCATAGCTTCTCGAATTTCGAGATAGCGTCGAACATCTTCTCCTTGCGCTGCGCAAAGTCTCCGGGCGCCAGAACGAAATCGTTCGCCTGCCAGCCTGAGGCGAACGTCAAGCCCACGCGGCCCCTGGACAGGTTGTCGACCATTGCCCACTCTTCGGCAACGCGGACCGGATGGTGCAGCGGAAGGATGACGCTGCCAGCGCGAATCTTGATGCGCTGCGTTTGGACTGCGATGGCGGCAGCGAGCACCGACGGATTCGGACAGAAC
Organism: Polyangiaceae bacterium; assembly: GCA_035281385.1. Taxonomy (GTDB): domain Bacteria; phylum Myxococcota_A; class Polyangia; order Polyangiales; family Polyangiaceae; genus PMG-095. The sequence goes on from DATEDZ010000316.1 coordinate 22,114, forward strand.
CCGCCGAAGGGATGAAAGTGACGCTCAGGGAGCCAAACTGACGAGAATCCCAATGCGTCGGCGCGCCGCGCAGCTTCGACGAGCCATGCAAACGCGTCTCCTCCGGCAGCTCGCTCGTAGGTCCCGAAGAAAGATACGCCGAGCCTGAGTGCACCCGCCACTTGCACCGAATCCGTCGCGTGCGGAGCTGAGGCAACTCCGATAGCGCCCTGCTCGTCCTGCCTCGAGCTAAACTGCTCAGACTTCGAGCGCTGTTCGTTTCGAGGTTGGCCGGTCGGAGCAGCCTGCCAAAATCCCGCGTTAAGCATGCGCTCGACAACGCGACGGGCGGTTGCGCGCACAAGTGTCAGATCCTCGTCGGTATGCGCCGTAGACAGGAAGCAGGTCGCTCCCTCCACGACGTAGACACCGTCAGCGACAAGACCCTTCAGGAACAGCTCAAACTCGAGTGGCGTGTGAACGAAGCTAAAGTTTCCACCCTGGCAGAAGCGCAAGAAGGATCCGAAGTTGCGGGCGCCTAGTGGGACCCCCATCGCGGCAAAGTCTCGATTCAACCCCGCAACGAACTCGTCGGTTCTTGCATTCAACCTGCTCTGCAAAACCGGGCCGCAGCGCGCGAGCTCTCCAAGCATCGCCCGGGCCGCGACAGTGACGAAGGCTCCGTTCTCGCCGGTATCAGCGCGCGAGATGGCACTTTGGACCTTGCCTCCAAAGCGATCCAGAAACGCCTGCGACGCCCCCAGCGCTGCTAGGGGAACGCCGCCGCCGAGGATCTTCCCGTAGGTAGACAGATCGGGAACGACTTCAAAAAGTCCCTGTGCACCGCGCTGATGCACGCGAAGCCCGAGCAGGATCTCGTCGAAGATCAACGGAATACCAAGGTCGGCCGTCTGCTCGCGCAGCGCCCTCAAAAACTCGACGGGGCGAAAGTCGGGGCGGCGATTCTGTACTGGCTCAACGAGAACCGCCGCGATACTCCCTGCGTTGTCACGCAACGCGTCGAACGCCGACGCGCTGCCGAAAGGGAGGACGAGCGTCCCGGCAACGAGCGAAGCCGCCGTGCCGATGGCCATCGGTGCAGCGAGAAAGGAGCCGCCCCCGGGTCTCGGCGTCACCAGCGTGGCATCTGCATGGCCATGATAGGCATTGGAGAAGACGACGAGCTTGCGACGACCCGTGACTGCACGCGCGACCCGAACTGCGCTCATAATTGCTTCAGTGCCCGAGGGTCGCAGCTCGAGTAAGTCGTGCCCCGTAACCTGCTGGAAGAGCAGCGTAACGTCTCGTTCGACGTCGTTCCCAACGCCGGCCGCGAGACTCCGACCCAGTTGGACGCGCAGGGCGTCAATTAGAAACGACGGATTGTGTCCGAAAAGGTGGCAACCAAAGCCCATGGCCAGGTCCAGGAGCTCTCGGCCACCCACTTCCCGAATACGCGCGCCAGCCGAGCTGCTCGCGCACAGCGGGTAGTGCAGGTCGTTCATGACCGCGTGTCGTGCAACGAAGGCGCGTCGACTATCGCAAAGTCGAGCACCGGTCCTCGCCGCAACATCGCGCGACGCGCGCGTGCGCGCGATGTATTCTTGTTTGAAATGCTTAACGAAGCCTCGCTGCGAAGCAGTCAGAGCTCCGTGCGGCAAGCGTGGCAGCACCAGGCCTGCATTCGACGCGTCAGAGCTGTATCCTCGCGCTGGCGACGAGGCAGTCACGCTTCGCCACGAGGCACGCACTTGCGTCGAGGTACCATTCGAGCCGTCGGGGGTCGTCATTCGGTTGTGCTCCCAACAAAGTCGTCCACGTGCGACGCCACCTCCTGGGAACTCGAAAGCACGAAGAGGTGACCGTCATCGATGGTGCGAAGGCGCGCATGCGGCAGGATTTCGGCCCAAGCTTGCACGTCCTCCTGTCGACAAACGCGATCCTGCAGGCCTGCCAGCACGAGCACCGGCGCTTCCAAGCTAGGCCGGGCGTCGAAGCTCTCGTAGGCGTCGATGTCAGCCCGTAGCGCCGGCTCGAAAAGGTCAAACATCTGCCGACCTTCCGCGCCGCTACTGCCGACCAAAGCACCCATGTCGTCGATCCACGCGAACAGCTCGTCGGCGGTCATGAGAGAGAGTCTGCGTTCGCGCAACCTACGAGCCGGCGTCGGTGCAGCAGCAATCACCACTGCACGAGCGCGACCTTGCCTCCGCTCTAGCTCCGCTGCGAGCGCTAGCGCTATGTACGACCCAACGCTATGACCCATCAGCACCGAGCCGTTCAGCAGCGACCAGGGGATGACGTCGGAATAGAGCGCCCTCATGCGCTCTACGTCTCGCAAGGGCTCACCTTCCGTCCTTACCTGGCCCGGGCGATCGAGCGCGTACACGCCCCAGCTCGCCGGCAAATGACGAGCACAGCTCCGAAATGTCAGAGCGTTGCCTCCGCCGAACGGAAACCAGATCAGTCTCGGCGCGCCGTGCACTCCCTGTCGAAATGTCACCAGGCGCACGTGGCGCCCATGCAAGTAGGATGCGAACGGTCTACTGAGCTCGACGGCGTCCATGACTACACCAGGTGGGGAAACGCTTCGCCGCGGTTGTTGTGCGTGCGCAAGCGGTTGTGACCGAAGTCGTCTTTCCCACTCACGAGTACGGTACCCCAGTCCGCAAGCTCGAAAGCTCCGCCGTGCGCCTCGAACCGACTCCAGTCAGGATACACACGCACGTGAGTGGCCACGTAACGCGATGTGATTGCAAACCGTGTCGTTCGACGCGTCGTGTTGGGATGTGAAGCATGCACACAGCGCGCCGAGAAGATCACACACTCGCCAGCCTTCATCTCCATCGACACCGCGGCGCTCTCGTCGGGAATCCAACTTGGATCCACTTTGAAGTCCTCGAAGTTGTATCCGAAGAACGACGTTCCCGCGGTCACGGACCTGTAGCCACCATTGCGCCCCGCCGACACACTGCGCGACTCGTCGTAGTAGGCGTGTTTGTGGCTGCCGGGGAGAAATTTCATGCAGCCGTTCTCTCGGTTGCAATCTGTAAACGCAGTCCAGACTGTCAGGTCGAGCAAGCCATGCGCAGCAGGCCGCGTTGCCTTCAGCATGGGAGACCCCGTCGCGTATTGATAGTTGGTTACCTGGTGCCACTCAGTTCCGGCGGTACCAGGAAACTTCGGAAAGAACTCGCTACGCCAACACAGCAAGTCCTTGCCCAATAGCTGCCGAACGACTTCAACGATTTGAGGACGACCGATGTGCCTCGTCAGCTCGGAAATGTCGAAGTGGCGATCGTAGTTGACGTCGTTGTCGAAGAGGATCCGCTCACGATCGACGTTCGCGATCCGGATGCGCTGCAGGAGCTCACGAGCTTCTTCCGGGGAATACACCGGGATTGGACCAATGAAGCCGTCCTCCCAGAAGGTCCGAATCCGCTCATCCGTCTCGCCGCTGGTAGCGCTTGGCAACCGCTCTACTTGTTGCATGGCCTACCCCTCTCGCCAGCCAATCGCGGCCCGCTGCGAAGACTCAGCTCTGCTGAAGCCGCTAGCGCTGTGTCCGACAGTTCTTCCGCCACAGCTTCCACCGCGTCGACGACGACATTGAGCTCTACCTCCGCATGTGCGGTGCTGAGACTGAGGATTCCTGGCTCGACATACACGCCGCGGGTCCGCAGTCCCAGCATGAGCCACCTGACATCGAAGTGAGGATCGAGTGAACGGAGCTCGAAGCGCGCCCCATGACCTCGCGCCTCCACCGGCACACTGCGTTTCTGCAGGGCATGATTCACCTCGCCCACCAACTCGTCAGCACGTTGACACAGAGTCTCGGTCAGCGCGCGGCCACACTTTTCGACCTCGAGCACCACGGCTCTCGCCGCTGCCATCGAGAGAGGGTTCCGGCAGTAGGTGCCGGCGGTATAGGTCGTTGCGACGCCTCGACTTTCCCCACCTGTGACGCCCGCCCATCCCCCGTCGACATGGTCGAGCACGGCTTCTCGCCCCGCCAAGATAGAGCAGGGCAGCCCGTCACTCAACGCGCCCGCATGAATCAAGAGGTCGGCGTTCAGATCGAGCGCTCGATTAATTCCTCCGAAATCCAAGCGGAAAAGCGTGGCCCGCTCATCGACCACGAAGCAGGCGTGGGTTGCTGCTGCTTGGGCGCGGAGCGCGCTTAGTGGCGCTAGCTGCGCAGAATCGACCACGGCGCCGTCAACGAGCACGGCGGCGACGTCGGCGTTCTGCGAGACTACGTTCAAGGCCTCCAAAAGGTCGCGCACGACGATCAAGTCCGTGCCGTCGTCGCTTTGCCGCGCTCTGCCCGATTCGATCTCGTCCCAGCGCAGCGGCATCGAAGCCGCGAGCGCGACGACTCTTCGCCGATTGGTCGCGGCGCGGCAAAGACGAAGAGCCGTCATCACACCCTCCGCATAGCTATTGGCGAAGGTAACGCGCTCCGTCCCCATCATCGCGCATAGTTTTTCGGCGATGACCCCCGCATCCTGCCCCACCGGACCCAGTTGGATGCCAGCGGTCAGTTGTCGATCCAGCGCCTCCGTGAGGAAGCCAGGACGGTGACCGAACAAATGGCATCCCCCTCCCATCCAGAGATCCACGTACTCATTGCCGTCGACGTCGAACAGACGTGGCCCGACAGCGTCGGTGAAGCGCACTGGAGCTGCCAGCGCCGCTTCCACGGAGGACCGCGAGGTATCACCACCAGCGACCGACTTCATGGTGTCGTGTGACGAAGCGGTTTGTGCAAGATAGCGTTGGACAATCGCGTCGACCGCCGGTGGGCAGGTGGAGGCACCTGTTCTTCGCCAGGCTGCACGCGCGCGGGACGCATCTGTACGTAGCTCCGCGCCCAGCAGGGTTTGGGCCCTGTGCACGAGCGTTTGTAGCCGCTGGATTTGAGCGGACGTTTGCGCGCCACCACCGAGAGGCGAACTTTGGCTAATCTTGGAAATCGCGTGCGCGGAGCTTGTTCCAGTCACTGGTGCTTCCGGCGCTGGTGCTAAACGGATCTCCGAAGGCAGAGCCCGCCGGTCGTCGGTCGCCGCAAGTTGCGCCACTAGGTAGTCGCTCAGCGCGCTCACCGTGACGAACTCCTCGAAGAGTTGACGCACGGTGAGGACAACCCCAAACTGTTGCTCCACTCGCCTGATCATTTCGACGATCACGAGCGAGTCCGCGCCCATCTCGAGCAGGGGCATGTCATGTTGCACGTCGCTCGGTGACAAACGAAGGAGCGACGACAGGTGCTGCACTAGCCCGTCAGTCACGTGACGAGCCGCATGTAACGCGACTGGCGCAGCAACGGTTTCTTCGGACAGACTCGGAGTGTGGCCGCCAACGTATTCGGCCAACGCGTCGATGGTGACGAACTCCTCAAAAAGCTGACGCACCGTGAGCTGCACCTGGAAGCGGTCGCGAAATTTTTGAACGATCTCGACTATGACCAGCGAGTCTGCCCCAAGCTCGAGCAACGGGACCGCGGTGTCCACGTCACCTTTCGATAGGCGCAGCAATGCAGCAACCTCCGCGCGCAGGACGTCAGCAATATCGGTTCTCGAAATACCATGGGTGGCTCGGGGGGCGGTGCCGTTCTGCTGCGCTATCATTGGCGACTGCTCCATTCGCCGGCGTCCTCAACCAGTTCCGCCACCTTCCCGGCTTCTACGCGACCAAAGTACTCGCGGACACCCGAGGGCCACACTACCAGAAGCCACGCTCCTGCGCCCGACCCCAAGCCGAAGCTCGGCCACAGACTTTCACTGCTCGCCAAGCTGCTTCCCGCCTGAACTAGCCGGACCTGAGGAGCGTGTGCCGCGAGGGCATCCACCAACGGGGTGGGGCCATCGAGCTCTACCGGAAAAGCGTACACTGTCGCGCCAATCGCGTCGGAATTGCCCGAGGTGCCGCGCAGCTTGACGGTCAGCGATCGATTGCGGTTGCCGTCGTTCACCAGCAGAACCGGGTGACCCGGGTCCGGCTTCTCGAGCAACTGACTTTCAGCGACCACCACCAAGTCGGCGAATCCGTCCAGATCGATGTCCGCCTGTGCGGCGCCGCTCGTGTAGCGCTCACTCAAGTTGGGCCCAAACGTTCCACGTTCGGCTTCCCTAAAGCGGTGACCTTCGCTGTAGAACAAATAGCCAGGATTTCCCCATTCCGCTCCGATGAAGCTATTGAAGGGGCTGGTTCCCTGAAAGTACAAGTCGACAAAACCATCGTTGTCGAAGTCTGCCGAAGTGGTGCCCCAACCAAAGAGCAGGTCCGCCGGCGCCCAATCTGTCCACCTGCTCACGAACTGCTCGCCCTCGCGAATCAGCAGCAAGTGCTCGAATACGCTCAGATCCGTGACCCCAACCTCCTGAAGAGGATCGAAGTTGGGTTTACCGAGATTCGTAGCGAATATGTCAATATCACTGTCCCCGTCGTAGTCCGCAAATGTGATCCCCATGAAGTAGCCAGTAGGACTGATGCCGAACTGCTCTGTGGTATCGGAGAACGTGAGGTCGCCATTGTTGCGATAGATGACGAATCGACTGGGAAGAAAGTCCTTGTCGTGACAGTTGGCAAGAAACAGATCTTGAAAAGTGTCGTCGTTGTAGTCGTAGAAGCCAACTGCACACGTCGCTAGAGCTTCCTTGATGCCGGCGCTCTCGGTAATGTCGGTAAAGGAAACATTTCCATCATCGTCCACGCCGTTGCTCAAATAAAAGACATTGTCATCCTGACGCCCGACGCCACCCACGGTTCCGGGCTCCAGCCCCACTGCTTCCGAGGGGTCGAGATGACCTGGACTGCCCCAAAAGACATCCAGAAATCCATCGTTATTAATGTCCGCGAGTGCGGCGCTCAGCCCTGTTTTGCCACCCGGGAGATTGGCCGTCTCCGAAATATCGCGAAATGTTCCGTCCCCATTATTCATGTAGATCACGGACGGCGTCTGCTTCGCAAACACCATATTTCCTTCGCCCAACAGAACCAAGTCAGGGTAACCATCGTTGTTCAGGTCACCGGCCACGACACCACTGTGACCGATACCGTCGTTTACCTTTGCCCGGGCTCCAACCTCTTTGAATCCGCCCTTCCCGTCGTTCTGGAACAGCGAGTTCTTTCCAGCCTTACCGTTAGGCAGAAAGAGGTCCAAGTCGCCATCTGTATCGAAGTCGAACCAGGCTGCGCCTCCCAAACCCAGCTCATTGTTCGGAAATGGCAGATTGCTATTTCGAATATGGGATTTGAGGCGACCAGAAGCGTCCGTAAAGACAACGCCTCGATCGGGAGGCTCTCCAGGCTGAAGCGGAGCTTTTCCTTCAGCTGGCGCGGGATCCCACCCGCACGCGGTTGCTAACAAGCAACCCACTGCAAAACCACTTCTTTTCAGCAACATTTCCGATCAACCTCCTTCCCCGGCCACTGCTCATCGACAAACGGCCGAGATAATCCCCGAGCAGTCCTCGTAAACCTCTTCGCAGTTCAGCATTGGCTCATTGTCCCCACAGCGACAGGAGACACACTCCTCTACCGTCGGATCGATCGAGCAAGGCATTGCGCAGTAGGCCGAGGCGCACTCTGCCGCAAGCGCCAGGCACCCAGAGCAAGGCCTAGACAACTCGTCGCCGGTCCCCTCACGAATGCAGTCGGTAATACAGTCGAGGCGCTCAGTAACGAAGTAGCAGGTCACTGAACAGATGGCGGCGAGCTGTTCTGGCTCTTTGCCGTCGGACCCGTACTTAGTGTCCAGCGATGTGCGGTCAACGTCGTCCGTACATTCAGTGCCTTCCTGACTTTGATCGGTCTGGTCGGTTTCGTCAGCATTCGAGCCACAACTCACCAATAGCAATAGGGCGCACGCGCTGAGTTTGACCACGATGGCTCCTCCTGAGATGCGTCGTAGCAGATCCGGCTAGCGCTGTCACTGCCTAGTTCGCATGCCCAACGATAATATTTGATTGTTATAGAGGCTGTACTGACGCATTGCTGATGACAAGACATTCTGTCTTATGCGCAGCAGCCATCTGCTGCATTTTTCACCGCCTGAATCGTCAGCGCGAAGTCAGTTCATAACGCGCCCACAAGTCTTCTGGCATTACACGACGTAAGTAATTGGCGAGACCGAACGGGTCCACTTCGCAGGCATCACCGAGGACCTCGGCTAGGTCGAGCCGGCTGATAACGAGCTCACATCGAGCCAAGCGTCCTTCGAGGGAAGATGCTTCGACTTTAGCTCGCACTTCATCCAACGTGGAATCGATGATTGTCGCGCGGAAGACCACTCGTTGACCCGGTCGCGCGAATCGGTAAAAGCGCGCGCTAACGACAGCCGCTAACACGTAATGATGGAAGGAGGCCGTCGCTCGCCGCGCCTTGAGCGACTGAAGCACCCCGACCGTGTGTGCCATCGCCTCGATCAAGAACACTCCCGGAACGACAGGAAACCTTGGGAAGTGGTGCCTCAGGTACCATTCGTCCGGCTGGATGTCCCGGAAGGCAACGATCGATGATTCGTCGTCTTCGAGCTCGAGCACCCCGTCGGTCCAGTTCCAATCGAGCCTCACGCCCCTGCCTCGAAGCTGATCATTAGCCCACTTCCCGAACGCGACGATATGGGAAGCAGCTGCAGCGAGGTTCGTTGCAGCGCATGCAGAAGTAGCAGCATCGCTTGCTCAAGCGCCGGAACCGAGCACTTGCTCGCCGGTGACGAAGCAAGGGTCTCCGCCAAGTGAAGCGTGCCGTACCTCCCCGCGTGATTGGAGGGTCCCAGTACGAAGAATACAGCGAGGCCGCCGGCACGAACGTCGGGCTCCGAGCAAAGCTCGCCGTCTCGGCTCGTCACGTGGGCTGCACTCTGAGCAGCGCACTGAACGCCACCGACCACTGCGTATCGAGACTCGGCAAATGCAACGGCGGCTATCGCCTCGAGAAGCGCCGAGTAGTCGGGCGCGCACGCCTGGGTGAGCTGCAGATTGATTCCACCAAGCTTGTAGGCTTTGCAGAGCCACCACATCACGTTGTTATCTAGCTGCTGCAACAGACGCAATGGATTGAGCTCGAGCGCGCCGGCTGCCACTGCGCGATCGAATGCGAGCGAGTCGAAGCCGCTGGCTGCGTTGGGGAACCCGCTGCGAGGATGATCCGCCTCGAGTGCTCGGGTATATTTCCCGCCGTTGCAAACGATGCATGCTGCGTCCACGAGCGCTGTCGTCTCCAGACCTGAATCGGTGATGGCCATGCCGGCGGCAGCAATGGCCATCACGTCGTCTTCGCTCAGGAATCGCCGATCTCTCGGGCTCACCGCAGACGAATTGAGCAGAGGGGCGATCTTGACATTGCGTGCGCCAACGGTGGTTGCCACCGTTACCAGCTCGCGCATCTGATCGCGCTCGACATCCTCGATCACGGCGCCCATTCCCATGATCGCCACGGAAGCGCCCCCAACCGGAGCGTTGAGGTTCATACTGGGCCCCCATGCACCGCTGGACCAATTACCAGCGCAACATTCGTGCCCCCAAAGCCAAAACTATTGCTCATCGCGTAAGTAACCTCGGCACGTCGGCCGCTATTCGCGACGTAGTCGAGAGTACATTCCGGATCAGCTTCCTGCTGGTTGATGGTTGGCGGGAGAAAGCCGCGCTCGCGCGCCAAACATGCAATCCCTAGCTCCACGATTCCGGCGGCAGCTATCAGATGCCCCATCATCGATTTGGTGGAGCTGACCGGCGGCGGCGAGGCAAAGACCCTCACGATTCCGTTCGTCTCGCCCACGTCCCCAACGTCCGTCGAAGTGCCGTGTGCGTTCACGTAGTCGATGGCCTCAGGGTCGATACCAGCGTCTTCGAGAGCAGCCTGCATCGCCGCGGCACATCGCGCGCCGCTCAGAGGCGTCTTGGTTATGTGGTCCTGGTTGTTATTCATGCCAACACCTCTAATCGCCGTACGTGCTGCGACCGGCGCCGCCGTTGCCTCGAGCACGAGAGCGCCAGCCCCCTCAGAGAGAACGAAGCCGTCGCGTCGGGCATCGAAAGGCCGGCTTGCTTCCGGGGGAGCGTCGTTGCGGCAAGAAAGCGCGCCCAGCAGGTTGAAGTCGATCACCGAGGCGCTGTTCACCGGCGTATCGACGCCCAACACTAGGGCGCGCTGGATGGTCCCTCGCCGCAGCCAGCGCACTGCCTGCGCCACGGCCACCGCGCTAGCGGCACAAGCCTGGGCGTAGTTGGCGTAGAGCCTTGCGGGGGGCAACACATCAGCGATCTGGCGCGCGAGCGAATCCGCGGAACGCCGCTGGATACTCAGTTGATGCTCACGCACGAGCTCCGGCTCGGACATCCCCTTCGGAGCACGTTCGTAGCGGGCATAAAGCGACAGGTCCTCCGAGACCGCCTTTTCACTACCAGAAAAGATCCCGAACGGAACAGCCGCGAAGTCCGCGGGCTGAAGCTCTGCCGACGAGATGGCCTCGTCCACCGCTCGCAACGCCAAGTCCTCCTTGCGATCACGCGCTGCCCGATCCAAGAGCGTGGAACGGTAGGCCTCACTGGGTAGCGCGACCTGCCCAGCGATGCGGACACCGAGACCGCGCGCGTCGAACAGACTGATCGCGCCGATGCCACTCCGTCCTTGCTGCAGCGCTGCCCAGGTGGAGGGGGCATCGAGCCCGAGCGGCGTGACGAGGCCTATGCCTCGGACGACGACAACTCGTGACCACGAGCCTTCGGGGTTCACTGATCGGCCTCCGGAGTTGCCACAAGGTAAGGCGCCGGCCCACCATCAACGGTGATGACCTGACCGTTCACGAACGAGGCCGCCGGCGACGCGAGGAATGCAACGACCGCCGCGACCTCATCTGGCCTACCGGGTCTGCCCAATGCGTTGTGGCGAAAACGTCGACGGCCTCGGGTCGCCTTTAATGCGTCGTACTGGGTAGTCATGTCGGTGGCAATGAAGCCGGGAGCTACTGCATTTGCTGTAATTCCCCGACTGCCGACCTCGAGCGCGAGACAACGTGTCAGCGCGTGTAGCGCCCCCTTGCTCGCGGCGTAAGCGGAAACACCGACGTTCGGACGATCCGCCATGATCGACCCAACCTGCACGATACGCCCCTGGCTGCGAACCATGAACGTCTTCAATGCACGCTGTGCGCACTGGAATGCGCCCTCGAGATTGACCGCCATGGTCGTGCGGAGTGCCTTCCGAGTGAGCTCTAGAGCGAGGCAGTCGTCGGTCACGCCCGCGTTGTTCACTAGAACCGCGAGCGGCAACGGAGCGGCTTCCTCGATCTCATCGAAGAGCCGCTCGACTTGAGCGCTGTCGGAGATATCTGCGCAGTAAGCGGCTGCCTGGCCACCGCTGCGCTCGATCTGCTTCACGGTATCGAGTGCCCCTGCTTGGTCCTTCACGTAGTTCACCGCGACGAAGTACGACTCCTGCGCCATGCGCAATGCGATGGCACGCCCGATTCCACGAGACGCACCCGTAACGAGGCACGTTCCAAGCAACTTCGTGCTCATGCCGGAGCTCCATCGCTGGCACCCGCTAGAACAGTGAAATCAACTGCGTAGCCCAGCTCAAAAAGCGTCGCGCCTGCGTTCAGCAAGGCCGTGGGCTCGTCGAGATCGGGTACAAGCGAGGCTACGAAAGCGCGGTCAGCTCTTCCTAGCGCTCGCCGAGCCAGTACGGAAAGTGTCGGTCTCGGTCCAAGCTCTAGGAAATGGCGCACGCCGCTTTCGTCGATAGCCCGTAGCCCGTCTGCGAAGCGAACCGTGGCACGGATGTGTCGAGCGAAATAGGCCGCATCCAAGGGTTGGTCCAAACGGTGAGGTCCGCCACTGACGTTTGATATAAGTGGCGTGGTTGGTGGCCGGAACGGAAACCCGGACACTGCATGCTCGAAGTCGGTCACTGCAGGAGCCATCATCTCCGAGTGAAAGGCATGAGAGACGACGAGTCGTTGACACTGTACGCCCGCATCCTCGAACGCCTTGATCGCGGCAGCAACGTCGACCTCTGGACCCGAAATAACAACTGACTCAGGCCCGTTGACGGCTGCAACCTCCACGGTTTCAGGCAGGCCACCAAGAACGCTGGCCTCTTCGAGCATTACGGTCGCCATCGCGCCCGAACTAGGCATGCGCTGCATCGCTAGCCCTCGTGCCGCGACCATACGCAATGCATCGTCCAGCTCGAGGACCCCCGCGTCGCATGCAGCCGCAAGCTCACCGACGCTATGACCAAGGGAAATGGCCGGGGTTATTCCTGCTGCCTGCCAAAGCCGCGCCAGCGCATACTCGAGGACGAAAAGGAGCGGCTGAGCGAACACGGTCTCATTGATCTCGTCGTTGTCGCCGTGCAGGACGTCGCGGGGCGAACGCCCTAGCAAGGGCGCTAGGACATGCTCCGCTCGCTCGATGAGCCGACGCACCAATGGATAGCGGCGCTCCATGCCAGCTGCCATCCTCGGATACTGAGCGCCCTGACCTGTCCAAAGGAACGCCAACCCGCGACTCACCGCAGGCTTCCAAGGCTGACGAACTGACTCCTTCAGCGTGCTTTCCACCTCGGCTAGAGAGGCACCGATGGTCACCGTCCTGACACGACGCTCGTCACCAAGGAACGCGTCTTGCCGCAAGGGGCGTTGCCGGTGTTCGGTGGCTCGCTTAGGCAGAGCAGCGACCGCGCGAGCAGCTGCAGAAGGGGATGCGGCTTCTACCCATCCGAGCCACAGCTGGCCCCTGTCGCAGGCAACCGACAGCACCTCTACCTGCGCGTCTGCGTAGTCGCGGCTGTGGCGCTCGATGATCGTCATGATTGCCTCGCCGCGAATCTGCGTGCGGGTCGAGTCAGCGCTAACGCCACGGCGGAGGCGAACTGTTTGGTATGGCTGATGGTGATGGCGACTTCCTCGATCCCTAGCTGCGCTGCCAATTCGGCCGGCGCCCCGCTAAGGTGAACTTTGGGCGAATTCGAAGGGACTGCGACGACTTCGATTCCGGTCAAGTCCATCGCAAACAGGTCCAGCTCCCCAAGCACCTTCAGTACGGCCTCCTTCGCAGCAAAGCGTCCAGCCAAGCTCGCGACAGGCTTGCGTTTGCGTTGCGCGTAGGCAAGCTCGCTTGCGGTGAAGACCGTGAGCAGTTGGCTGCTCTCTGCCGCCCCCCAGAACGAATGGAAACGCACGAGGTCTACTAGATCCAGACCAACGCGGGGGGTCATCAACCACCTCCCAAGCTGCTCAAGCCGTGGTCCGCAAAGACGCACTGGCCAGAGATTGCTGCCGACGCCGGAGAGAACAAGAAACGCACGACATCGGCAACGTCCGATTGACTGGTGGCGCGCCGCAGAGGAGCGGCTGCCGCGGCCCTTTCAACCTGGTCGTGGATGTCCGGAAACACCGATGAGCTCAGCGTCGCGATTGGCCCGGCAGAAACTGCGTTCACGCGAACGCCACGAGGTCCAAGCTCTGCCGCGAGGTACCGCACCAGGCTTTCCAGCGCGGCTTTCGCTACACCCATCACACCGTAACCCGGCATGCATTTCTGCGCGCCATAGTAGCTCAACGTCACGACGCTGCTTTGGGTACCGAGTCTCGGAGCCAGATCTCGCACCAGCGCGAGGAACGAAAATACGGAGCGATCCATCGCAACACCGAAGCCATGTCGCGACGTGGCTAGAATGCCCGACTGAAGCTCGGCGCCATCAGCAAACGCAATGGAGTGAAGAAGACCCAAGAGCGTATCCGTACGACTGGCGATCACAGCCGCCAAAGTTTGGAGAGACTCATCACTCGCGACCTCCAAGTCGAATAGGTTGCGCTCGGCATTGTAGCGCGCCATCAGACGACGCACCCGACCATGATGATTCGGGTGACATACTACGAAGCATTCACTCCCTTCCGCCAACAACTGCTCTGCTATCGCCCAGGCGATGCTCCATTCATTCGCAACACCTGTCACCAAGTAAGAGCCCATCGTGTTCATGACTTAGGAATCTCCAATGCCACCACAGACGTTGAATGCTTGACCGGTGATGTCTAGCGACGACGGACCGATCAGGAATGCAACCGTGGACGCCACTACCTGCGGCTGCACGAAGCGACCGATCGGTGTCCGCCGTTTGATGACATCCCTTGCTAGCTGGCGACTATCCATTCCAAGACTGTCCGCCCAACGCTGGAGGAATGACTCCGACAGTAACCCTCCCTCCGTAAAGCCAGGGCAGACTGCGTTGCACCGGATACCTTCCAACGCATACTCTCGTGCGAAGGACTTCGTCACGCCCAGAAGGGCGTGTTTCGATGCACAGTACTCCGCCCACATCGGAACCCCAATCCGACCAGCCATCGACGCCACGTTGACCACTGCCGCAGAGGGGTACTGGCGCAATTCCGACAGCAGAGCGCGTATGACGCGTACCGCGCCGAGCACGTTGACCTCGAAGCTGCTCCGATAAGCGTCGTCCGCTAGTGAGGCGAACGACGTCGCTCGTGGACCAATCCCAGCGCAATTGACCACACCATCGACACCGCCAAGGCGGGAGACGACCGCACCCGCCATCACTTCGACTTCTTCTCCGCTGCTTACATCGCAGCACAGCACCTCGACCCGAGCGGCATTCGGAATTTCTGATTGAAGCGCGGCAAGCGGCGGGCGATGGCGTGCGACGATCGCGACCGCGGCCCCTTGCGAAGCAAGCTCGTGGACGACCGCACGACCGATGCCCCGGGAGGCGCCTGTCACCACAATTCGTCGGCCATCCAGTGCGCTCATGAGTCCCACGCTCTCGACGGTCGCTCGAGCTCGTACCTCTGGTTTGCGAGAACAAACGCCGATATCGCTTCGCCACGCGTTGGCACGTCCAACCCCCGCCGGCGAAAAACGTCGTGCGCCTCCAGCTCGAAACAAGGAGCCTCGAGCTCACCAAACAGCGTCGGACCGCTCACCCTCGTCTGGCATATTTGCCCGCTCACCAGGGTCAGCGAACGAAGCCCGACCGTTCGCGGCGCGAGATCTCGGGGCAGATGACAGGTAAACTTTAAGCCCGCACTGGCTGCGCTTCCAACGGAGCAATGAAGCTTCGTTTCATGCCGTTCGATGTTCGTCGCCTCGAGCGTTTTGGGAAAGCCCCAAACGAGACGGCCAGCGGCCAACGGCAGCTGCGCGCTGACGCCGAACCAGATCGGAAAGATGGGTGGCGGGCACCAGTCCAGGTCCGCACCCCAAGGTTGCTTGGCCGTGGCCTCATCCCGGCACAGAACGCCAAGGGCCATCTCTTTGTAGGAACCGAATCCCGTAGACGTTGCGTCGACGAAGTAAAGTACGAGGCCCCCAGTACGTTCGAGTAGACGTTGCGGACGGAGCCAGGTCGGCAGCAGGTTCTGGAGGCTGTCTAGCGGTCGCGCCAGGACGACCAGGTACGTCGTTACGTCGTCGTAGCGCACGGGAATATCGAAAGCCCCCTCCGGCAGCGTGATGCGTTCCGGCATCATCCCGCCGCTCCCGGCACAGGGCCCTGCTGCTTCCAGCGTCTTCGGAATCCCCTGAACAACTCGAGTAGGCTATCGAGGGAGCTATGGGCAGGAGTGAATCCGACGAGATCGTTCAAACGCGTCGGGTCCGCCAGCCAACTGTAGTTGAGCAGATCAATCATCTCTGGCTGCACGGACTGAATGTCCTCGCGCGCATCGCGCCAGCGCGTCGCCATTCTGCGGGAGAGCTCTTCCCGAGTGACCTCAGCGGGTCTCACCTGGAATAACCTGAACAGCTCAGCGCGCCGAACCCAGTCCTTCGGGGCTATGTTGAGTGGCCCGGTCACGTCACTTCGAAGGACGGCAAGAATAGCGTGAGCAAAGTCACGCTCGTGCAGCAATTGAATCGCGGGGTCAGTATCGCGCACGACGACTTCCGTGCCGAAGAATCGCCGAAAGAGATAACTATCTGCGCTGGGTCCAACGACTGTGCAAGGTCGCACCACCACGACGCCGCTGCCGAAACGAGGATGCCGTTCAGCGGTATGCTCCATGATATCTTTGCCGATCGCATAGAGGTAGTTTGCGTTCGGACAGCGCGGCGTCGTCTCCGTCGCTACCTGCTCAACACCCGGCGTAGCACCGTAGACGGTGGTGCTACTGCACAGAACTACGCGGCCGATACCGAGAAAACTCGCTGCGTTGAGCAAGTAGTTGGTGGCATCCTCGGCGTAGGGCTTGATGTCGTCATAGCTGCGCTGGTGGCGCATCGGGTACGCCAAGTGGACAATGGCTTGCACGTCGTGCTCCGCCAACAACCCCGCGAGTGATTGACGCACATCTCCCTTCACGGAGACGACGCGCCCCGACTCAGAGCGCTGCGGTGCAAGATCTATGGCAACGACTGCCTCCACGGACGTCTCTGCCAGCAGGGCATTCACCAGCGTCGTACCGAGGTAGCCGGCGCCTCCCGTCACCGCGATTCGTGGCGGCAGCTTGCCAGACGTCATGCGGTCCCCTGCGCTCGCCGCAGAATCATGCAGCTGTTCTGACCTCCGAAACCAAATGAATTCGTGAGGACGACGTCGATGTCGGCTACTGCGGCCGGCCCCATCGGTAGGCGAAGCGGACACTCCGGGTCAGGGTTCCGTAGGTTGCGATTCGGAGGCACGCGCTGCTCACGCAGCGCGCTGAGGCAAGCAGCGAGCTCGATGGCTCCGCACGCTCCGATCAGGTGACCGACCTGTGGTTTGCTCGAGCTCACCAGCGGGTCGTGGCCGGACAACCCTTCGCGGATGATACGGGCCTCAACGCCGTCATTGGCCACCGTACCGGTGCCATGGGCGTTCACGTAGTCGACATCGGTAGCTCGGATGCCTGCGCATTCGATCGCATCGCGCAGCATACGGATACCGGCTTCGCACCCTGGATCCGGTGCCGTTACGTGGTAGCCGTCAAGCGAGGCGGCGCCGCCCAACACTTCGGCGAATATCGGAGCGCGGCGACGGACCGCGTGCTCGTACTCTTCGAAAAGGAAGTACGCAGCCCCCTCACCGACGATCGTTCCATCTCGATTCAGATCGAAGGGCTTGACCGCGTCCTCGGGGGCTCCTTCGCTAGCCAGAGTACCCAACCCGTGCATGAAGTGCAGACCAGCCATGCTGATCAAACTGTCGTGACCACCTCCGATACAAAGTTCCGCGCCATCGCGCACCTCGTCGACGGCTTGTAGACAGGCGTGCGTAGCCGCCGAGCACGTACCCATGAAAGTCTGCGCCAAACCGCCGAAATCGAATCTTCGCACGAGCTCCACCGTGCTCGAGTCAGCGTGGGCGCGAATTGCCGAGGGCGTGTCGAAGCCATTGGGCCGGCCAATGGCTTCGCGCCAAGCGATGAGCTCGGTGCTCGGCAAGCTGAGGGATTCCGGGAACAACTGCCCGATCCCGACGCCGCTGCACAATCCGACCTGTCGACCACAGTCGCCGACCAAGGGTGCGCGTTCGACCAATTGCCTGATGGCGTGCACGGCGAAATGAAACGACCGATGCCAGCCATTTATCTCGCCTGTTCGCGCCCCGAGCGGAAAGCCGGGGATGAAGGCGGCGAAACGTACGTCACCGACGGCGTCGCCCTGAATCAAGCCGTCCTTGAGCCACCGCGCACCGCTGCTACCCGCGAGGAGAGCTGCGGTAAAGTCGCGAAAGCTGCGACCGATTGCCGACATGACGCCTACCGAGGTGATCACAACGCGGCGCATCGGTCCAAGCTCCACCGAAACCGCTGGCCGGTTGGAAGCTCGATGGGCAGGTCATGCGCCTCGTCTTTCGAATTCTCGATGGCCGCGGCAAGCCGCGCCAAATCACCGATTGCTTCGAAATGACGATAACGCGGCTCGTGGCCGATTCCGCTCGAACGGAGGGACAACTGGTGTCCCCTACTAGAACGACTGTGGCCTAGCGATACAGCAACTCCCAACTCCCGTGGCAACGTCCCGGGCTTGGCGCGCGCCAGCTGAGCTTCGTCAAGGCTCTCAGCGCCCACAACGACAGCGGAGCTCAACCGCCCCGATTCGAGCGTCAGCACCGCTTTGCGGAGGGCGAAAAAGGAGGCTGAACGTCCCGAGAAGCACGCATTCTGGCCTCGTAGACCGGCATACTTGGCGACATGACCCGGTAACGTACCGGTGGAGTACCGCAAGTAGTCCACGACATGCCCGCCAGGCTTCATGACGAGCCCCTGCTCCGTTAGCCCTGCCTGGCGCTCATCCGCCCGCATCGCTTCGGAAGCGGAGAACACGAAAGGCAGTGCCACTTCGCGCCCCGTCGAGCACGCCGAGAAGACGGCCGTATTGGTTCGGTCGAAGGAACCTCCCAGGCGCTGTGCAGCGTCAATGGCAAACAAAGCACATCTCGAAAGTTGTTTGCGCGCTTTTCGCGGGATGCTTGGCGCCGGCATGTACGTGCCCGCCTCGGGATTCCAGCTGACTTGCAGGCGTTCGAGCCATAAGCCTCGCTCGTCACCGAATTCGCAGGCGTAGGTCAGTGCAATGACTGTAACGGCCACGATGCTACTCAACCCGTTAGGCCGAGCTGGACAGGCGTGAAGCCCGGAGCTGGCTCCCCTTCAATCAGCGTGTCTGGGCGTGTCTTGAGCAGCGTGCGAATAGTGAATCGCACGAAGGTGGCGACCGTAAATAGGCTGGTGATCTCCTTCAGCTTGCGGATTTCATCGACCTGCTCCCGCGGCACTTCTGGCAACAGATCTGCCAAGGCAGCACGCAACTGCGGGGAGAGTTCCGAATTCGGCTTGATGGTCTGCTCAGGAAACTGATCCCTGAGCGTCCGCTCGAGCTGCCCCCGCTCGATCTTGATCCTGAAGGCACGCTCGAGACGAAAGACGATGTCCAGGAAGTCGATCGATTCACCGTCTAAATCGCGAACCAAATTCGACGAGAGTTGGACCTCATCCTCTTGTACATCGAGACTCTCCCTTACGACGATCTTAACCTGCTCGCAAATGTCATCGATGGTGTAGCGATCCATGTCAGCTGCTCCTTATTGCGTTGGCAACACGTTCCGCCCCGTGCTGGAGCGGTCTCAATACCGCGCGGGCACCGGCGAAGCCCTTGGACTCCGCTGGCGCCAACTTGCAGTCGGCGACCGCGCGCGCGACCGAGCTTTCCAAGACCCGCGTGAGCTTCGGGCGGCGAATACCCGATCCGCCGAGGGCCAAGTCGGTGGCCGCCATCGAGAATTGTGGGTTCTCTTGGTCGAGGTATGGCCCAAAAAACTCGAGCCCATCTCCCCCATCAGCGGCCAAGCTCGGGGCGATGCGCGCCAGCGACGGCAAGAAGAAACGGTTCCAAATAGGAGTCGGGACCGAGATGACTCGACGGTTCAACCCTCTGGCGACGACTTCAGTGCACTCTGCAATCGAGAGATCGTCTCCGACGCCCGCAGCTAGATGGAAGGTGCGACCGTGATTCTCTGAACGTTCGCCCAAGAAGAGCAGAGCGCGCGCCACGAAGTCCACCGGGACGAAGTCGACGCGTACATTCGGATCCTGACCAATGACGGGCAGGGGCCAGCTTGCGAAGGAAACGACCAACGGGTAGAGCAGGTCCCGCGGCTGCACGTTCGCAGCATCCGCCGATCCCAACACGATAGATGGCCTCACCACCACTACCGGGAAATCGGCCATCGACTGGCGCACGAGCTGCTCCGCAAGGTACTTGGACTCCTCATAGGTGTTCTTGAACCCGGCGTTATGCTCCAAGGCGTCGGCATCCACTACGCCAAGCCTGCAACCAGCAACGAAGGCGGTGCTCACGTAGGCCAGATGCGAGAAACTCTTGTTCTCTTTGACGCAATCGCGGACGAAACCGAGGACAGCCTTCGCACCGCCGACGTTGGTCGAACCAATACTTTCAACTGACTGATTAAATCTTACGTCAGCGGCTGCGTGGATCACGCACGTCACTTCCCTCGCCAACCCCGCGCGACACGACGCGGTGAGACCGAGGTTGGCCAACTCGATGTCCCCAGCAACGGCGACAAAGCGCTGATCACTCTCGATTCCGGCTCTGGAAAGGGCTCGGTGAAGCCGCAGCGCAGCTGGACGGCCTTCCCGTTCGCGAATCAGGCAGTAGGTGCGGTCCATCTTCCAAGCGGCGAGCTGTCGAAGCAGCTCGTGCCCGATGAACCCTGTGCAACCAGTTAGGAAGTATACTCCCGCCATCTGACACCCCGAGTGCAAGGTCTGGTACTTCGTCCGTAACGCTCGAGAGTTAGCGAATAACACACGCCTCCAGCGTATGCAAATGGATTGCGACCACGCAGCGGCGTGGAGCGCGTTGACATTCCGTCGCACGCGAACAATAGCGTTCAGCTACTGGCGCTCTGCTGACGATTGCTGGGAATCTCACTGAACAACTCGATGCGCGATCCCCACGATTGTGGCTACGAGCGCACGCACCGTCATTTGCAAGCAAGCACGCGCTCGTGGTGCAGATCGCTACGATCACGCGCCGCATCGGAGCGCAGAAAATTTGTGAGGGGTTAGATTCACGCACACCCGGCCACGTGCATGAGGTTTCACACGCGCACAAGCAAGATGCGTAGCATGCGATGACTCGCGACAAGAGTACGTTCGAGAGTCGAACGCGACAGCACGAGGCCGAAAGCGCTTGCGCTCACCGAACCCGCTCGGGTATAGATCGCCTGGCGCTTCCGTAAGGAGCGAAGGAGAGGCTTCATGGGCAACACGCTCACTCTTGTGGAAGGCACGGCGACCGCATGTCGCTTGGAGGTGTCAACGATGAGTGTCGATAGAGATAGAGATCACCTGTCAGGCCCTAGCCCTCGACGTGTCGCCGATTGGGTCTGCTGCGAGGTTGAGGGTCACCCCGTCGCGTTCTTCGTTCCTGCGTCTCCTGGAAACGGAGGGGATATCTCGCCACTTTTGCCGAACAATGCCCTGTGTCTACCGGTCCGTTCCCTGGGACGTGACTCACTAGGAGAGCCGGCTCTGCGCACCCTCACGCATGCTTTGGCCGCGCCAGAGGAGTGGTGCCTTCGGCAGCAGGAGCGCCTCTCGTCCGAACTGGGAACTCCTTTCATCGTCAGGGCGCTAGCGTGCACAGGTCAGCCGGAAGCGGCGGTCGCTTCGCTTCAACCAGCAACGTCTCGTGCTCCGAAGTGCGAGCACGACGACCAGCCTGCGGTGCTCGATGGTGGCCAATTGGAGATCGCTCCCGGCAGCACGTGCCTGACCGATTTGCTCGAGCAAGCCGCGCGGTTCGACAAGGGCATCAGTTTCGTCGGTGCCGACGAAGCTGCGCACAACGTCACCTACCATCAACTGTGGGAGGCAGCCCAGTCAGTTGCGGGAGGTTTGCGTGCCCGTGGAGTCGAGCCACAACAAGTAGTGGTGCTGCAGCTTCGTGAGGCTCGTGACTTTCTGCCAGCCTTCTGGGGCTGCGTCCTATGTGGCGCTGTTCCGGTCCCCTGCGGCATCCCTGCCGACCTCGAATCGGCCCCCTCGCGCAATCAACTGCCAAAGGTTCGTGCATTGCTAGGCGATCCACCGGTGATCACAGGTGCGGCTGGCGGGTGGGACTTACCCAGTTTGATGGCGTCGCCGATCGAACATCCTCACCGCGCCGCCCCTGATGACCTAGCGGTCTTGCTCCTCACGTCGGGCAGCACGGGGACCCCAAGGCTGGTTCGTCAAAGCCATGGAGCGATTCTAAGCCGCTGCGCGGGGAGCAAGCTTTTCAACGGCTTCGGCGCTGAAGACGTGTCGTTGAACTGGTTTCCGCTGGACCACGTGGGCGGCTTGCTCATGTTCCACGTGCACGATGTTTTTCTTGGCTGTCAGCAAGTGCAGGGTCCTCTCCCCGCAGTGCTTGCGGACCCTACGCGGTGGCTTGATTGGATAGAACGTTTTCGCGTGACCATAACTTGGGCACCCAACTTCGCGTTCGCATTGGTAGCGGCGCGGGAGTCGGCCATCCGTCATCGCAGATGGGACTTGTCCAGCTTGCGCTTCATCCTGAACGGTGGCGAAGCGATTGTGGCAAGGCATGCCCAGCGTTTCATGAGCTTGCTCCGGGCCCATGGGCTTCGGACGGACGCAATGCATCCCGCGTGGGGCATGACCGAAACTTGTTCAGGTGTGACGTATGAGCATGCGTTCGCTTCCATACCGCCGAACGCGCAGCGCGTCCGCGTGGGCGCGCCCATAGCCGGCACGAGCATCCGAGTAGTAGACGACTCTGGCGACGTAGTCAGCTGCGGCGACGAAGGTCATCTGCAAGTCAAAGGAGCTTCAGTCACCAGTGGCTATCACTGCGCGCCGGAGGCCACGGCGCAAGCCTTCACGACGGATGGTTGGTTCAAGACAGGTGACCGCGGTGTGATCGATGCCGGAGCGCTGACCATCACGGGTCGAGACAGGGACGTCATCATCATCAACGGTCTCAACGTGAGCTGCTCGGAGGTGGAAGCCGTCGTCGAGGAGCTTTCTGAGGTAGCGCCAGCCACGGCCATAGCGATGGCATTTCGCGAGCCGACCGACCCGACCGACCGGCTTGTGGTAGCGTTTACGCCCCAAGGCGACGCCCCAGCCGACCTGCCCGAGTCGATTCGCGATCACGTATTGCGGCGGCTTGCTGTTTGTCCGTCTCGCGTGCTTCCGGTTGGGTTTTACGATGTTCCGCGCACCGCCATCGGCAAGATTCAGCGGGCAGCGCTCCTCGAGAAGCTCCGCCCTCTCATCACGGGCAGCTCAACGAGGCGACAAGAGGGATCCTGCGGCGTATTCCGACCTACGTTTCGGCGTCGAGATCGCGATCCCGCGCCAGCTCCGCGTGACCGTCGTGCTCTAGTCCTGTGCCAACCGGAGCAGGTCGCCGCCTTAGAAGGGTCGCTCTCTGCTATGGGTATCCGCTACGTTATCGCCGCGGCGGGGGCATCGGCTTCAATACACGCCTCGGATGGCGATGCGCATTTCCTCCCGGAGGATCCAGAGGACTATCGACGGTTGATCGCGACTACTTGGGCACGGCTTGGGGGCATCGACCACGTGATTCACACACTTTGCTGTGCCCCACGCCACTCACTGCGCGCTGATGTCACGCAAGAGCTATCGAGCGCGATCGCCGCGGTCGAGCGCGACTGCGGACTGGCTGGAGAGAGCCTGCTCCACTTGTTGCACACCATTGACGCCTTTGTGCCGCAAAAGCAACGAATCGCCGTCACCTTCGCGACCGAGGCAGCGCAAGTCGTGCTGCCAGGCGACGTTCCGCACTACACAGTTGGAACAGCGTTCGGTCTCCTGAAAACGGCACGCGCGGAATATCGCTGGCTTGACGCCCGGGCCGTCGATTTCGATGCCCTCGCTCCGGACGTTCTCATTGATGAGATCGCCCAGCCCGGTGTCGATGACGTCGTAGCCTATCGCAGTGGAGCGCGTTGGGTGATGCGCCTTTCACGCGCTTCAGATCCGGGCGAGCAGCCCAAGTCGTTGCCCTACACCGAAGGCGACCTCGTTCTGATCACAGGTGGTTTGGGCGGCGTCGGTTTTGAGGTGGCTCGACACTTGCTGCAGGAGAAGCGTGCGCGACTGCTAATCGTGGGCCGAACGTCCCTGCCCGAACGCGCCACTTTCGCCGCGCATCGCGATGGTCCTTTTGCCGAAGCGATCGAACGGCTTCAAGCGCTCGAGGCTCTAGGACCCGTTTCGTACGCAGCCGTCGACATCACGCGAGTGACGGATCTGGAGGTGATCGTGGCGGCTGCGGAGCTCGAGCACAGCCGCCCTCTGCGGGCGGCGTTTCATCTCGCGCTCGATTTGGCACCAGGACCCATCAGCGACATTACGGTCGCCCACCTGCGAGCGGCCGTCCGTGCGAAGTGCCTGGGTGCGATCAGCCTGCACAGCATCCTTTGCAAGCGCTCGGGGAGCACCATGGTGTCCTTGTCGTCGGTAACGGGGTTCTTCGGCGGCGCCGGATTCGCCGCCTACGCGGGCGCGTGCTCTCTCCTGGATTCGTTTGGAGACTGGCAGCGCGCAACCTCGCGCGTGCAGAACTTCACCCTTGGGTTCAGCTCATGGCGCGGCATTGGCCTGTCGCGCCGTTACAAGAGCGACGAGGCTGCCGCTGCGCGCGGGCTCCAAACGCTCGACGTCGAAACAGCGCTGCTCGCGCTTCAAGCACGGCTCGGCGAACCGGCGTCGCGCGTCCTTCTCGGTCTTGACGGTGAGCATGCCGCGATCGTGGCTCAGCGTTGCGATGTTCCAGTCCTAAGCGACGAGGTAGAGATTCGTTGTGGATCGGCCGCAGTGCCGAAGCTGGAGAGGTGGCTGGAGAGCGCCCCTCTCCGCGACGCGTTGAACCGTCCTGTTACCCCTCGATTGTTGGTTGACGACGCCATTGCACGACAACGGACACCAGCAGCGTATGCATCACTGGTATCCTTCGATGGCGAGCTCACTGCAATTTGGAAAGAGCTTCTCGAGCTAGACAACGTGGAGGGCGACGACAACTTTTTCGATCTTGGCGGCCACTCGTTGGTAATCCCGCGCATGCAGGAAGCAATCCAACGGCGCCTCGGTCTCGAGCTACCTGTGGTGACCTTCTTCAAGTACCCGACGCTGGCATTGCTGGCTGGACACATTGCCGAATCGGCAGGCCAACAAGCCCCGATCGGGGAGCTCGTGGGGCTACAGAATGGGCGTGACGAGCGTAACGCTGGCATCGCTGCACTACGTGCAGCTCGCGGCGCGTGAGACCGATGGGGAGCGGCGTGCGAGAGCTCGACATCGCCATCATCGGCATGGCCGCGCGCTTCCCGGAAGCGCCCGACATCAGCTCGTTTTGGAGAAACCTCGTCGCAGGTCGCGATTGCATCAAAACCTACTCAGAAGAAGAGCTTCGTACGCATGGCGTGCCAGCGGCGCTGTATCGAAACCCACGGTACGTGCCACGCAGCGGCTATCTCGCTGACGTCGACAAATTCGACGCTGAGCTCTTCGGAATGAGCCAGCGCGAAGCCGAGTTGACGGACCCCCAACACCGCATGCTGCTCGAGTTGGCGTTCGGCGCGCTCGATGAAGGCGGGTACGGCAGCGGCTTCGACGGCAGAGTGGGTTGTTACGCTGCGGCTGGGATGAGCCTGTACGCGGGGTCACTCTCGAACAGCTACTTGACGTACAACTTGCTGCCGAACCGAGAACGCCTCTCCGACGTGATCGCACCGATGATCACGGTGGCAAACTGCAACGACTACCTCGCAAGTCGGATTTCTTACAAGCTGAACTTGAGGGGTCCCGCGCTCAACGTACAGACCGCTTGCTCGAGCGGTCTCACGGCTGTTCACCTGGCGTGTCAAGCGCTGCTCACGGGTGAATGCGAGCTGGCGCTCGCGGGCGCTGCGGCCATTCATGCGCCCCCCAAGGCGGGTTACCTCTTCGAAGAAGGTAGCCTCCTGGCACCTGACGGAATCTGCCGTCCTTTCGACGCGGCGGCGATGGGGACAGTCGGCGGCAATGGAGCCGGCATGGTGCTGCTCAAGCGCCTCGCAGACGCTCGGGCCGATCGCGACTTCGTCTACGCGGTGGTTCGAGGTTCGGCCATGAACAATGACGGCAGAGACAAAGTCAGCTTCCTTGCTCCAAGCGTTTCGGGTCAGGCACAGGTGATTCGCCGGGCAATGACAGCCGCGGAGGTTCATTCGAGGCACATCCGATACATTGAGGCCCACGGAACCGGCACTCGGTTAGGTGATCCCATCGAAGTGGCCGCGCTAGCTGAAGCGTTCCGCGACTCGGGTGCACGCGCGCCGCAAGAAATCCTACTTGCTTCCGTCAAAGGCAACATTGGCCATCTCGACACAGCGGCGGGAATCGCGAGCTTCATCAAGGCCGCGCTCATGCTCAGGCACCGTACTTGGGTACGAACGCTCAACTTCGATCGTCCCAACCCAGCGCTAGAGATCGGCAGTACGCCGTTCGAGGTGTGCGCCGAGAACAGACCGTTCGATAGCGCCACTGACGAGCTACCTTGCGTCAGCGTCAGCGCTCTAGGGGCAGGTGGCACGAACGTTCACGTGGTCCTCCAAGCCGCTGAAATCGCTAGCCGTGAGCCGCCGTCGATCGCAAGCCAGGTGCTGACGATCTCAGGACGGACGGTCGGGGCGCTGCGACGCAATGCCGAGAACCTTGCAGCGCTCCTCGAGTCGGAAGACCACCCTAGAATCGATGACCTCTGCTCGAGCCTTCGCTCGGGACGAGCGGAGCTGGAACATCGTCTGGTCATGTTACCGCAGCATCCGTCGGAGGTGCCGTCGCTCATGAAGCAGGCGGGAATCGCTCTAGAGGCCTCAGATTCCATTCGTCTCGGACGCGTCCTGACGCAGAGACCTCGCATCGCCTTCCTTTTTTCAGGCCAAGGGCATCTTCGGAGCGGAGTCGCGGCAACGTTGGCGGGCCTGCCGAGCTTCCGATCACCTCTCGATGCTTGCGAAGACACGCTGGCGAAGATCCTTTCACCGACAAGTCCACTCCGCCACGTCTCGCTGAGCAGGCTGCTTCTGGAGCCCGGCCACGGCGACTCGCTTAAAAGCGCTGCAATCGTCCAGCCCGCACTATTCGCCCTGCAATACGGTCTCGCCGAAGTGTGGAGCTCAGCCGGCGTCAGGCCGACCGTTGTGCTCGGACACAGCATCGGTGAGATTGCAGCAGCGTGCGTTGCCGGTGTTCTCGACTTGCGCTCCGCGCTAGCGCTGGCGGTCGAGCGTGGTGCGCTCATGGATGAGTGCTGCACGAAGCGCGGAGGCATGCTCGCTGCGCTGGCTAAACCAGAGGCCGTTGAAGCTTGTCTCGTCGAGTTTCCTGGGCTCGTCGTGGCTTGCTACAACGGACCGCTCAATACCGTCGTTTCGGGTCCAGTCGAAGATCTCGACCGCCTCGGCGAATACCTGACGTCCGCCGCGATATCTTACTCTCGGCTCTCCGTTACTCACGCTTTTCACTCGTCTCTGATGGATCCGATGCTGGAGGCGTTTGCACGCTTCGTCGAGTCGATTGCGCTAGGTCAACCGAAGCTGCGCCTCGTTTCCACCGTATCGGGCCTCGACGATAGCTCGATTGGAACTGCCGGCTATTGGGTTGACCAAGTCCGACGTCCCGTTCACTTCACTACCGCCGTGCAAGCCGCCGGAGCGTCCGCAGACATCCTGGTTGAGCTCGGTCCCAGCTCAGTATTGACGTCACTAACGAGAGACGTGATCGAGCAGCGCATCCCCGTCATTCCCAGCCTGAATCGTAGCCAGGCCGGCTTGATGCGGGCGGCAGCAGATCTGTACGTCGCCGGTCAGCCGATCGCGTGGAACGCGCTCGGTCTGCCCCACGGACGACGAACGCCCCTACCGCCTTACGCCTTCGAGCGAACAACTTGCTGGATCCCGCCACGGCCGCCGCTGGACGACGAAATTCGTGCTGAGAGCACGCTCCCTCAGTGCTTCGCAATAGGGACGAACTCCGTGCTACGCGCAGAAAGCAGCAGGCGAGTCGCAGCCCGATCAGTGTTGCTCGTCACGGGCCCCACGTCTTTGGGACGTCTCCTTCAGACTGCGCTGTGGCGTTCCGGCTTCCTGGTCGAAGCGATTGGTCATCCCTCCGACGAGCTCCTGGCGCGGAGGAACTGGACCGACATCCTGGATCTGCGTGCGCTCGACACGGATGGGTTCGAAGACGTCGGTGAAGCCGCCCTCGGCGTGCAGGCGCTCGCGCAACTTATGCTTCGCGTGGGTTCGAGCGCGACCTGCTGGTTCGTCACGCCCGAGGTGCGGAGCCTCTCGGCGAGACACAGCGCGACGGTCGGTGCGGTATGGGGTCTGCTTAGAAGCGTGCGCGCCGAACACCCCGAGATCGAGTGGAGATGCGTCGAGATTTCTCTGCGCGATGCAGAGGCATCAGTAAGAGACCTTGCTATCGAGCTCGACTGTCCATCGCATTGTCCGGAGGTCTCTCTGGCGCACGGCGACCCTCGGCAGCTGGTAGCCACGGAACAGAGCACCAACGCTTTCGATCCTCTGCATCTGGACTCTGGAGCGACGTATCTGATCACCGGTGGCCTAGGAGCGCTCGGCTTGGCCATAGCGGCCAGGTTCGTAGAGCGTGGTGCACGAAACCTGATATTGCTAGCGCGCCGGCCCCCGACCGACGCAGCCGCCGCGAAGCTGGCACTGCTTGCAAGCACGGGCACTATCATTGATGCCTTGCCTGTGGACGTAAGGGACCGTGATGCAGTCAGTCGCGCGCTGGAACCTCACCGCGGATCACTGAAAGGCATCGTGCATGCAGCCGGCGGGCTGGAGGATCGTATCTTTGCACGGCAGACGCCCGATTCTTTGACGAACGTCCTAGGCCCCAAGCTCCTCGGCGGCCTCAATCTACACGAGCTCGCCATCGACGAGCCTTTGGACTTCTTCGTCGCACTATCGTCAGCAGCTGCTCTGCTGGGATCCCCTGGTCAAGCCAACTACTCAGCGGCGAATGCCGGACTGCAAGCCATGTTCGCTCGCCGCCGAGCACTGAAACTGCCGGCAACCTGTCTGCACTACGGGCCGTGGGCTGACTCCGGCATGGCGGCCAAACATGCAGATCGGCACCAGCGCCTAGGCGCCATGTCATCGGAAGCCGCCCTCGACGCGCTGGAGCTCGCGATTTCGGCGGGCATCGGCGAGATGCTTGTAGTCCCCCGAACAGAGGTGTGGGGCACACAACGAACGATTCCTATCAGCGCGCTCGCAGAACGCGTTTGGTCGGAGTCGAGCCCTGGGGCAGAGCGCTCTCCAATCGTTTCGATTCGAAGCCACTCGCCTGCTCGGCAGCGGGAGGCTCTTCACGATTACGTGGTTAGCGCCGTGCGCCGAGTGCTGGGGGCGCCGCAAGCCCCTGTCGACGAGACGCTCACGTTCCACGATTTGGGACTCGAATCCCTCGCGGGCCTGCAGCTGAAGCGACTCATCGAGACCGACCTCGACGTTCGCTTGCCCGCGACTCTAATTTACGAGTTCCCTACCGTCGCGCACGTGCGCGATCACCTGCTCGGGCTGCTCGCTCGTGATACCCGAGGGACGCCCCTGGTAAGCACCGTGCAGGCGCCGCCAGGAGAGCTCGACCAGCACCTAGTCGACTTGGCAGTGGCAACCACCGAGGGCCAGCTACTCCGCACATTGCAGCAGGAGCTGGCGCGTTCGAGCAGGAGGACCGGTGAGTAACGTCGATGACATTGCCGTAGATGCATGCGCCATCCTCCGAGATGCGTTAGGCGAGCTACGTCGGCTTCGGGAACGAAACGATGAGCTCGAGCGCCTCGTGCGGGAACCTATTGCCGTCGTTGGAATGGCCTGTCGCTACCCTACCGGCATCGCCACGACTGGACAGTTGTGGGAAGCCTTCCGCACAGGTCTGGACGCGGTATCGGAAGTGCCCTCCGCGCGCTGGCCTTTAGCGATGCATTACAGCGCGGACCCCACGGTCGACGGGAAGAGCTACTGTCGCCATGGCGCATTTCTCGACGACGTCCTGAGCTTCGACGCAGCTTTCTTTTCGATGTCGCCCCGCGAGGCTGTTCGCGTGGACCCGCAACAGCGCCTCCTACTTGAGCTCGGGTGGGAGGCAATCGAGCATGCGGGCTACGACCCTCGCTCGCTGAAGGGGCTACGCTTGGGCGTATTCGTCGGCCTCAGCTCGGACGACTACGCGCAGCTCACGCTGGGCGATGCTGCCGCGCTGGACGTGTACTCTGGTACGGGGACTAGCCGCAGCATGGCGGCGGGTCGCCTAGCGTACGTGCTCGGTACGACTGGGCCCGCCGTTCAGATCGACACCTCCTGCTCGTCTTCGCTGGTCGCGTTGCACCTGGCAGCGTCGAGCCTACGAAACGATGAGTGTGACCTGGCCCTGGCTGGAGGGGCGCACCTGCTGCTGAGCCCGACTAGCCTGGTCTTGCGCTCGAAGCTTAGAGCGCTGTCCTTCAGCGGCCGCTGCCGAGCCTTCGATGCAGAGGCAGATGGCTTCGTACCCGGCGAGGGAGCGGGATTGGTGCTGCTCAAGCGGGCCACTGACGCTCGTCGTGACTGCGACCGTGTCATGGCAGAAATCTTGGGCTCGGCCGTCAATCACGATGGCGCCAGCAGCGGCCTTACCGCACCCAATCCCAACGCCCAACGCCAAGTCATCGCAGACGCACTACGACGAGCCAACATTACACCTGGCGACATTGGCTACGTCGAAGCTCACGGGACCGGAACGAAGCTCGGTGATCCTGTCGAAATTTCAGCGCTCAGGGCCGTCTTCGGTGACAGTCTCAGCGGCGGCCCGCTGCGCCTCGGTTCGTGCAAGACGAACTTCGGTCATCTTGAGGCGGCCGCGGGCATCCTTTCCTTCTCCAAGACGGTGCTTTCGCTGGAGAACGGTTCAATACCGCCCCAGCTTCATTTGAGTGTCCTGAACCCACTCGCTGACTGGGCCCCGGGGCTCTTCGAAATCCCGTCGACTGTCATTCCATGGCCAGAGGGCCGCCAACATGCCGGCGTGAGCTCCTTCGGAATGAGCGGCACGAATTGCCACGTGGTCCTAGGCAGTGCGGCTGAGACGGTCACGGCCACCGTGCCCGACCGACCGGAGTTGTGGACCCTTTCGGCACGGTCTCACTCTGCGTTGGTGGTTCTCGCTCAGCGCCACGCCATCGCGGCTCGTGCTGCATCGCCGGGAGAGTTCGCGCAGCTTGCGTTTACTGCATGCGCCGGCCGAGCCAGCTTCTCGCATCGCTTGGCGGTAGTCACGAGTTCCGCGACCGAGCTCGCCGAGCATCTAGAGTCCTTTGCAGCCGGCAGACCTCTCCCGTCGCTACGCCACTCGATGGGCGCCACGACGGGTGCAGCATCCATTGCGATCCTCGTCGGCGGTGGAGCTGTTCAGCCGCGATCCATAATGACGGCCTACGACTCTCTGCCACCGTTCGCTAACGCTTTGGATCGCCTCGCCGCCTTGGCGTTGCGTGCCCATGGTCTGGACTTGATGTCTGCGCTCCTCAGTGAGGAAGAAGGACAACTTGCGGAGCCGGCGGTTCGCCATGCGACGAGAGTCGCCGTAGACCTTGCAACCATCGCACTTTGGCGAAGCGTCGGTATGGCTCCCAACGGCGTGGTCGGCGAAGGCTCTGGGGAAGCAACGGCCGCGTGCGCTTGCGGTCACATCTCCGAGGAGGCAGCGCTCGGGCTATGCCCGCGGGAGCACTTCTCGAGAAGAGTGGAACATATGCCGGAGCTGGTCTACCTGAGTGACAAGTGCCCTATCCACGCGGCACGCGCGCTCGCAGGGCGGGGCTACAATCTGCTGGTGGATTTGGCGAGCAACTACCAGCTGGAGATCGCAGGCACAGCGTACGTGTCCGCGCCCTCGACGGCTCCCGACCTGCGAACCTCGTTTCTCGAGCAGGCTGGAACTCTGTTCTTGCTTGGGTACTCGCTGGCGTGGGATCGCCTCCGGCCCTCACTCGGGTTCACGCGATCGCGCCTACCGACCTACCCCTTCGAGCGACGATCTTTTCACTTGGACTTCTCGGACGAGCACTCAACGACCGTGGAAAGCCCAAGCATCTTACCGCACTGCGCAGGCTACTTTGCCCGGCACGAAGATCTAGAAGCACTTCTGTACGACCTTGAGCAGGCGGTATCCGAGCTGGCGACACCAAATCCAATGCAGCAGGGAAACGGCCTGGCTGGCTAGCAATGACGAACCTCATCTCGAACAACGCAGGTCCTCTACTCGAAACGGAACGGCTCATCCTCCGACCTCCCATGGTAGGTGATCTGGATTTCTTGCTCGGCATGAACCAGGACCCGATCGTCATGGAGTTCATGCCGGGCCTCATGAGTGAGGACGATACGCGTCGACAGCTTGAGCGCATGATCCAACACTTCGCGGAGCATGGTTTCGGGACCTGGATCGCGGTCCTAAGAGCCGCGGATACTGCCGTGGGTGCCGTCGGGTTGAAGCACGTAGACCTCGACGTGGCCTTTGCCCCGGCAGTCGAGATCGCTTGGCGGCTGGCACGAGCGAATTGGGGGCACGGCTACGCTACGGAAGCAGCTCGTCAGGTAATGCGCTTCGGATTCCAGCAGCTGCACCTCGAACGAATCGTGGGATTCACTGTGCCGCGCAATCAGCGCTCGCTCGCCGTGTTTGGACGACTCGGCATGGAGCACGACACCAGCTTCGACTTCGAGCATCCCAAACTACCTCCCGGGCATCCCCTTCGCTCTCACGTCTTCTATCAAATGGATCGCGCGCAAGCTCCGCGCCTTTCCCTCATCTCTGGACTGAAACTCGTTTGCAGTGAGGTTGAGCAATGACAGCAGCGCTACTGATACCCATGGTGCTCTATTACGTCGTGGGCCTAGCTTTCATCGTTCTCGAGTGGAAGTGGCCAGCCCGAAAGTATGAGCGCCGCCCGCAAATCATCGGCGATCTGGTGGCGGCCGCAGCGTTGTTCGGTTTGCCTTTTGGCGAGGAAGCGTTTCGAAAGTTGCTGCGCGACCATCTGCTGCAAGCCGAGGTCCTTCCCCAAATTCATCCGTTGCTAGCTGGCGGCCTCATTTTCGTCGCCGCTGATTTTCTCGCGTACTGGATGCACCGAGTGATCCACTTGCCTGCTGTCTGGCAGGTCCATCGCTGGCACCACATGCCCGACGTTCTCTACTGGCTCTCTGGCAGTCGCGGAACGGTGCTTCACGGCATCTTTCTTTTTGGGATTCCGGCGGCCATCCTTCATTTGCTCGGCGCCGACCTGGTGCCCGCAACAACGTTCTGGCTTGGCTTCGGCATAGTTTTCAATCTCCTTCACAACCACTGGACTCACTCGAACACGAATCTGGCGCCACGATGGATCGAGGCAGTGCTCGTATCGCCGCGCATCCACCGAATTCACCACGCCAGCGAGCCGCGCCTCCGTGATCGCAACTTCGGCTTCGTCTTTTCGATATGGGACAGGATGTTCGGCACCTACGCGGATCCCGATGTCGTGGGGACCGAGTATCGGCTCGGTGAAAATTCCCCCAGCTGGAAAGCTCAAGCTCGGGCTTTCATCGGCATCTGAGGTCCACGTCCATGTTGCCCACCGTCGGCCAAGCGGTGCCCTCAGACCGCACCAAGCGTCATCACCTGTCCGCGTCGCAGCGGCTGATGTTGATGGTCCAAGACGCCGAGCTCTTCGCGCACCAGGGCTTCGTGATCCCAGCGCTCCATCGCGTCACAGGACCGTTGTCGGTTCCAGCACTCCAAGCTGCGATCCGGCTGACAGCCAAACGCCACGGCAGCCTGCGCTCGCGGCTGCTTCGCCGCAGCTCAGGAGCGGCACGGCTCGTCGTCGACTCAGAGCTGCAGGAGAACGCGATCCGGTACCTGGACGTCAGCAATAGCAACAGCCCGCGTGCGGAAGGCGCAAGCGCGGTCCAGACCGTCTACGACGAGCCGCTCGATCTCGCGCAACAGCATCCTCTTCGGGTTTTGGTTGTCAGAATTAGCGAGCAAGAACATCTCGTGGCGATCTGCGTTCACCATCTCGTGGCGGATGGCTGGTCGATCGACATTTTGTTGAAGGACGTCTCACGCGCCTACGAGGGCTTCTTAGGCGGCGACGCACAGTTGCCGCGTGCGCGTCAGCATTCTGATTTCCAGCTCTGGGAAGCGGTTGCCGAGAAGCAGGGCGACTTCGACGCTGGACTAAAATTCTGGGCAGAAAGGCTCACGGGAATCCGTCCTCTCCCGCTGCTGCCGACGCGACAAAAGGGTGAGGGTTGCGGGGCGAACCTGCGGCGCTCCTTGTCGTCCACGGCGAGCGATCGACTGAAGGAGTTCTGCCGTGCCCATCGAGCCACACCATTCATGGTCACACTCGCGGCGCTGAAGTTCCTACTCGCCACGAAACACGATCAAGAGGACGTCACGATTGCCACGCAGATGAGCAATCGCCTCCATTCTGAGGCAGACGAGATACTGGGCTACTTGGCGAACACCGTGCTGCTTCGCACTGCATTACCGAGAAGCGCATCATTCGGCGATGCGGTTCTCGCCGTCCGCTCAACATGCCTGCAGGCAGCACGGCACCAGGCGGTGCCATTCCTCCTGCTCGTCGAAAACCTTGGGTTATCTTTGCTGGGATTCTCCGGAAGTGACATTGCAGGAGCGGACGTGCTCAACCTGAGCGACGGGTCCACTTCATTCCCGCGTCTATTGAAGGATATGAAGCGCGATCCAATGCTGGTCTTTCAATATAGTGAGCCGGCGGTACTGGAGTTGGCTGGCTGCGATGCGAGGCCGGAGGCGGCTGAGCAAGACCTGCAGACTACGCTGGACGCAACACCACTTGACATTCACGTGGCCGTGGTCAAACAGACGACTCACTTCAATGTCTACTTTGGTTTTCAGCGAGGCTTGCCGGCAGCCACGCTCGCTCACGAGTTCGCAAACCAATACATGACGACTTTGGAGCTGACGCTCGCGCGACCCGCCATGGCCCAGCAAGAGCTATGGCGAGCGTTGGCGTTGGGCTAACGCGGGTTCTCGTTGGACGTGATGTCCATCGGGTGTGAGACGACGAAATCACAGTTCTCAAAAACAAGACTGGAGTGACCATGAGAAAATTTCATTTGGGGTGCGCGAGCGCGGCATTGCTCGCACTTATTGGTGGCCCATCGTGCAGCGCGGAGAAGCCCGAAGCACCGGGCGAACAAGCGAGCCAGCTGGTAGCGAAGGCAGGCGCATACACACTGTTCGAAACATTGCAGGTCCGTCCGCTTGCCCTCTCGCCTGACGGCGAACTCCTGTTCGCAGCAAATACGCCAGACAACCGTCTGGAGATCTTCGAGATTCGTCGAGACGGACTCGAGCACGTATCCTCGGTTTCTGTCGGGTTGGAGCCCATTGCTATTGCCGTGCGCAGTTCGCGTGAAGTTTGGGTTGTGAACCACCTTTCGGATTCAATCAGCGTGATGGAGATATTGCGTGAAGGTCGGCGCCACCCCAAGTACTCCGCCCGCGTAGTGCGTACCCTCCTGGTTGGCGACGAGCCACGCGACATCGTATTCGCCGGACCAGGCAAGACTCGTGCGTTCGTCACAACGGCGCATCGCGGTCAAAACTCGCCTGACGATCCCGAGCTCTTCACGCCAGCGGTAGGCCGAGCGGACATTTGGGTCTTCGACGCGAATAACCTTGGGTCCGCGCCGGGTGGCGAACGGCTCACCAAGGTCACCGTCTTCGGTGACACACCCCGCGCGCTGGCGGTGACGCCTGACGGGCACCGGGTGTATGCAGCCCCATTTTTCTCGGGAAATCAGACCACAATCGCATCTGTCGACGCCGCTTCTGTCGTCTACGCCGATCGACTGGACCCCGAGAACCCAAACTTCATCACCTTCTTGGGACAGCGCCAGCCTCTCACCTCACTCATCGTCAAGTACAAGGCCGGATCTGACGGCGCATCACACTGGTTTGACGCCGAAGGGACCAATTTCGACGACTGGATTCGGGCCAACCTGCCCGACTACGACGTCTTCGCGATCGACGCGATGGCGAACCCGCCCGCCGCCTTGCCCGAGGGGGCATACGCCCATGCTGGCACCACGCTGTTCAACATGGCGGTGAACCCGGTCAACGGCAAGGTCTATATATCGAACACTGAGGCCCACAACGACATTCGCTTCGAAGGTCACAACCCCGAGCTTCCGGTAACTTCGGTGCGAGGGACGGCGGTCGATAGCCGCATTACCGTGCTGGATCCGTCGACCGGCAGCATGACCTATGCTAACTTGAACCCGCATGTCGTCGATGGGGCTGGTAATGGGCGCCTGAGCAGGGCATTCCCACAAGACCTTACGGTGTCGTCCGACGGCAAGAAGTTGTTCGTGGTCGCGCAAGGATCCGGCAAGCTGGCAACTTATGAGACTTCCGAGCTCGAGCAAGGCAACGCTACGCCAACGTTGGCAAACGAAGTTCGGCTGTCGGCGGGTGGTCCGTCGGGGGTAGTACTAGACGAACGAAGAGGCAAAGCATACGTACTCACCCGATTCGATAACGGCATCTCTACTGTCGACATCCGCTCGAACAATGAGCTGACACATTACGTGATGTTCAATCCCGAGCCTGCCGTTGTAACCCGGGGTCGTCCGTTCCTTTACGATGCTACCCGATCGTCGGCGAATGGTACCCAAGCGTGCGCAAGCTGCCACATCGGAGGCGACTTCGATGGCATCGCATGGGATCTCGGCAACCCGGGAGGCGTCCCCATATCCCTCTCACTACCAGCGGAATCCGAAGACGTGACGTTCACATTCCCCCCTTCGACGTTGGTGGGCGGCTTTCCCATCATCGGTCCCATCTTCGAGTCATCTCGCAGCGTCAAGGGGCCAATGACGACGCAGAGCCTACGCGGCTTGGCGAATCACGGAGCTATGCACTGGCGTGGAGATCGTAATGGCGCTATCCAACAGAACGGTGAGCCATTCACGGATCCGGCCACGGGCAATCCTGTCGTCTCGGCGCAACCGGATACCGGTATCTTCGACGAGAACGCGGCATTCGAGTCGTTCAACGTTGCATTCCCAGGTCTGCTCGGTCGCTCGGCGCAGCTATCGCCCGAAGACATGGCTGCCTTCCGCGCGTTCGCGCTCGAAATTACCTACCCGCCAAATCCAATCCGTAGCCTCGACGACTCCCTGACCCCGCTGGAAGAAGCCGGTCGCGCCAAGTATTTTCAGCAGGACGCGGAGGGCAACGAGCTCCCGGTCGACCGACTCCATAACTGTAACGGTTGCCACCGCCTTGATCGTGATGGAAACCGCGGCCAAACGAGCCACCCCGGCTTCTTCGGAAGCGAGGGACGCTTCTCCTTCGAGAATCTAACCCAGATTTTTAAGGTGGCGCACTTCAGGAACGCCTACCAGAAGGTCGGACTGTTCGCTTCATCACCTGACAAGAACCGCCTATCAACGAACTTTCCAGAGCTGAACCCGCCGCTACCTGCGGTGCGCGGCTACGGTTACCAGCCCGATGGCGCGACAGGTTCAATCGAGCACCAAATCTCCGGCATGGTCTTCCTCAAGATCGCGTGGGACACCATCAACGAGGATGGCTACACCATCTCGAAGAATCCGCACGGCATTCCGTTCTTCACGTTCGACGAAACCACCCACGAAGTAACGGGCATCGATCCCGAAGGCTTCGAGGTGCGCAGAGCGCTGGCTGCCTACCTGTTAGCATACGACAGCAACCTGCGTCCGATTGTTGGACAGCAGTTGACGATCACATCAGCTAATCTAGCGGACGCGCTGCCACGAGCGGAGCTCATGATCGCGCGCGCCACGGTCGGTGACTGCGACCTCGTCGCCAAGGCAAGAATCGACGGGCGAGACGCAGGTTTCTTCTGGAAAAATGGTGCCTTCGTGCGCGATGAACGGCATGGCCAGCCTCTGAGCCCACGCAAGCTCTGGAGGCTCCTGCGGCACGAGACCAAAGCATTGACGCTAACATGCGTGCCTCCAGGTTCCGGCCAACGCATCGGCATCGACCGGGATAGCGACGGGGTACTGGATGGCGACGATAGGAACTGCAGAAAGTAACACGTCCTCCGTAGGCCGTCCACCAACGACGTGTAGCTAAGCGTCACGGCGCGATGGCATGCGTACGGGCGAGGGTCGTCTGATGCGAAGATGCGAGCAGTGGCCCGGTACGCTGGAGCGCAGAAGACGCGCGGGCGGTACTCGCTGCGCACGCAAAAGTCTGGGCTATCGGTGGCGGCGTTCGTGCGCCAGACGGGCGTCACCCAGCAGCGCGTATATTTCTGGCGCAATCGACTGGATGCTGCCGGGTTGGCAGGACGCGCCAGATCGGCCTCTCCACCCGCGTTTCGTGGAGGTCCGGCGCGGAGGTGGTCGAGATCACGCTCAGCTCGGGTCGGTCCGTGCGGGTACCGGTCTCAATCGATAGCGCCGTGCTACACCGGCTGATCGACGCACTCGAGCAAGACGCGGCATGCTGAGCCTAAGGCACCAGCGTCGCGATTCGACACGGCGAGACCGAGAGCCGATACGGCAGTCTGCCCATGCATTTCTAGTGTCCGGATGGGACAATGGACGTCTAACGCAGCGCGAGGTTTTTACCCGCCGGGGTGAATTTTTCCTTCGCTGCTCTCAGGCGAAGCGGGCGACATGCCACATTTTCTTGCCCCTACGGATGAGCAAGACCTCCCCGTGCAGGAGCCAGTCCGGCTGCACGCGGCTGTCCGGGCCCGGCGTGCGGCCATTGATCAGGATCGCGCTGTTGCCCAAAAACTCCCGCGCCTCGCGCTTGCTCTTCACGATCGCGCCATCGACCAGCAGATCCACGACCGAGTAGCCTTCGCCGGCCAATCGATGCCTGGGGAGTGAAGTGGACGGAGCGCTGCCGAACAGGTCAGCGATGCTGGCCCGCGACAGCTCGCTCACGTTGCCCGAGAACAGCGCATCTGTCGCTTTCTGGGCCTGCGCCAGGCCTTCCGCTCCGTGGACGAGCTCGGTCATGTGCTGGGCCAGTGCCTTGTGGGCGGCGCGCGGTCCGGGGTCTTGGGCGTGCTCGGCCTCGAGCTGCAAGATCTCGTCGTGCGAGAAGAACGTGAAGGTGCGCAGGTACTTCGGAATGTCGGCGTCGGCGGCGTTCAGCCAAAACTGAAGGAACGCATAAGGCGACGTCCGCTCGGGGGTGAGCCAGATGTTGCTGGTCTCGGTCTTGCCGAACTTGGTCCCGTCCGCCTTGGTGATCAGTGGTACAGTGAGCCCGAAGGCCTCGCGCTGCTGCGTGCGCCGGATCAGGTCGACGCCGGCCACGATGTTGCCCCACTGGTCCGAGCCGGCAGCCTGGATGGTGACATCGTGGTGCTCGAGCAGGTACGAAAAGTCGTAGGCTTGCAGCAGCATGTACGAAAACTCGGTGTAGCTGATGCCCTGATCGCGGTTACTCAGCCGCTCTTTTACGCTGTCCTTCTGGATCATCATGTTGACCGAGAAGTGCTTGCCGATATCGCGTAGGGCTTCGATGAACCCGAGCTGGCCGAGCCAATCCAGATTGTTCACGAGCTTGGCGCCACTCGGGCCGTCGAAGCTCAAGACGCGCTCGTAGACCCCACGCTGACCCGCGACGTTGCGAGCGACCTGCTCGGCCGTCATGATCTGGCGCTCCGCCGATTTGCCCGAGGGATCGCCAATCATGCCGGTGCCGCCGCCCATGACCACGAACGGCGTGTGCCCGGCTAGCTGAAAGCGCCGCAGCGTGATGATCGGCACGAGGTTGCCGATGCCGAGCGAGTCCGAGGTCGGATCGAAGCCAGCGTAGACGCGCCTGGGCGAGGCCAGGTGCTTGCGCAACCCGTCAGCGTCGGTTTGTTGATAGAGCTGGCCGCGAAATTCCAGATCAGCGAGGAGGTCCATCGGGCGCGGCTACCCTAGCATCGAGCCAGTGCAGCGGGCCCTGGATCGCGTCGGGCGTGGGGGCAGTGGCGTTGGCGCCTGGCGCGTGGTTGCCCGCAAGCACGTGACCCGTACCCGACAGCGCCAGCGGCCTTTCGGTCGGACTGCGCAGCGTGGGACTGCCATCGTTCAGGATCACGAAGGGGCTGAGCAGCGTCGCGCCGCTGACCTGCAGCAGATCAGGATTTTTGAGCACGCCTTGGGCGACGCGCGACTCGGTCTTGGCGCGCGCGTCGTAGCGAAAGAGATCTTTGCCGCGCCAGAGCAGCGCGCTGTCGCCGCTGACCGAAAGTACGCGCGAGCCTGGCGTCAAGGGCAACAGCTCGCGCCGCTCGAGATCCACCAAGGCCGCCTCGCTGCCCGGGTAGAGCGGCACCAAACGCACACCCGTCACGGCTTCGCGATCGATGCTGGTTTCGTAGAGCTCGCTCTTCAGATCTTTGGCGTAGCCGGCGCCGAAAAGCCACACGTTGCGCTTGCCGGTCTTTTTCGGAATCGTGCACGCCACCAGGGCCAGCCCGCGATCCGAGTCGGCGTGCAGCACGCGTCCGGCGCAGCTCGAAGGTGCGAGCGCGGAGCGTTTGCCGCCTTCGTCCAGGCGCAGGCTGCCGTCGCTCTCCCGCAGCAGTAGCGCATTGCCGAGCGGCGTCACCAGGTCGGGGACGTCGCGCAGCGTCCCGTCCGCAACCGACAGCGCGGCGCGCGACTGGCTATCGCCACGACCCTGGTACGCGAAGCTGCGCAGCTTGGGCAGGGGCGACTGCTGGCAGGCGGGTTTGTTCGCCGGCTCTTCGGGCGTCGGCCAGTCCAGCTTGCCATTCTTGGTGGTGTCGTCTCGCAGCACGTCCAGGCTGATGAAGCGGGCATCGGCGCTCAGCTGCAGCTTGAACACCTCGCCGGGCCCTGCCGGGAAGCTGCGCTCGCGGCCGTCCGCCAGCTGCCTCAGCACCACCGAGCTCTGTACGCCTTGCTTGCGCAAGTAGGCCAGGTGCTGGCCGTCACCGGAGAAGCTGAACGAGCGGTGAGTCGCGTAGTCGGAGCGGGCGCGCCGCGCGTCCACGCCCAGCGCGGACAGATCGACGCGTGCTCCGGTTACCGCGTCGATCAGCAGTACCGTGCCCTGTGGCGAGCGCACGACGACATGGCGCCCCGTGGCGTCTTGCGCGTAAAAGTCGCTGATCGGTTCTCCGCTGCCGGAGCCCAAAACGAGCACGGCGGAGCGGGGCTCGCCCTGACACAGCGCCACCCAGGCGCCGCTACTCGACGCGGCCAAGAGCTCGACCGGACCGCTGCTTCCGATGTCGCCCTGCGACACCACTTTCGGCAAGCCGGCGGGCGGGGTGGGAGCGCTCGTGCTCGGCGCGATCGGTGGCGCCGGGCGAGCCGCCGGTCGCGCGCTGGCGCTCGGGGCGGATCGAACCGGAAAGCTGCGCGGCAACGGCGCGACGGGCGCCGGATTCGCACCGGAGCACGAGACGAGCAGGATGGCTGCGCCGTACTCGAGAGCGCGCGTCACTCAGCCCTTGCTGCGCTTGAGCTCCGGGGGAGGGCTGGAGATGCGCTCATCGGCGATGTTCGGTTGCGACGAACGCCGCGCCACGCGCTGCACGTCGGACGTGCGCTCGCTGGACGGCGATACACTCTCCAGCGACGGCTGGGACGCGCGCTCGATTGCCGGTTGCGAGCTGCGGTACGAGCTGGGCGTCGGCGTGGTGCGAGGCGAAACCGACACCTGCCCCTTGTGCGAGGACAGGATGCGCTCCACCTCCTCACTCAACGAGGGTGGTCGCAGCGACGTGGTGGGCCGGCGCAGCGAAGTCGGCGGTGGCTCGCTTTCACCACGCTGCGAGGGGATCGTCTTCTCGTACTTTGCGCTCAAGGTGGCGCGATCCGCCAAAAGCTCCGAGCTCAGCCTCAGGTTGCTGGTGTTGCCGCGCGCTGAGCGCTCCGCCGCCGTGACCGCACCGACCGCCAAGTGCCTGAGCACGCGTGTGGCGCGCGGGCGGCCAATCACGCCGACCGTCAGCGTGAAGCCGAGATCCGTGCGCTTGAGCTCGAACAAGGTGGGCGTGTCGACGAACGGGTGATCCAGAAAGGCCTGCAGGCGCGCCACCGTGCCGTGCAGATCTCCGAACTTGGCGACGCCGCCCTGATGTAGCGCGCGTGACGCCAGCTCGTAGCCCACCGCTTCGAGCACCTTGCCGTTGCCCTCGCCCAGCAAGCTGTCCATGAAGAGCAGCAGCTCCTCACCATCGTCGAGCAGGATGGCGTCGAGCGTGGCACTGGCCTTCAGGCGATCCAGCGACGCGTGCGGCAGCAGCCGGCGCGGCACCTTCTCCGTGAGCAGGGCGAGCGACGCAGCACCGTAATGACGCTCAAGCGCCTCCAGTACTCCACGCAAGAACCAGCTTCTGAGTCGATGCGTCACGTCCATTGAGCCCCTCGTCAGTTAACCCGTACCCAACCAAGCTACCTCGGCTCCGCGCCGGGCGCGAGCCCAATGTAGGACAACGTAAGTCGCTGGCTTGGCCTAGTGGTTGGGTGGGTCACAGCCCCACCACGCGGTGCGTCAGGCGCGGTCGAGCGCGCCGGTGAGATCCTCAACCAAATCGCTCGTTTCCTCGATGCCGACCGACAGCCGTATCAATGCGGGATTGATGCCGATCTTCGCCAACTCTTCGTCAACGAGCTCGAAAAAACTCATGATGGCCGGCTGCTCGATCAGGCTCTCCACCCCACCGAGTGAGGCGGCGATCTGAGGGATACGGGCCGCGTCGACGACGCGTGACGCGGCGGCTCGTCCGCCGCGCACGATGAAGCTGACCACCGCCCCGCCACCCTGCATTTGGGTGGACGCGATCGGAAAGGAGGGGTGGCTCTCGAGCCAGGGGTAGTAGACCCGTTCCACTTTTGGATGCTGTTCGAGCGCCTGCGCCAGCGCGAGCGCGCTGTGATTCTGACGCTCGACGCGCAACGCCAGCGTTTTGAGGCCGCGCATGATCAGAAACGCTGCATGGGGATCGAGCACCGAGCCCACGATGCCGCGTGTGTCGCGCAGCAACGAAATCAGATGTGAGGGGCCGGCCACGACCCCACCGAGCACGTCGTTGTGACCCGACAGGTACTTGGTGGCGCTGTGCACGACCAGATCGATGCCCAGGGCGAGGGGCTTTGAGTTGATGGGCGTCGCGAAAGTCGAGTCGACCAGCGTGCGGATGCGCCCCTTGCTCTTGACGATCTTCGACAACTTGCCGAGGTCCACGCAGAAGTTCAATGGATTGGTCGGTGACTCGGTGACGACCAGCCGAGTTTGCGGGCGGATCGCCGCCTCCATCGCTGCCAGGTTGCCGGGCTCGATCAGCGTGTGCTCGATGCCGAAACGTTGCAGTGTTTGGGTGACCAGCTGCCGCGTGCGGCGGTAGCAGTCCTGAAACAGCACGATGTGGTCGCCCGCCTTCAAGAGCGCGAGCAGCGCGGTGCTGGTCGCGGCCATGCCGCTCGAAAACGCCACGGCGTCCTCAGCGCCTTCCAGCGCGACGACGCGGCGTTCCAGCTCCCGCACGGTGGGGTTGCCGTAGCGGCCGTACTCTTCGCGTTCGGGATCCGGGTCCTCACCACGCATGTAGCGTTCGAGGGTGCTGGTGTTCTCGAAGGTGTAGGTGGCGGTCTGCGCGATCGACGGCGTCAGTGTGTGATGAGCCCGCGCGCGCTCGATGCCGGCATGCACCGCGTCGGTCGAGGTCGTCGCCTTGTCTTTGTTCTGCTTCATGCTGCCTCGCTGGCAGTCGAGGTGAGCAGCGCTTGCTTTACCAGCTCCGAAACTTTTCGTGCCGCGCTGTCCAGCGGCAGAATCTCCGAGCTCTTGCGGTCGCGCGCGCCGCGCCGTTTCAGCTCGGCGCCGCCGCTATCGAGCGCCCTCTTGCCGACGGTCAGGCGCAGCGGCAGCCCCAGCAAGTCGGCGTCCTTGAACTTGACGCCCGGCCGCTCGTCTCGGTCGTCGACCAGCACTTCGAGCCCCAGCGCTTCGAGCTCGACCTCGAGCCGGGCCACGGCCGCGAGCACCTCCGGCTCGACGCCGACTTGCACAACGTGCACCTGCAGCGGCGCCACCGCCATCGGAAACACGATGCCGTCCTGATCGTGATGCTGCTCGACGAGGGCCGCGAGCAGTCGCGAGATGCCGATGCCGTAACAGCCCATGACCAGCGGGCACGGCGTGCCGGTTTCGTCCAGATAGGTGGCGTTCATGGCGCTCGAGTACTTGGTGCCGAGCAGGAAGATGTGCCCCACCTCGATGCCGCGGAAGAGCTTGAACGACGCTCCGCACTCCGGGCACAGATCGCCATCCACCACGCTGCGGATATCGGCGACGGGACCATCGAAATCGCGACCGTAAGCCACGTGCAGCAAGTGGTAGTCCGTCTCGTTCGCGCCGGTGATGCCGTCTGCCACGCTTTGGGCGTCCCGGTCGACGATGACCTTCCCGCTATAGCCGACCGGACCCGCGAAGCCGAGCGCGGCGCCGGTAGCTCGCGCGACGTCCGCCGCGCTCGCCAGGTGCACTTCGCTTTCGCCCAGCGCTCGCGCCAGCTTGACCTCACTGACCTCGTGATC
Source organism: Polyangiaceae bacterium (assembly GCA_035281385.1). GTDB lineage: Bacteria > Myxococcota_A > Polyangia > Polyangiales > Polyangiaceae > PMG-095. Next base: position 66,259 of record DATEDZ010000316.1, read on the forward strand.
GCCACGCACGATGGCCATGATCACCGCGGAGCTCGGGCCTTCGCCAGTGATGTAGAGCAGGCTCTTCAGGAAATTGCTGACCGGCTGCTTCAAGAACGCTGCCACGTCGGCGATGCCCCCGTGGCCCGGCGTGTGCACCTTTTCGCGCGGCGCGAGCTCGGAAAGCGCTGGGCCACGGCGCGGGTAGGGCGGGCTGGTCGCGACCTCCAGATTGGCGGCGTAGGGACACTGCAGGCAGGCGGCCAGCTCGTCCTCGCCGCTCTGCACCAGGACCTGGAATTCCTCGCTGCGCGAGCCGCCGATCGAGCCGCCGTCCGCGCTCACGATGCGGTAGGTGAGACCCAGGCGATCGAAGATGCGCTGGTAGGCTGCGCGCATGGCTCTGTAGCTTTCCTGCGCACGCACCTCGTCCGCATCGAACGAGTAGGCGTCCTTCATGATGAACTCACGACCTCGCAGCAGGCCTCCGCGCGGGCGCGGCTCATCGCGGAACTTGGTCTGGATCTGGTAGAGGTTTCGGGGCAAGTCGCGGTAGCTCTTGATCTCGCGCCGGGCCAGATCCGTAATGATCTCTTCGTGGGTCGGGCCCAGGTGGTAGTCACCGCCCTTGCGGTCGGTCAGGCGCAAGAGCACATCGCCGTAGGCGTCCCAGCGCCCCGTCTCCTGGAAGTACTCGGCGGGAAGCAGCGCCGGTAGGAGCAGCTCCAGCGCTCCGGTGCGGTCCAGCTCGTCGCGCACGATGCTCTCGATCTTGCGCAAGACGCGCAGGCCGAGCGGCAGGTACGAGTAGATGCCGGCCCCGACCCTCCGCGCGAAGCCGGCACGAAGCAGCAGCACGTGGCTCACGCTGGTGGCGTCGGCCGGAGCCTCTTTCAGGGTCGGGATGAGGGCGCGTGAGTAACGCATGGCAAAAAAACGGCGGGGCAAGAAGCTAGCTGGGGCAGGGGCCCCAGCCCGACAAGGCATGTAGGTCTTGGAAGAAAAGATCACGATCGGCGAGAGCAGCAGCCACCCACGAGAACAAACCGGCGAGGCCGGCGCGCGTTGCGGTCTAGCCCGCGATAGTCGCGA
>DATEDZ010000317.1:0-45718 GCA_035281385.1 Polyangiaceae bacterium
CGGTCCTGCGCCTTGACGTGACGTGCTTCACTGCCGGCCTGGACGCCCACCGTGATGAGCTGGGCGAACACTGGCGCGATCAGGGGCGACATCGCTGGGCCGGCGGAGGCTAGCACGCTGGCTTGGGCGGCGCGGCCAGCAGCTGCCCGTAGAAACCTTCCAAACCTTGGGCGAGCGCCGGCCAGCTGTAGCGGCCTACCGCCAGCTCCCGCGCAGCTGCACCCAAGCGCTTCGCCAGCGCAGCGTCCGTCAGAATTCGCTCGACCTGAGCGGCGAAGTCTTCGGGGGTGTCGGCCAAAAGCGCGTGCTCGTCATGCCCCAGATCGATGCCCTCCGCCCCGATGCGTGTCGATACGATGGCCTTGGCCTTCGCCATGGCCTCCACGATCTTCAGGCGGGTGCCGCCGCCAATCCGCAGCGGCACGACCACTGCGGAGGCGCGATCGATGTATGGTTCGACCGCGTCGACGAATCCGGTTACCTCGACGTTGGGACCGCGCAGGCGCTGCAGCGCGTCAGAGCCGGGTCCGACGATCCACAACTTGAGCCGAGGGCGCCGCGCCAGGATACGCGGCAGGACCTGCTCGACGAAGAAGCCGATGCCGTCCTGGTTCGGGTAGTAGTTCATGGCACCGAAGAACAGCAGATTCTCGGCTTCCGACGTGGTCGCGGCGGGCTGGAAGGCGTCGACGTCGACACCGTTGGGCACCACGCTGAGCGCGGTGCGCGGCTCGTCCTGGCGTAGCACGCTGGCGTCGCGCTCGGAGGTCACGCTGACGCCGTCCACCCAGCGCCACGAAGCGCGTTCCTCGCGCCTGAGCTTGCGCCAATTCACGGAAGAATAGGCGCGTCGCGTAGCGCTGACTTCGGCGCCAGCCGTGCGCCTCACGATGTCGTACTCGATGTTGTGCTCGTCGAGCGCCAGCCGGTAGCGCCGGCTGCCGTCGAGCGGGAAGCGCAGCGCCGCCATTTGGCAGAACTCGATCTGTACGATGTCGAAGCGACCCGACGCCACGAACGCGCGTAGGCGGGCCGAAAACTCCGAGCGACGCGTCACCAATAGGTGTTCGTAGCTATGTGGTGAGAGCAGCGAACGCGCCTGCAATAGCCGCTTGCGGCGCCCGTCCAAGAACTCCATGTCCGGAAAGGTGACCACCTCGTCGCAATACTCGCGTGTGGCGTCGAGCGAGAGCTGTGTGAACGGGTCGGTGGCGTTGAACGCCAAGACCGTCAGCGCGTGGTTCTTGGCCAAGCTGCGCATCAAGCCGTCGAGCCTACGCTGTCCCCCGAAGCGTGGTGGGCTCGGCAGAAACGGTGCGACGAACAGGATACGCATCGACTACAAGTCCCCGGAGCTGAGCTCTGTCGCCAGGCGGTCACTCGCCCGAGCCGCCAGCGTCATCGAAGTGAGCACCGGATTCTTCTCGGGATTGGTGGTGAATACGGAGGAATCCGCGACCATCACGTTGACGACGGAATGCACACGACTCCACGCGTTCAGCACACCGAAGTCGGAAGAAGTATGCATGCGGCAAGAGCCGGCGTAGTGGTTGGAATTGCCCGGAGGCTCGACCTTCCAGACGCTGACGCGTGGCGACCAATCAGCTTCCGCCAGGCACGCCAGCAGATGATCACGAGCCTCCTCCAGCGCCGGTAAGGCTTCGGGCGGGTGCTGGATGTGAAGCTCCAGACCGGGAGCACCATCAGCCGCTCGGTGCTGGTCGCTTAGCGCCACGTAGTCGTTGCGGCTCGGCGCCATCGTTCCGAACACGCTGAAGCCGAGCGTGCGCAGGCGCTTGGGATGCCCGTGGAGCACGCTCTTGGCAAGGTCCGAGGCGCTACACCATTGCATGCATGCAGCCGCGTAAAGCGGGAGCTTGGCGCGCGACAACTCGAGACGCGTCATGTAGCTTGCCGGGTGCACGGCCATGGGTCGACCCAGGTCGACTACGACCTTGCCGAGCGGATGGTCGTGCAAGTAGCGGCCCACCAGCCCGCGTTCGTTGCCCAGGCCGTTGGGGAAGTCGGCGCTCTTGGACTGCAGTAGTATTTGAGGGGTGTTCAGCGCTCCGCCCGCCACCACGACTGCACGGCAAGCAACCTCCTCTTCGCGGCCGCTCGTGCGATCCCGAACCACGACTGCTTCGACGCGGCGCTTGCCGGGTGACCACTTCAATCGTGAAACACGCGCGCCGAAGCGCATTTCTAAGCGGCCGCGTGCCAGCTCGGGCTGGAGCAGCCGCACGTAGGAGTTGAAGGGTGTGCCGCTGCGCGTCAGCGTCGTCTCGGCCCCATATGCGTAGGGCATCGCCAATACGCTGCGACCGCGCTCGCGCGCCCGTCGTGCGACACCCTCCCAATCGTCGGCCAGCTCGCGCACGCGCCGCGCATTGCCTGCCGGAAGCTGCTCGCTGCTGACGCGCGAACCCGCGATCTGCAGCAACGCTTCGACGCGGTCGTACCAGGGCGTGAGCTCTGCATAACCGACGGGCCAGGTTTGTTCGGGCCCCGCGTTGCTCGCATCCGCGAAGTCTTCCGCGGAGAAACGCGGGACGGCACAACTCCAGTGATTCGACAGTCCACCTGGCGCCAGCTCCTCGAACAGCTGTGCGCTCGGGTCACCCGTGCGCGCCACGCCGTCTCGCTCGCGCAATGGACGCTTGCGTTTCGCGAGCGTGACGCCCTGGACTCGAAACGTCAGACCTCGCGCGTCGAGCTCTAGCCCTGCTTCGAGCACGAGCACTCTCAGCCCCGCACGCGCCAGGAACAATGCGGCCGTTGCCCCGGGTGGGCCGCTGCCGATGACGACGACGCGATTGTCGCTGGACACGGGGGCGGACCGTAGCACGTTTACTGCTGGTGGTTCGTTCGGCGACCTTCGCTTACACAGACGACGAACGTGCGACAGGGCGCGTCGCGCGGGTCGTGTTGAGGCGGGGACCCGAGCGCACAACGAGTCGTGTTGGGGCTGGGGCCCGAGCACAAGGAGCACGACGAGCACGACGAGCACGACGAGCACGACGAGATCGATTCGACGCGGCGACGAGCGCCTCGTCGCGCGACAATCCACTTTCACACGGGGCCGGCTGTGCCATACTGGCGCGTGATGGAGTCACGCGCCCTCGGCGACACGTCCCTGCGAGTGTCCGAATACGGGTTGGGTTGCGCGCGTATTGGTGGTGTGTTTCAAAGCAACGTGCGGGGCTTCCTCGACCTCCTGGCGTTCGCATTCGAACGCGGGATCACGTTTTACGATACGGCCGACATGTACAGCCAGGGCGAAAGTGAGGCCTTTATCGGTCGTGCCCTGCGTGACAAACGCAGTCGCATCGTCATTGCCAGCAAGGCCGGCTATTGCCTTCCCGCGCGCCGTCGCGTCGCCGGCTTTCTGAAACCCCTGCTTCGGCCGGTCGTCCAGTATCTGAAGATTCGGCGCGACCGCCTGCCGGTCATCAGCAGAGGCGCCCTGTCCCAGGATTTCTCCCGGAAATATCTGGTGAGCGCGGTGGAGGGTAGCCTGCGCCGACTGCGCACCGACTACCTGGACATCCTGCAGCTACACAGCCCGCCGCGTGAGGTCATCGAACGCGGCGAGTGGCAGGCAGCACTCGAAGAGCTCAAGCGCAAGGGTAAGGTTCGCTACTACGGCATCGCCGTGGACAGCATCGAGGCGGGCTTGTCGGCTCTGCGTTTCGCCGGTGTCTCGTCGCTGCAGTTTCGGCTGAGCCTACTGGAAACCCAGGCCGCGCAAGAGCTGTTCCCGCAGGCGCATCAGCGGCAAGTCGGCGGCATCGCTCGCGAGTGCCTGGGCAACGGCCTTTTGGCCAAGCCTGCCGACCAGATCGACCTGAAGGCAAATTGTAGCTCACCCGAAGAAGAGGCATACCGCGCGGCGCAGCTAGAGGACCTGCGCCGTGAGGCCGAGCAGTCTGGGCGCTCACTCTTGCAAACGGCGCTCGGTTATCCGCTCAGTGTTCCCGGCGTGAGCGTGGCCCTGCTCGGTGCGCGAACGAGGCAGCAGTTGGAGTCGCTACTCGACGCCGCCCAAAAGTAGCTGGCTCAGGAGTCGCTGCGCTTGGGCAGGCGCAGCTCCGCCAGCACCGGCAGTTGAAAGTGCGACACCTGCCAGCGCTCGACCAGGATGCCGCGACGCAGCTCGAGCAGGACTGGCACCACCAGGCACAGCAGCAGCGTCAGAAAAATGCCGGCGCCCAGCACTACCGGGAGCTTGGGCTTGTCCGGCTTACTGGGCGCTTCGACCGGGATCACCACCTGATAGCGATGATTGAAGGCTGCCTGTTCCGTATCCAGCGCCAGCTTCGCACCGCGCACCTCGTCGCGCAGCGAGCCGTAGCGCACGACCGCGCCGGACATCTGGGCGGTGATGGCCGGATCCGCGTCGTCGCGGTCGAGCAGCGCCAGGATCTCGCTGGGCAGTGACTCCGAGCGGGCCACGCTGGCCACGCTCCCGCCGCCGCCGCGCATCGGCACGCTCTGGCCGGTCTTGGCCATCGCTTCGCGCTGCTTGATTTGCCGCTCCAGGTCCGTCGTTTCGTGGCGCAGCATGGCCAGCTCGGCGGGCACTTGTGAGGCAAGGCCCACGCGCTCTTGCTGTGCGATGACCTCTGGATGGTTCGACGTGAACTTCACGTTGAGCTCGTCGAGCTTGATGCGCTCCGCGGTCAGGCGATTGGTGCGCTCGGCCTCCATGCTGCGCAGCTTGTCTTTCGAGCTCAGCAGGCGCTCGCGCATGTCCGGCAGCGCATCGTCCGTGACCGCAACCCGGCGGCGAACTAGCGGCGCCGCCGCAGCAGCTGTCTTACCCGTCGCGCCGCCGCTTCCGCTCTCGCGGCGTAGCTCGTCGGCCTTGGCCTGTAGGCTCTCCTTGAGTTGCGCCGCGAGCGCGTCGATTTCCTCGCGCAGCTTGGTAGCGTGCTCGTCCAAGATGGCCATCTTCTCCTGGAACGCGGAGATCTCTGCCTTGTGACGGATGCGCAGGAAACCTGCTTTGGTTGCCTCGGCCAGCTCGGCCGCGGTGCCCGGATCGCTCCACTCGACCTTGATCTCGAGCGTGTCGTCCTCCACCGAGACGCTGAGCTTCGACTCGAGCGTGCCCACCAGCACCGCGGTCAGCGTGCGATCGTCCATTTCACCGAGCAGGCTGGCGATCAGGCGGTCCTTGGCTTTGAGCAGGGCTGGTCGCCGCACCGGGTACTTCTTGACGAGCTGAGTCTCCCTGATCAGGGCCTCGAGATTCTCGTGCCGCATGATCAAACCCTCGGCACCCGCCAGGGAGTTCGGACCACGCGCGCCGTCGAGCACGGCGTTTTCCACCGTCATCATTACGGTGGTGCAGCTGTAAGTCTTCGGCAGAAATCGCGCGGCAAGCAGCGTGAGCGCCAGCCCGCTGATCGCGATCGTGCCGATGAGCGCCTTGCGCGAGCGCAACGCGCGGCCCAAGAAGGCCAGGTAGCTACGAATGGTCTCGGCGTTGATGCCGCCGCCACCGCTGCTCTCTTCGCTACTCTCTTCTTCCTCTTCCATCAGAACGCCGCGTAGCCCTTGTTGCCGAACAGTGAGCGCGCGAAACGATAGGCCGAATAAGCAACGGGTAGGGCGATCGTGGTGCGCTCGCGCAACCGTCCCACCAGGTTGGGAGGGAACCAGTTCATTTGAAACTCCACGCGGCCGTCGGCATAGGCGAACGGATCCTCGTTGGAAACGCCTTGCTCACCCAGGGTGATCGCCAGCATAGGGCGGGCGGTGGACGAGTGATTGGGCATTCCGCGGTGCCAGAGCGTGGATGGGCGGATCAGCACGTCACCTTGCTGCGCGCTCAGCCGCTTGCTGCGGCGGGCTACGCGTCCCGCAGCAAACTCCCAGTACTTGTAGAAACGCTTGTGGGTCTCTGGAACCACCGCGATGGCACCATTGGTCAGGTTCGTGTCCACCACGGCCACGTTGACGATCAGGAACTGCTGGAGGAAGGCACCGTCGACGTGCCAGTGCTGCGGCACGCTGCCCGGCAGATTGAAGTTGCAGCCGAGGCGAAAGGCCTTCGGATCGGTCGGCAGTAAGCTCTGGGTCAGCTCGAAGACGCCGGCTTCGCGCAGCTCTTTGACGACGCCGCTCGCCAGCCTACCCGGATAGCAATTGAGATGCCCGCTCATCAGGCCCCCGCCCTGGAAGCGGTCTTTGCGCGCATTCCAGCCGTCAAATTCCTGGGCCAACTGGTTTGCCACTCGCCTTAGCTCCGGTTGCGAGATCAGGCCCGGCAGCATCACGTAGCCTTGCTCCGAGAATTCGCGCTGCGCTTCGGCCATGTCGAAACGGCTCGAGGTCGATCTGGGTTTCGGATCTGGCATGTGGGCGAGGCGAGTGGCGTCGTGTAAGTATAGCGACGCGCGAGGTCTGACGACTACCGCGATTCCCCCCTCCGGCGGCCACCCGGCCGAACGCGGGACGGAAGTTGAAGTCAGGGCGAAAATCGCAATGCCGAGAGGACCACGCTTGAAAGCCCGCGTCAGCATCGCAGTGGGCTTGGTGCTGCTGGTGCTCGGTGGCTTGTTCGTCATGAGTCGAGGCCGCCGCGCACATCGGGCCGAAACCCCGCAGGAGCTCGGGCCCCGGAAGCCCCAAAAGCTCGAGGTAGAACAAGTGATCTACGACGGCGCGCTCGGTCAGGGCTGGGAGGATTGGGGCTGGGGCCCCCATGAGCTCGGCAACGGCCCCGCGAAAGTCGTCTTCGAGGGCTACGGGGGCATTCTGCTTCACACCAAGCGGCTGACGCAGCCCTTCGGTGCGCTCGTCTTCAACCTCAAGGCACCGCCGGCGTGGGGTGACTTCATCCAGGTATCGCTCAAGGGTGCGGGCGTTGCCGAAGCGGACTTTCCGAACGTGCGCGTCGAAGCCCGGCACGTCGTCCCCGGCAAGGACGGCTGGGCCGAGGTACTCATCGACTGGCAAGAGCTCAATCCCAAGCGGCGGCCCTTCGATCGCGTGATGATCGGGGCGTACGGCTCCGTCGGCCGGGACTGGGTGCTGCTCGATGACATCGTGCTGACCAGGGGCACTGCCTCGGCCAACGCCGCGGTGCCGGGTGAGCAGCAGGTGGCGCTGCGCGTGCTGTGCAATCGGCCGGGTCAACCGATCAGCGAGCTGGTCTATGGCGGCTCGACGGACGATTGGAACAGCGGTCAAAGCGCAAAGCGCATCGGAGGTAATCCGCTGTCGCGCTCCAACTGGGAGCTGGGTACCTGGAATACGGGGCACGATTGGTTTTTCGAAAACACCTCGCAGAAGGTGACGATGTTCGAGGTCGTGGATGGTCATGCCGCGGCGAAGCAGAAGCTGGCGCTCGTCGTGCCCATGCTCGGCTGGGTCGCCAAAGATGCTTCGTCGCTCGGTTTTCCGCGCGCCCTCTTCGGCGAGCAAGAAAAGCATGATCCTTACAAGAACGAGGCGGGCAACGGGGTGGGCCGCGACGGCAAGCCGCTCGCGCCCCGGAGCCCGGAGCTCACCAGCGTTGCGGCTCCGCCAGAGCTCATCGAGAAGTGGATCGCGCGCCTCGTCGCCCGCGACAAGGCGCGCGGACCTCGCGGCGTGCAAGTCTACATTCTGGATAATGAACCGTCGCTGTGGAACGTCACGCATCGTGATGTCTGGCCCAAGCCGCTCGGGTACGACGAGCTCCTGCAGCGCACCATCAACTACGCGACGGTCATCAGGAACGCCGACCCGGACGGTTTGATCGCCGGTCCAGCCGAATGGGGCTGGCTCGGTTATCAGATGTCCGCCGTCGATCGCGAAACGCCGGATAAGAGTCAACCGGATCGCAAGGCGCACGGCGACGTCGCGCTCGTACCCTGGTATCTCAGAAAGTTGGCCGAGCATGAGCGCGCCACGCGCCAGCGGCTGCTGGACGTGCTGGACGTGCATTTCTATCCGGCCGCCGACGGTATCTTTGGCGGCAGCGCCAAGACGGACTCCGAGGCATCGGATCTGCGCGTTCGTTCCACGCGGGCGTTGTGGGATCCCACCTACAGCGACGAATCGTGGATCAGCGAGAGCATCAGGCTCATCCCGCGCATGAAGGAATGGGTGCGCGAGAGCTACCCAGGTCTCAAGGTGATGCTCGGTGAGTGGAGCTTTGGCGCCGACGATCACATCAGCGGCGGGGTGGCCACGGCGGAAGCACTGGGGCGCTTCGGCCAGCACGGGCTCGATTCGGCCTTCTTCTGGGGCCCTTTGAAGGAGGGCGCGCCCAACTATTGGGCATTTCGTGCCTTTCGCAACTTCGACGGTAAGGGGGCGCGCTTCCAGGATGTTTCGGTGCCGGTCGTGGAGGGCGAGCACGTCTCGCTCTTCGCTTCCCGCGATGCGGACGCCACGCAAATCGTGATGGTTTTGGTCAACCGGTCACAGACCATCGACGCCAGCGCCAACATCACGCTCGAGGGCTGCGCCAAACCGGGCCCATCTCGACGGTTCAGTTACGACGCCTCTGCCAAGGGGCTCACGGCGGGTCAACTGCAGCCGACCGACCAGGGCGTTTCGCTGCGGCTGACGCCGTTTTCATTCACGGTGGTCGAGGTCAAGCTGGAAAAGAAGCCCTAGGAGGCTGGTGTTTTTCAATCCCAGCCTCCTAGGGTCCTTGTCCTGGGGGAGGAGGCACGCGCCTCCTCCCCTCAAGAAGCAAAGCTTCTTGAGCCTCCCCTCCACGCGGCGGCTCCGCCGATTTGGACAGCTGGTGTTTTCACACCAGCCGCCCTAACCCCGGCCCGGGGCGGGCGCGCCATGAGGGATAGGGCTCATCTGTTCTCGGATGCAGGGTCCGGCTAAGGTCCCGCCAGCGTTATGGTAACGACCAGCACCCCCGAGCCGTTGAGTGTGCTCAGCGACGACTCTGCGCTCAAGCTTCCGCTGTGCGTCGCGCTGCACGGCGCGCTACTTCGCACCGAAATCTGGTCCGAGCATGCGCTCTCGTTACTCCGCAAGCGCCCCCTGTTGATGTTCGTGCTGCCGTTCTATTTCCTGGGCGGCCGCTCTCGGCTCAAGGCTGCGGTGTTGGCACGCAGCTCGGTCGACGCTCGGGGCTTGCCCTACCGCAGCGAGTTGGTGGAGGCGCTACGCGACACCAAGGCCAAGGGTCGGTCGCTGGTTCTCACGTCGAATCTCGATGCCGAGCTCGCTCACGGAGTAAGCGAGCACCTCGGCCTGTTCGACGAGATCGTGGCAGACGAGGCGTGGGACCACGAACAACAACGGGCCGCGTTGACCGCGCGCTTCGGCGACGCGGGCTTCGACTACGTGGGCCATGCGGCCGCCGAGGCGCCGCTGCTCGGCGCGGCTCGCCATAGCGTCCTGATCGGAGCAAGCGGTTCGGCGGCGGCCTCAGCCCGCCGTTTCGGTGATAAGGTCACGGTCGCCTCCGGCAGGCCGTCGCGGCTGCGCGCTGCCATCAAGGTGCTGCGCGTGCACCAATGGTCGAAAAACGCGCTGGTCGTGGTGCCGCTTCTGCTGGCGCCAGGCATCCCATCCCCACACAAAGTGGCAGCGGCGCTGCTGGCCGCGCTGGCATTCAGTCTGTGCGCGTCGTCCGGCTACGTCTTCAACGATTTGATCGACATCGACGCCGACCGCGCGCACCGCACCAAACATCGCCGGCCATTCGCATCCGGCGCGCTGCCGGCCGTGCTCGGACCACCGCTCTTCCTGGCGCTCCTCGGCGCAAGTTTCATGATCGCGCTATTGGCGTTGCCGCTGTCCTTCAGCGGCATGCTCGGCGCCTACTTCATCACGACGATGGCGTATTCGCTGGTGCTGAAGAGCAAGTTGATGCTGGACGTGGTCGTGCTGGCAGGGCTGTACACGCATCGCGTCCTGTCCGGTGGCATTGCGACTGACACGGTAATCAGCGCTTGGCTGCTGGCGTTCTCGCTATTCATGTTCTCCAGCCTGGCCTTTGCCAAGCGCTACATCGAGCTGCGTCAGACGTCCGGTAAGGGCGGGCAGCTGATGCATCGCGGCTACTTCACGGAGGACCAGGCGATGGTGGCGTCGATGGGCCCGACCGCCGGCTACATGGCCGTGCTCTTGTTCTGCCTCTACATCCAGGAGAGCAGTACGGTGGCGGTCGTCTACCACACGCCCGCGCTGCTCTGGTTCTTGGTCCCGGTCCTGCTCTATTGGATCAGTCGCGTCTGGTTTTTGGCTCACCGCGGACAGATGCAGGACGACCCGGTGAAGTTCGCACTGACCGACCGGCGCAGCTGGGTCTGCGCGGTGCTGGCGGCCGTGGTGGCACTGGCCGCGCGCTTCTACGGCTGAGCTGCTACTGCACGAACTTGGAGAGCAGCTTCACGTAGGACGCCTGATAGTACACGCCAGGCTCGGTGATTTCCCACGAGCGGTCGTGCTCTTGCTTGGGATCCCAACCGGTATTGAAGTCGAGATAGGCTTTCTGTGCCGGCTGCTTCAGCAGGCGCGAGCTGGCGCACTTGTTCTGACTCGGATCTTGCCCCTTGCAGTACTGACTGTTCGGACCTCCGGGTACGTAGCCGGGGGGAGGGCCGAGGCGGGAGCTCCGGGCGTCGTCGTACGTCGGGTCGCCGTCCCGGTACCAGGTGTGGAAGATCTGGTTGACAGAGCGCGTAGCGCCCTGAGCGTACATGTTGGTGAGGTACACGATGCCCAGCGGATTGACGCCATGGAAGGAGTGCAACAACCCGGCGGCGCGTTCTACGAAGGCGGGCGCTTCGCCAGGCTTGACCAAGCCGTACTGTACCAAGTCGAAGTTGGTGTTGCCGACGTTGGCCCTCACCATGTTGTGACCCCAGTGAAAGCTGTCGCCGCGCATGTAGGCGCGATACAGGTCGGCTTCGGGGGCTGCAGCGTAGATGTCTACGCTGCGCGCCTGCGCCAGCTTGCGCTCCAGGATTCCCGATTTCGTGATGCCATCTGCCTTGGCTAGCGTGGTGTAGAAGATGAGCGCCTCGCCCTGCTCCGGGTCGTAGCTCGACCAGCGATCCTCCTGCATCGGTCGCGTGATGCGAAAACCGTCCGAGACCGCGTCCGAGTAGCTATCGTCGCCGGTCAACGCGAAAAGGTACACTGCAGCCACGATGCTGGCTTGCTCTTGCTCGACCAGTGTGCGATCCGAGTCGCCCGATTTGATGCTGCCGTCGTCACAATCGGGGCTACGCGGGTGCTGCTGGAAATGGCTCCAAGCGCGCAGCGCCCGCTCGCGCAGGTTGCCCGCGTAGTCTTTGAGCTGGGGGATGTTCTGCATCACCAACGCGGCGTGCGCGAACATGCCTGCGGCGGCGACGGTCGCTGACGAACAAGGTTCTGGATAGTAGAAGCGCGGGTAGCGCGACTTTTCCGGGATCGGATCGCCGTGATCCACGTTGCCGACTTTTGGGAGCACGCCGCCGCCCAGATCAGTCGGCTGCATGCGCCGCATCCAGTCGAGCTCGTATTTCAGCTCGTCCAGGATGTCCGGAATGCCGTTGCCAGATTCCGGAATGCCGAAGTCGTCGCCGAACGCGGCGGAGCGCTCGCTGTAGGCCGTCAGCAGCTGGTGCACGACCGGATGCACGAAGGTGACGTATTTGTTCGTATCCCCCGCGTCCCACCAACCACCCGACAAGTCGCGTGCGGTCTTGGCGTTGGCTCGCTCCTTGACGCTGCGTGCGTCACGGTCCTGTCCTGGCCCGACGTAGTCGGCGCTCGCCAACCAGCACTTGTCGCCGACGCAGGCGTACGGCTTCTCTTTCGGAAAGTTGGCGCGTTGAAAGTAAAACACCTTCGAAGCAGCGCGCAGCACCGGCCGGTACACGTGGGCGCCGATGCCGAAGCGCGGCGAGCGAAAGCCGCCCACCTTGTCGACGATGCAGTACGAGCCCTCTCTCGCCACGCTGGAGAAGTCGAACCAATAACCGCGGTCGCCGGAGCTGCGCTCTACTGCGCCCCGGTTCCATTGCTTGGGCGCGCCGCTGAACACGAGCGCTCCGTCCGTCCACGAACGTACCTCGTACGTCGAGCCAGGAGTCAGCCCAGCGTGGGCGTTCCAGCCCTCGACCGGATCGCTCAGCACCGCGACCTTCTGCGCGCTGGGCAGATAACCGAACTGGTCGACCCGCAGCAGCTCGTTCAGTGGCGTCCTTTCACAGCTCGTGAACGGGCCCGCCGCTCCCGTACGCTGGGGCAACTCGGTAGTGTCGCTAGCGGCCCTGCCACGTGCCGGCTGCTCTTCCAACCACGACGCTGGCGGCGCCTCGCGCGAGCATGACCCGAGCCACGCAGCCGCGGCCACGGCCACGGCCACGCAGCTCGTCCGCCGTGAAATCGCGAAAGTCATGGCAAGGTCAGGGCTTGGTGGGGGCCAGGGGCACGCGTATTTACTACCATTGGGGTTGTGCTCGTGGCAGCGTAACACTGGTTCGGGGCGCGGTCAGGCCTGGTACGGGTCTCCATCTTTACGCTCCTCTGGGTTCGGGCTAGGTATAGCGATGGTGTCCGAGGTCGTAGCGGGCTCTACGGGTCGTCGTGCCATGGTCCCCTTGACCCTGGTCGAGCTGTTCATGCGCCGCTGTCCGCCCTTCGTCGGCTGCAAGGCTATCCTTGCGGGGCTTCGCGGGGCCGGTTGCGACATCGCCACGTCGGTCGCCTTCTGGGGCATGCCCACGCTGACGGGAGCAGGCAACGTGGCCTCGCGCTTGAAGATTGGTGAGCTCTGTGGGCTCAACTTCGGCTGTTACTTCGAGCTGGACGCTCCCATCACCCTGGCGCCGCACGTTTCCGTGGGCCATGAAGTCATGTTTCTGACGAGAGTGCGGGAGCCGAAACATGCTCGTCACCGCGGTGAGGTGACCGGGGCGAAACCGATCGTCATCGAGGCCGGCTGTTGGCTCGGCTCGCGCTCCACGATCATGCCCGGCGTGACCGTGGGTGCGGGCTCGGTTATCGGCGCTAACGTCGTGGTGCGGGAGGACATCCCGCCCAACACGCTGCTCGCGGGATCGCGTAAAATATCCCTTGCCAAATGGCGCCAAAGTACGTAGCGCCGAGAAGTACACCACATGATTGCACGCAACGACGCTTACCAAATCGTGCTCCAGAGCCTAAACGAAGTGTTCGTCCAGATTGGGCTCGAGCCGCCCGCTTCGCTCGACGAGGGAACCGTTCTGGTCGGTGACAACGCCGTGCTCGATTCCTTGGGTGTGGTTCAACTGATTGTCGAGGTGGAACAGCGCGTCGAGCAGGTGCACTCGTTGTCTGTCACACTGGCCAACGACAAGGCCATGTCCGAGCGTAACAGCCCGTTTCGGACGCTCGGCGTGCTCGCGGATCACGTGGTTTCCACCGCCGCCGCCACAGCACAAGAGTCAGCCCAATGACAGCCCCCGATCGCCCCGTGATGTTGATCACCGGCGCCCGCAAGGGCATTGGGCGCTATCTGGTGGGACACTACCTGGCCAAGGGTTTCTTGGTTGAGGGGTGTAGCCGCGGCGAGATGGATCTCGAGGACCCGAACTATCGGCACCACCAAGTCGACGTGGCGGACGAAAAGGCCGTCCGCAGCATGGTCGCAGCCATCGCCAAGCGGCACGGTCGCATCGACGCGGTCCTCAACAACGCGGCCATCGCCAGCATGAACCACGTGCTGCTCACGCCGGCCAAGACGGCGGATCGCATGCTGCAAGTCAATGTCACCGGCACCATGCTCGTATGCCGTGACGTCGCCAAGGTGATGATGCGCCGTCGCCACGGTCGGATCGTGAATTTTACCACGATTGTGGCGCCCATCGCGCTGGCCGGCGAGGCAATCTATGCCGCCTCGAAGAGCGCCGTGGTCACGTTCACGCGTATCTTGGCCTTCGAGCTCGGGCAATGGGGCATCACTTGCAACTCGTTTGGCGCAACACCGATCATGACCGACATGATCAAGGGCGTGCCGAAGGAAAAGGTGGACGCCGTGGTCAACAGCCTGGCCATCAAACGGCTGGGTTCGCCACAAGACTGCGCCAACGTGTGCGACTTCTTCATCGCACCCGCGAGCGACAACATCACCGGCCAGGTCATTTATCTGGGCGGCGTCACCTGACCAGCGTTGCGCAATGAAGGCCGATTGGTTCCTTTCCCGCCTCGCGGAATGGGGAGACCAGCCGGCGATCGTTGCCAACGAACACGCCACTAGCTACGCCGACCTGCGCCGGCGCACGCAAGAATGGAGCGAGCGACTGGGTCAACGCGGCGTTGGGCCTGGTGTGGTGGTCGCCATCGAAGGCGCATTCGGAGCTCGAGCGTGTGCGGCCTTTCTGGCTGTCATGGGTCTGGGCGGTGTGGTCGTACCGCTCACGCCCCTGATGCGGGCCCACCGCGACGCATTCCTAGCCATCGCCGAGGTTTCGCTGCTGGTCGAGCTGAGCGAGTCCGGGGAGCCCTCGCTACGCGAGCTGCCCAATCGCGCCGCCAATCCGCTCACGCTCAAGCTGGTCGAGCGCGGCCACCCGGGTCTCGTGATCTTCTCTTCCGGCTCCACGGGCTCGCCGAAAGCCATCTTGCATGATCTTTCATCCATCCTGGAGAAGTTTCGCCAGAGGCGTCAGAGCAAGACGACGCTCACCTTTTTGCTCTTCGATCACATCGGGGGCGTCGACACCATGCTCAGTACCTTCGGCAGTGGCGGTTGCATGGTGACCGTCGCAGAGCGCACGCCGGAGCAGGTCGCCAAGGCCATCGAGCGGCATCGCGTGCACACATTGCCCACCTCGCCCACGTTTCTCAATCTGCTGCTGATCTCAGGCCTGTGGGCAGAGCGCGACTTGTCGTCGCTCAAGGTGATCGCCTACGGTACCGAACCGATGCCGGCCAGCACGCTCGCACGCTTGCACGAGGTTTTCCCGAACGCCGCGCTGGTACAGACCTACGGCATGTCGGAGCTGGGAGTGCTGCGTTCCCGCTCGCGCGATTCCACATCGTTGTGGATCAAGTTCGCCGAAGAGGGGTTTCAGACCAAGGTCGTCGACGGTGTGCTCTGGGTGAAGGCCGAGACTGCCATGCTGGGCTATCTCAACGCGCCCGATCTGTTCGACGCCGATGGCTGGTTGAACACGCAGGATGCGGTGGAAGTGGACGGGGACTATCTACGCATCTTGGGCAGGGCTTCGGATCTGATCAACGTGGGCGGCCAGAAGGTGTACCCGGCCGAGGTCGAGAATCAGCTCTTGGGGCTGGAAAACGTGGAGGAAGTCGCGGTCTTCGGCAAACCACACCCGATGATGGGTCAGGTCGTGGCGGCGCGCTTCAATCTCAAGCAGCCGGAGCCGCTCGACGCCTTCAAGCGGCGCATGACCGCGTTCTGTCGCCAGCGCCTGGCCAGGTACCAGATTCCCGTATTCGTCGAGCTCGCGAGGGGGGACCAGTTCGGCGCGCGCTTCAAGAAGCTACGTCAATGACCACGACGACCCATACGACGACCCGTGGAGAGCCCAAGCGTTTGCCCGTTTGGCAGCGCGTGCTGATCGCGATGCGCAACGAGGTGGTCGGGATTCATCCCCGACTGCACGCCTACAACGTGGCGGCTGGTCTGCTGCCTCCGCGCGCCTCCGGATTGCTTCGCGCGCGCTTGCTGCGGCTGGTCGGTTTTCAGCTGGGGGCGGGCACGCAGGTGCACGGGGCCCTGAAGATTTCCGGACCGCGCGGGCTGCCCGAGCAGCTGCAGATTGGCCGAAACTGCAACCTGGAACCCGATTGCGTGCTGGAGCTGTCCGACAAGCTCAGTATCGGCGACGGGGTCACGCTGGAGCCGGGCGTGATGATCTTGACCAGCACGCATGAGCTGGACTTTCCCAGTCACCGCGCAGGCAAGCTGATCTTGGGCCCGGTGGTGATTGGTGACGGCGCCTGGCTGCGCGCGCGCTGCATCGTGCTGCCGGGGATCACGATCGGCCCCGGAGCCGTGATCGAGACCGGCGCCGTGGTGAACAAGAACGTGGAACCAAACACACGTGTGGGGGGGATTCCGGCCGCCAAGTTGGAGGTGCTTCAGACCACATGAAGCGAGCTTGCAAGTTTACTCTGCAAGCTGCCGGGTTCACGCAGCGCGGACAGCTGGGCGGCCGGTGAGGGCATCTGCAGATACGTCAGGCGCTTCAGCTCGCGCCTTCCGCGCGTGACCGTGTCCAATACCAGACCGCTGGCCAAGCTGAGGAACGCGGCCAGCATGATCGAAGCCGACAAGATGGCCGTGGGAAACCGCGGAACCAGACCGGTGGCCAGGTACTCCAGGATCACCGGTACCGAAAGCAACACCGACGAAAGCGCCAGCACTAAGGCAATGATGCCGTAGAACGCCAGCGGCCGTTCGTTCTTGAACAGACCCAACATGACGCTCAGGATGCGCACGCCGTCGCGGTAGGTCTTGAGCTTGCTGGCCGAGCCTTCGGGACGAGCAAAGTACTTCGCCTCGCGCTCCGCGATGGGCATGTTGAGAGTCAGCGCATGCACCGTGAGCTCGGTCTCGATCTCGAAGCCCGATGACAGCGAGGGAAAGGACTTGACGAACCGTCTCGAAAAAACCCGATACCCCGACAGAATATCGGTGAAGCGCTGGCCGAACAGCTGAGCCAAAAACCCGGTCAGTAACTTGTTGCCCAGCACGTGACCGGGGCGGTAGGCGAGCTGCTGGCTGTGGATGCGTTTGCCGACCACCATGTCGAGGTTCTCGCTCACGAGCAGGTCGATCATGCCGGGCAGCGGCGCCGGATCGTAAGTGGCGTCGCCGTCCGTCATGACGTACACGTCGGCCTCGACGTCCGAGAACATTCGCCGCACCACGTTGCCTTTGCCCTGGAGCCGTTCGACGTAGACGATGGCGCCGGCCTCACGGGCGCGCGCGCTGGTCTGATCACTGGAGTTGTTGTCGTAGACGTAGATGCTGGCATCGTTCAGCACGGCCTTGATGCCAGTGACGGTTTCCCCAATGGCGACTTCCTCGTTGTAACACGGGACCAGCACGGCGATGCGCAACGAACGCGGAGTCACGAAGCTCAGCTACAGCAGGGCCGAGCCCGAGTCAAACACCCGAGAGCGGTGCTACGCGAGCGCGTTTGACATGGCGCGCGCGGCAGGCGCCGACTGAAGCCGGCGCCCTCGAAGCGCAGTCCGATTGGCTATGTGGCCGTCGAGTGGCGTGGTAGACCACGCCATGGCCTGGTTGGTGACGGAAGGACCTGCGCTGCTCTACTGCGGCCTATTCGGGGTGGGCTTCGTTCTTCTGAGTTTGGCGATTGGCCGGCGCTGTTTGCTGTGGTTGGGGGTGCGCAGCGTGCATGCTGTCAGCGAACGTGGCGCGCTTGCATTCACGCTCGGCGCGAGCGCGCTGCAGCTGGTACCGCTGGCCTTGGGTGCCCTGGGAGTGCTGAGCACGCGCCACGTGTGCATCGTCGGCAGCGTTTTGGCGTTGCCATTCGCGAAGGATGTCCGGTCCGTGCTGCTCTGCGCGCGCGCCACGCTGAAGCAGGCGCGGCGGCCCGAAGGTTGGTGGTTGGCCTGGCTGGTGACGCTGCTGCCCGGGCTGCTCATTGCGCTGCTTTCGGCCCTCACGCCCACGGTGGATCCCGACGGTCTGGGCTATCACCTCACCGTACCGAAACGCTGGCTGACGCTGGGCTCGCTCGAGTACCTGCCGACTTACCCGTATTCCAACACGCCGATGGGGGTCGAGATGCTGTTCACGCTGGCTATGAGCTTCGCCGGCGATGCGGCCGCCAAGTTGGTTCACTACCTAATGGGCGTGGCGGCGGCGGTCAGCCTGTTCTGCGCTGCGCGACGGCTTGCGAGCGACGCGCTCTCGGCGCTCGCAGTGACCCTGCTGCTCTTCGGGCCCTTCGGTATCGCGCCGCTGATGGGTTGGGCCTACGTCGAAGCAGCCACTGCGGCCGCGCTGGTGGGCGCTGCCTCGGCCTGGTTGGTCTGGTACCAGGAGCGCGACGTCGGCTGCCTGCGCCTAGCGGGCGCATTGGCTGGCGCGGGCGTGTCCTACAAGCTGACTGCCGGCTTGTTTCCCGTGGCGTTGGCCGCGCTCACCGTAGTGCTCATGTGGCATGAAGCACGGG
Source organism: Polyangiaceae bacterium (assembly GCA_035281385.1). Classification (GTDB taxonomy): domain Bacteria; phylum Myxococcota_A; class Polyangia; order Polyangiales; family Polyangiaceae; genus PMG-095. The sequence continues at coordinate 18,123 of DATEDZ010000317.1, forward strand.
AGCGCGGCGAGCCGCTGGGACCGAAGCTCGGCATGGTGCTGCGCGTGGCGCCGCTCGTCGTCTTGCCGGTCCTGCCCTGGATGGTGCGCTCCACGCTGGTCACCGGGAATCCAGTTTTCCCGATGTTTGCGCAATTGTTGCCGTCGCGGGACTTCACTCCAGAGCAGGCGGCTCAATTCGAGCAATACAATCGCTACATGACTTGGGGCGCCGGTTCCGGAACCGGCTGGGGTCTGGGGCTGCGCAAGGCCATTCTGGGCGGCGCGGCCGGCGCGCTGGCGCTGGGCGGTTTGCTGGTGTTCGTGCGGGTGCGGTCCTTCGCCGCGCGCGCGACCACGGCGGTCGTGGTGCTCACGCTACTGCTTCAGCTTGGCGCGGCCGGTCTGTACAAGCGCTATTGGATACCGGTGCTCGCGGTGATGCAGCTTCCTGTGCTGCTGCTCTTTTTGACCTGGCTGAAGCAAGTTTGGGCTCGCCCGGCCGTCATCGTGCTGTCGGCGCTGCTATCGCTGCTGACTGGGCGGCAGCTCCTCCGCAGCGTCAATGACGACGCCGCCGGGCTGGTGCAGACCGCCTTGGGCCTGAAGCCTCAGGTCGAGTTCCTGCGCGGCCAGCTGCCGCTGCTACCACTCTACCAAAGGATCAATAGCGAGCTTCCCGCAGAGGCTGGCGTCATGCTTGCTTCCTACTGCGGTGCCTTCCATATCGATCGGCGCACGTTTTGCGTGGATCTGGTGCAAAACTCGCTGCGCGTCTCGAGCTGGGCGGACTACGTCAACGATCTGCGGCGCCTGCGCGTGACGCATATGCTCGCGCCGCGCGACTGGGGGGTAGCTCAAGCCCCAAGGCCTGAACCACAACCGTTACGCGTCGGTAACACGTCATTTTTGGTGCGCACCAAGGAGGAGGAGCTGGTTGGAAGAACCATTCGAGACCACAGCCGGCTGCTCCTGGCCGCAAGCGATCAGGGGCTCTACGCCATCGACTTGGCTGGTCTGGACTGACGGCCCGAGCCACATGCTACCCTGGCGCCCTCGCGCCGGAACCGAGCCAGGGACACCCAGCGGCAGAGCTTACACCAAGCACTAGATGAGGCACTGGTCATGCACGATACCGACAAGACATGGAAGTACTTCGGTGAGACAGACCCCTACTTCGGCGTGCTCACGCAACAAGACTTCACCAGCGAGCGCATGACGGAGGCCGGCAGGGCGCAATTCTTCGAGTCGGGCAAGCGTTACATCGACTTTGTGCTCCAGGTCGTTCGCGATCACCTCAGCCCCGGCTTTTCCCCGAGGCGCGCGCTCGACTTCGGCTGCGGCGTGGGCCGGCTGACTCTTCCGCTTGCGGCGATCTGCGAGTCGGTGGTCGGGGTCGATGTCTCGGAGCCGATGCTGGCCGAATCGCGCAAGAATGCTGCCGAGCGCGGCGCCACGAACGTGAGCTTCGTGCCGGGCGACGACGCGCTGTCAGCGGTCGAGGGCACGTTCGATCTGCTAAATTCGCTGATCGTGTTTCAGCACATCCCGCCCGAGCGTGGTGAGCGCATCGTGCAGCAGTTGGTCGGTCGCCTGCGTGAGGGCGGTGTGGGCGCGCTGCAATTCACCTACGCCTTCGAAAGCGGGGTCTCGCGTTCGCGCACCATGCTGGTGGAGGCTTACAAGACCGTCCCCTACCTGTGGAATGCGCGCAACCTGGTCAAGGGTCGGCCCTTTCAGGAGCCGATGATGCAGATGAACCAATACAGCCTGAACCGCTTGCTGCGGATCTTGCAAGAGAACGGCTGCCATCTGGCGCACCTGCGCTTCACCGAGACCGGCTCCTTCGGGCAGAAGTTCTACGGCGTGATCATCTTCTTCCAAAAGAAGTCCCTGGACACCGCGGCGCACGCCTGAGGGTTACTGAGCTCGGGTCGAGGGGGGCGGACGGCTCTCGAATAGCCTGCGCGAAGGATTGCCGGAACCGACCAAAATCCAGGTTTGACGCGCGATGGCGCAGAGCTTGGCTCCTTCGCCGAAGACCGCGGTTCCGGCGTAGAGCTTGCGGCCGTCACGACCCAGCGGCCAGCCGATGACGACACAACCTTCACCGGGCGCGACGCTGCCGAGCACGGCCGCAGTCATGCGACCCAGCAAGGCAACCGGGAAGTCGGGGGCAGCGCTGGCGAAGTAGCCGGCGCAATCCAGCGCGGCCCACACGTACTCGGGCCGAACGGACCCGCCTTCGCTGGTGAGGTTGCCGTCGGGAATCCAAGGCGCCGCGACGCTGTCACCGAGCCGCTCCGAGCCGGGAAAGATGCGCAAGCCGTCGCCGGGAGCTCGTGCCGGGCCGCACACGAAGCATGATGGGAACTGGTGGACCTTGTGACCGATATAGTATCGCGAAAGCTCACTGGCTCGCTCGAACGACGGGCACGCTGGCGTGTCCAAGCTCAGCGTCGTGCTCCGAGCCTCGGCAATCAGCTGGTGGCCGTCGCGCAGCTCGAGCTGATCACCCTGGTCCACGACAGCTAGCTCTCGGCCGAGTGGGGGAGGGCTACGCAACGTGACCTCGGTCGCGCCGTCCACCAGATTGGCCAGCAAGCCTGCTGAGTAGCCGCCATTGCCAGAGTCGGGTGGCCCGCAGAATCGGGGAGCGATGAGGACCATGAGCGAGCCCCGCATCCTAGAACGCCGATCAGTTTGCAGCCACTGCGTTCTAGGCCCTGGGCGCGTGACGGAAGCTGACGGAAGGCTGCGCACGCCTCGGCGCGTGATACGCTCCGCGGCCGTCATGAGCGCGTTTCAGTACCGGGAAATGCTACCCAAGGACGTCGAGCCCAACGCGCATGTGGCCGGCATACCGGCCACCAAGCTAGAGGTCTTGGGAGGTTGAATGTGACCCGCAACATGCGTACGGGGCTCATCGTCTTGGGAGTCGCCATGCTGCTCGCTGCTTTTCTGTCAACGTACGAGCGCTTCTTTGGACGCAAGCGTTTACGCTTTCCCTACCTGTCGCGTCCGATAGCCGCTGAAACTTACAGCGCGCTTGCCAGCAAGCCGGGCTGGTCGAAGGCGGAGCTCGAGGTGGCGCCCGGCATCAAGCTGCGCGGCCTGCTGCGCAAGCCGAGCTCGACCACGGCGCCCTGGGTGCTGTTTTATCCGGGTAACGATGAATCACAGCTCGAGCGTGGTCAGGCCTTTTTGATACGGCTGGGCGCCGATCGAGACTTCGGCCTGGCTGTGTTTCCGTACCGCGGCTACGACGCCTCTGACGGCAAGACCGAGCTCGACAGCATGAGCGAAGACGCTCCAGAGATCGTGAGCAAGCTGTGCGGTCTGCACGACATCAAGCCGAGCCAGCTGCACCTGGCAGGTTTCTCGATCGGCGGTCACTTCGCGGTGCGCGCGGCGAGCGGCATGGCTCTGCGCGGACAACCCGCGGCTTCGCTCACGCTGTGGGCGCCGGTCAACGACATCATCATGTACTACGCCTCACCTTGGGAGAAGCTCAGCGCCGGGGAGGACTACCAGACCACGCCGTACCTCGGTAAAGTGCCCGGACCGGTGCTGGTGCTGCAGGGCAGCGCCGACGGCGCGCTTCAGGGTCCGGGTCAGGGCCAGGCCGTCGCCAAAGCGCTCGGTAACCGCGCGACCTATGAGGAGATTGCCGGCGTAGACCACGTGCCGTTGCTGTCGAACGAGCAGGCGCTGACCTCGATGCGCAAGTTCGTGCTGGCGCATCACAAGTAGCCGAGGGCGCATCACAAGTAGCCGAGACTAAGAAAGCGGTGCCACCAGGCCGGCTTGGGGCGAACGGTCTCGAACGAAGTCGCGGATCTCGTCGGCTTCCGCCGACGAGATCGAGAACTCGGCGAAAACCGCGGCGTCCAGCGCGCAGCGCAGCTCCAGGTTGAGCCCGTGTCGTCCGGCTTCACGTGCCAGCTCGGCGATCTTCTGGCAAGCGGGCGAGCGCGAGGGTGCCGGAAGCGCGCGCAGGTGCGCGATCTTCACCTGCGGGAAGGCGCCCTGGCGCGCGTCGCGTCGCGCGGCCAGGTGCAGGGCGCGGTACAGCGTGCTGTTGAGCAGGCCCAGCGTGAGCTCGAAGGGAAAATCCTGGAGCTCGAAGCCGGCCAGTAGCGAGTTGCGAAAAGGCGTGCCGTCGTGTGCGGCCGCGATCGTGATGGCGGCGGTCTGGCGCACCACCAACTTGACGCGCCGGTACTCGGTGGCCTCACGCAGGCGGCAGCGGTGTTGGTCGAGTAGCGCGCGATCCGGTTTCAGAAACAAGCGCGGCGCCCGCAGCTGAAACTCCGCGATGTTGCGGCCTTCGAGCAGGGCGTAGCTGTACTCAGCCGGCGGTTGGGTACCGCGGTACAAGAGCTGGCGCGTGATAGGGCTGCTGGTCTGCAGCCCCATCTCGCCGAAGAGCTCGCTCGGAAAGCGCGGCAAGCTCGTCAGCCGCTCGAGCGCCGGCGGCGTGCGCAGCTCCGCAGCGCGGGCCGCGGCGTTCTTGCGTTCGCTGAGCACGAAACAGCGCCCCGGGTCCGGCTCCGGCAGCTGACGCGGGGCCGCGACCAGCGCGAAGCAGGGCTGCGTGACGCTTGCGAAGGCGTCCTGGCCCAGCTCCAGCAGCGGCTCGCACACCTGGTGCGTCGAGCTGAGCACGCGGCGTACCGGGCGATAGCCTTCGAGATCTGCGAGCGGGCTCGGGATCAAGAGCGCCACAACGCCGCGCGGCGCGAGCCGCGCCGACAGCTCGACGAACAGCGCGTGCAGCGTCGGGTAACCGCGAAAAGCGACGAAGCTCTCCCGGTAGTGTTCGCGCACCGCGGGCGGAAGTGGCTGCGTGGCCCGCCCGGCGAACGCCACCCAAGGCGGATTGCCGAGCACCAGATCGAAACCGTTGGGTGACCCGAGCACGGCGTCGAAGTCGATCCCGCACCGGCCCAGCGCTCGAGCCGCGCCGGAACCGCACAGCGCATCGCCCTCGTGGAGCTGCGCGCCAGCAGCCGAAAGCTCGAGATCGGGCACGTCCGCGAGCAACCATAGCGACGCTTCGGCTACGGCCACCGCCAGCGGGCTGATGTCGACTCCGTACAGCTCGTGCTGGACCACCTGCGTGAGGGGCCGCCCAGAACGACGTGCGGTCTCGCGCGCTGCCTGCACCAGAAACGCCCCGGCGCCGAGCGCGGGGTCCAGGATTTTTAGCGGCTGCTCGAGTGCCTTGGGCCCACGTGCCTCGCTGAGCGCTGCCAGCGCGCGCTCGATGACGATGAGCGTCAGCGACTCGGGCGTGTAGTAGCTGCCGGTGCGCTTGCGCAAGTTGCGCTGCGAGTCGCTGGGACGGGCGCCCAGCAGCGACTCATAGAGCTGCCCGAAAGCCTCGATCGGTAGCTCCTGCCAGGGCTTGGGCGGCCCCGGCAGCGCCGCAGGACCGAGCTCGGTCAGCAGCCTGTCGCGCTGCGCTGCCCGCTCGTCCGCTTCGAAGCCCGGTACGCGGGCAAACAGGCGACCACCAGCCAGCGAGCCCGGGTCGCGGCCACGCGCCTCGGCGAGCTGGCTCAGCGCTTTGCGCAGCAACGCCACCACGAGCACGTTCCAAGCTTCACTCGCGGAGAGCCCGAGTCGCTCGGCGCGTGGCAGCTGGCGCGTCAGCTCTTCTCGTAGTGCGCTGATTATGAGCGCGTAGCTCATGCGCGCCGCCCGCTGACGAGCCGCAGCGCGAGCCGCAGCGCGGCCAGCATGCCGGCAGCATCGGCCTGGCCACGCCAGGCGATGTCGTACGCCGTGCCGTGGTCCACGCTGGTGCGCACGATCGAAAGGCCTGCGGTGACGTTGACCGCGTCGCCAAATGCCAAGAGCTTCATCGGGATCGTGGCCTGGTCGTGATACATCGCCACGACGCCATCGAAAGCTCCGGCCTTGGCCTTACGGTAAGCCGTTTCGGCGCCGACCGGACCCGACAGCAGCGCCGTCTTGCCAAGCCGCCGCTGCGCTTGACGGATGCCGGGCGCGATGGCGCTCGCTTCCTCACCGCCCAGTAGCTCGCTCTCGCCCGCGTGGGGGTTGAGCGAGGCAACCGCCAGCATCGGACGCTTCTTGCCCAGGGCCTGCAGCAGCCGCGCCAGCTCCACACTGGCGGCCGCGACACCTGCAGTCTTCACCGCGCCCGGCACCTTGGCGAGCGGGACATGCGTCGTGACCAGGCTCGTCGCCAGCTCATCGCAAAAGAAGCACATCACGCTGCTCTTGGCGCCGTCCAGCTGCTGCAGCCATTCGGTATGGCCAAAGAAACCCGATGCGCCCGGCGCGCCCGAGCGCGCGATGGCGGCCTTGCTGACTGGTGCCGTGACCAAAGCGGCGCGCGCCTCCGACTTCACCAGCGTGAAACCCGCCTCGATGTACTCGAGCTGAGCGGCCCCGGAGCGCGCGTTGGGCTTGCCCGGAGCTCGATCACGCTTGCTGAGCGCAGCCCCGACTTGCGCCAAGTAGATCTTGCTCGGATTGCGCGAATGGCCGTCCCAACGCACCAGTCTGCGCTGCGCAATGCTGCGCAGGCTCGCCGCCGCGCGCAGCGTCGCCTCGTCACCCAGCAGCAGGACGGCGGCACCGCGCAATGCCGCCGCGGCAGCGACCGAAACTTCGGGCCCAATACCCGCGGGGCAGCCGGTCGACACCACGAGCAGCGGCGTGTTTCGGCTCATTCACTCACCACGGCAAGTGGCGTCTTTCCATCCGGGACGCTGCCGGTCAAAGCCTGGAAAAAGTCGTTGCCCTTGTCGTCGACCACGATGAACGCCGGGAAATCCACGACCTCGATACGCCACACCGCCTCCATCCCGAGCTCCGGGTACTCGAGCACTTCCACCTTCTTGATGCAGTCCTGCGCCAGCCGCGCCGCGGGTCCGCCGATCGAGCCCAGGTAGAAGCCGCCGTGCTTCCGGCAAGCCGCAGTGACGGCGGGCGAGCGGTTGCCCTTGGCGAGCATGACCAGGCTGCCGCCGTGCGACTGGAACAAGTCGACATAGGCATCCATGCGGCCCGCGGTGGTGGGACCGAAGCTGCCGGAAGCGTAGCCGGTCGGAGTCTTGGCCGGCCCCGCGTAGTACACCATGTGATTCTTGATGTAGTCCGGCAGGCCCTCACCGGCGTCGATGCGCTCCTTCAGCTTCGCGTGCGCGATGTCGCGCGCCACGATCAGTGGGCCATTGAGCGACAGGCGCGTCTTGATCGGATAACGCGAGAGCTCCGCGCGGATTTCGCGCATCGGCCGGTTCAGGTTCACCTTCACGACCTCGGAGGGCAGCTCACGGTCGGTGGTCTCGGGCAAGTACTTGGCCGGGTCGTGCTCGAGCTCTTCCAGAAGCACGCCATCCTTGGTGATCTTGCCCAGGGCCTGACGATCGGCGGAGCACGAGACCGCGATCGCGACCGGGCAGCTGGCGCCGTGGCGCGGCAGCCGCACCACCCGCACGTCGTGGCAAAAGTACTTGCCGCCGAACTGCGCGCCGATACCGGTTCGCTGCGCGATTTGCAGCACCTGCTGCTCCAGCTCCTGATCGCGGAAGCCGTGGCCCAGCTCACCCCCTTCGCCAGGCAATGTGTCGAGGTAACGGGCCGAAGCGAGCTTGGCGACCTTCAGCGCGTACTCCGCCGAAGTGCCGCCGATCACCAGCGCCAGGTGATAAGGCGGACAGGCGGCGGTGCCCAGCGTCTTGATCTTCTGCTCCACGAACTTGAGCAGACTGTCTGGATTCAGGAGCGCCTTGGTCTCCTGGTACAGGTAGCTCTTGTTGGCGGAACCGCCGCCCTTGGCCATGAATAGGAACTTGTAGGCGTCGCCGTCGGTCGCGAAGATTTCGATCTGCGCCGGCAGGTTGTTGCCGGTGTTCTTCTCCCGGTAGGTGTCGAGCGGCGCCAGCTGCGAATAGCGCAAGTTGGCGGTCTGGTAGGTGTCGAACACGCCGCGCGCGATGGCCGCCTCGTCGCCGCCGCCCGTGAACACCAGCTGCCCCTTCTTGCCCATCACGATGGCGGTGCCGGTGTCCTGGCACATGGGCAGCACGCCGCCCGCGGAAATGTTGGCGTTCTTGAGCAGGTCGAGCGCCACGAAGCGATCGTTGGGTGAGGCTTCCGGATCCTTCAGGATGCGGGCCAGCTGCCCGAGGTGGCCAGGCCGCAGCAAGTGCGCGATGTCCCGCATCGCTTCACGGGTCAAGAGCGTCAGCGCCGGGGGCTCGACGCGCAAGAAGCGCTGGCCCGCCGCCTCGAAGGTCGAAACGTGATCGGTGGTCAAGAGCCGAAAGGGCGTGTCGTCCGTCCCGGTCGGCAGCATTTCCTGATACTGAAAGGTGCTCATGTCCGCGCAGGAAGCTTTCGCAGAGCCGGGCGGCCGCGACAAGGGGCGATCGCCGGAAGGCGGCGCCCCCGCCCAAGCCGGCGACGGTAAGCTGCGCTTGGTGTATCTGGACGGGCTGCGCGCGGTGGCGGCCGGCTACGTCGTGATGTTCCACGCGGTGCCAGGTTTCTCGGCTCACGAGCTGACCGGAGCCTGGCGCGTGCTGCGGCGTGCGCTGGCGTTTGGCCACGAGGCCGTCGCGATCTTCATCGTGCTGTCGGGTTACTGCCTGATGCTGCCGGTGGTGCGGCAGCGTCCGGAGCAGCTTTCGGTGGAGCTGGGTCGATTTCTCAAGCGCCGCGCGCTGCGCATCCTGCCTCCTTACTTTGCAGCCCTCGCCGGATCGATCGGCCTGATCGCGAGCTTCGCGTCGCTGCGCGCCCGCAGCGGCACGACCTGGGACGATTCGCTGCCGGGTCTCGATGCCGGGGCAATCCTCTCTCACTTGCTGGTCGTGCACAATTGGTCCCCCACCTGGGGCTACCAGATCAACGGACCGCTTTGGAGCGTGGCTTCGGAGTGGCAGATCTACTTCTTCTTCCCGCTCGTGCTGCTGCCGGTCTGGCGACGCTTCGGGATGCTGGTCGCGTTGATGCTGGCTGCGTCGCTCGGCTTCGCGCCGCTGCTCTTGTGGCGCGGCCCCGCCCACGTCGCGAGCCCCTGGTACTTGCTGCTGTTCACTTTCGGCATGGTCGCCGCCGCCATTGGCTTCTCACCGGAGGCGCTGGCCACGCGCCTGCGTAGCCACGTGCGCTGGGGCCATGGATGCGCTGGGCTCTGGCTCGGCTGCTTCACCTTCAGCATGGGCGCCCCGCAGGTCTGGTTCTCGAACAAACCGGTCGTTGATGTGCTGGTCGGTCTTTTCACGATGACCTTGCTGATCCATCTGACCCACTGTGCTGCCACCGGCGTCTCGAGTCGCGTGCTTGGCGTGCTCGAATCGCGCCCGCTGGTCAGGCTCGGTCATTTCTCTTACAGCCTGTACCTCACGCACCTACCGGTGCTCGCGCTCTGCTACTTCTTTTTGCGCGACTTCGGCTGGTCCGTAGGCCTCCGCTCGCTCGCATTGCTTGGCCTCGGCAGCGTAGTCTCACTGATCGTCGCCTACGGTTTCCATCTGTTGGTGGAGCGACCGTTCCTGCTCCGGCGTTAGGCGGGCGGGCCACGCGGTAACCGGCGTGGCCAAGCTGGGATAGGCAGGCTGGAGGCCTGACGCAGAAGGCCGGTCCAACCGGCGAGCACGGCGACGCACAGGCGGGCGTCGTCTCGGCAATCCGGCCGCCCTTCCAACGAAAGCCGGGCGGTCGCTACCCCGGCGGCTGGTGGATCGCGACGGAAGTCGAGGTCTTGCTGGCAAGTGACGATATGGTTCGGCCCGACGTGCTCGGCTGGCGACGCGCGCGCTGCTCTGAGCGGCCTACCGGCTCTCCGGGCGACCAACAAAGCGGTGAACGCTTGAGAAGCGTCTCGCAGGCCTTGACCTCTGAGCAGCAACGCATCCTCGGCTTCGAATCCGTGGGCGGCGGCAGCGTGGACTGGGCGTCGACGTCGGGCGTGATCAGCCAAAACGCTCAACACGTGGAGGGGAACGCCTCGCTCGCGATCTCGAACAGCGGCAACACCACCATCACGAGCGCCGCGCTCAGCTCGCTGGGCCCGGTGAACGACAAGATCACGCTGGATTTGCTCCTGCCGACCGTCCAGCCAAATCCCTGGTGGATGGGCACCGTAAGGCTCGTCATCGAATGCCCGTCGCAGCAGTTATGGTGGGAGGGGCTCGCCGAGCGCCAGCTGACAGGATCACGCACACCACTACTGACGGGCGTCACGAACGGAATGGGGGCCAGGACGGAGATCGACTACGGGCAATTGACGGCTACTGAGCTCCCCGATCCGGACGAGCCACTTGCTGCATTCTTCCCGCCCCGCGCCCTCCAAGTCGATGCAGGAGACCCCACTGGCGCAGGAGCGGTCGTCGGGATAAGTCTATGGTACCTCCTCCCGGTGTTGGCCTTCTAGTTGCGGCCTTCCGCATACTGTCCTCATGCAGATTCCGAAACTGTTCTACGGCAGACGCGGAGAGGCTAAGAGCCGGCTCGTCCCGATAATCAAGGCGCTAGCGAGCGGGGCGGAATTGGAAACCTGGGACTTTGGGCCGACTATGGTGTCGTCAGAGGTTCCCAGCGCTGCCTTGCTCGTCAACCCCGGACGTATCGCAAGCGACAATGACGACTTCCACTGCTACGCATTGCTCTACGGCTTGATGGAAGCCACCTACAAGCGTGGCTTGGATCGACGCTACTTCGATGATGCCTTCGCGTGGTCGTTGGACACGCCGTGGTCTTTCGTCGGGACACTAGGGGAGGCCGGGGGGGTTTTCATTCTGAAGCTATCCCCCGCCGCATTTGCTCGCGAGCCGAAGCCAGAGCTTCTGCGCGGCAAGCCCGAGTGGTACGGACCGTACCTGAGGGCGACCCTGCGACACTGGGACGCACTCGTCGCTGAGGGCCCGAGGTTTGCCGAAGAGCCAATGGGAAGCCGGCATGAGTTCACCGGGATGACGGCACCGCTGGGTGCGATCCTAGGGGATTGCGGAGTCGTCCGAAACGCAACAGACGGTGATACATCCTCCAAGATTCTGGCCGCCATTCATCGAGCCCTGGCCATCATCGACGACAAGCCATCAGGGTAGGCGTCGATGAGAGTCGGATCTATCCTGGCGATTCCATGCATGTGACTGCATTCACACCCGCCTTTGCTGGCCTGTTTGCTTGCTACCAGGCTGCCGCTCAGGGCATCGCGGTCTGGGGCGAGCGCGCGGGCCAGCCCGTGCTGCGCGTGGTCGTGGGCGGAGCTTCGAGCGCATCGGGCAGTGGTGGCAAGACCAGCCACGGCCCCGAGCATTCCGTCGCTGAAGCGCAAGGTGTGAGCGTCTAGGCCAAGCAGCTCGTGTGACACGCTTTCCGGACCAGGTCCCCCAAGGCCCACTGAACCGCCTCGGGCGCGAAGGTGTGCTCGGCGCTCACCTCACCCCCGTGCCAGCCGCCGCCTCGGGCCTGTCCGTGTCCTCGGTCGAGCGTTCCCAGGCGCTTCGGCAACCGGCCCCGTTGCTTCTGCTGGAGCACGGCCCGAGGAAAATGACAGTTCGTTTGTCCTTGGTGCGTCAAACGCCAGAGGTGCTAAATTGCCCGAAATGCAGCCGCTCAAAGCTCATGTGAAGAACGGCCTTGTCGTGCTCGACGAGCCGCTCGAGCTGCCCGAGGACACGGAGCTGGAGGTTGGCAGCTTGCACGTGGTGGACACGGGTGACGACTTCGACGACGAAGAGCGCGAACGCCTGCACCGAGCGCTCGACGCGGCCATCGAGTCCGTGCAAGCGGGACGCACGGTAGACGGCAACGAAGTGATTCGTCGGTTACTATCGCGGCCGTGAAGCTCGTCTTTTCCGAGGAGGCGGACATCGACGTACGCGGGGCGAAGACGACGAACCATCACGCTAGGCGTCGCGGAGAGTCGGACCTATCTGGGTTCCCGAGCACCTTCCGATCGGGCGCGAGGCGTGACGCGGGTGGCGATGGCCGCGGCGAGCCCAAGATGCTAGCGTTTTTTTAGCAGATGGAGACTCTTCGGCTCAAGACTCTGCTCGACGAGAAGCTCGGTACCGACGCCAATATCGCAGCGGTGTATCTGTTCGGGAGCCAGGCGCGCGGTGCGGCGCGCCCCGACAGCGATGTAGATTTGGGAATTTTGTACCGCACGGCGCCACCCTCGACCCTGCTCGATCAACCCTTCGAGCTGCAGGCGGAGCTATCGAGCGGCCTGGGCAAGGCCGTCGATCTCGTCGTCTTGAACACGGCTCCTGTCGATCTGGTCCAACGAATACTGCGCGATGGTCAGCTTCTATTGGAGCCGGACAAGAGTCGGCGCATCGCTTTCGAGGTACAGGCGCGGAACGCCTACTTCGATCTCCTGCCCATTCTGCAGCGGTATCGCAGAAAGAGCGCATGACCGACGAGGCGCTGCTCGAGAAGAAGCTCGCCTTCATACGGCGATCATCGGCGCGCGCTTCCGGACTCCGGCAGGGAGCAGCCGACTAGCGGCCGACTAGCGAAGGATCGGATTGGTCTGCGCCATGGCGCTGACCAGGGCCGGGTAGCTCTTTCCGGCCACGAAGGCCCAGCGCACGCGGTCACGGTCGGGGAGCCAGACGTCGGGGATCGGCTCGTGCTGCATGAGCTTGCCCGCAGCGATGAGGGCAAGCGTCAGGTTCAGATCGGCGAAGGCGAGCCGTGCGGTGCAGCTCTGCGCGATTTGCGGGCCCAGATCCTCGATGCTCGAAAACTGGACGGGCTGCAGATCGGACCTGAGCATTACGGTCCCCGAGCTGTCGATGGCCAAGCCGTTTTCGCTCGTCTGGTAGACGCCCACTTCATCGAAGTGGCTCAGCGCAAAGCCGAAAGGATCGATCATGCTGTGGCAGCCGGCGCAGGATGGATCGGTCCGGTGCTGCGCGATGCGCTGGCGCTCAGTCCGGCCCTGTGCGGCGCTCGGGTCTGAATCTAGCGTCGGTACCGAAGGTGGCGGTAACGGGACTGGCGTATTGAGCACGCCGCCCAAGATCGTCACGCCGCGACTCACGATGCGCGGATGGAGGGCGAGCCATGCGGGCTCGCTCAGAATCCCGACGCGGCCCTGCTGTCCGAGGGGCATGGCATAGAGCACGTCGAGCACCGTCACGTCACCGGAAATGCGCGGCGACCAGACATCAGGAAGCGCGCTGTTCTCGTCCAGGCGCAGCGCGTGCGTCAGGTACCTGCGGACCAGCGGGGCACCCGCGGGGAGCTGAGTCGAATTATTGAAGGCCTGGACCGCGATCGAGCCAGCCCACTCCGAGGTAGCCACCGCGGGGAGCGTGCTCGGTGGGGCCAGCACTTCCCCATGCACCATGAGGCTGATCCGCTCCCAGATGACGGCGGGCTCGGCAAACGGCGCCACCCAGATCCGAGGTGGGTCGCTGGGGTAGTTGTCGCATTCGGTCCCCATCTCTGCGCCGGCGCTGCCGCCCCCTCCGCCCCCCGAACCAGCCCGTCCGAGAGACTCGGCCTCCCCGTCCTGGGAAGGCAGGTCGTCACCCATGGCCCCGACCTCATAGCGACCCGAGCAAGCCAGGGCGGCCACCCCTATCAACGAAAACAGCATCTGCCCCAGCCGCATTTTCATGGGTATGCCAGGTGGGTGCCATAACCCCCGTCGGACCTTTCACCTCGGGGGGCGAGATTTCTGAGCGACGGAGGCGGACCCCTAGCCGAGCGCCGCGGCGTCCCGCTCAGCGACCTTGCGCGCGTTGTCGTAGCGCTCCTGGAAGTCCTCGTAGTTGCCGTTCCAGTCCACTAGGCCCGTGTCGGTGAAAGCGAAGATGCGCGTGGCAAAGGAGCTTACCAAATCGCGATCGTGCGTGACGACGAAGCAAGTGCCCTCGTACTTCTCGAGCGCATCGCCGAGCGCTAGAATCGACTCGAGGTCGAGGTGGTTGGTCGGCTCGTCGAGAATCAGGACGTTGTCCTCCGTCAACATCAGCTTGGAGAAAATCAAGCGCACGGCCTCCCCACCCGACAGCGCGTCGGTGGGCTTCTCGCCTTCTTCCCCCTTGAACAACATGCGTCCGAGCAGCCCGCGCACCGTCTGCAGGTCCGCCTTGGGGGCGAAGCTGTGCAGCCAGGCCGCCACGGTCGTGCCATTGGGAATGTCAGCGCGGTGGTCCTGCGCCAGGTAGCCGATGCTGGTGCCGGTGCCCCAGTCGATCTTGCCGGCGTCCGGTGTGACCTGGCCCATCAGCATCTTGCACAGCGTGGTCTTGCCCACGCCGCTGCGGCCGATGATGGCGATCCTTTCGCCCTTGGTGATCACCGCACGCAGCCCTTCGCACACCGTGACTTCCGGCCACTTCTTGGTCACGCCGTCCAGGCTGAGGGTTTGCTTGCTGGAGGGCTTCTTGACCTTGAACTGAATGAAGGGTCGTTCGATGTTCGAACGCTTCAGATCGGTCAGGCTCAGGCGTTCGATCTGCTTCTTGCGGCTCTGCACCTGCGAGGAGCGCGTGCCAGCCGCGAAGCGGGCCACGAACTCCTGCAGCTGCGAGATCTTCTTCGAGCGCTCGGCGTTTTCGTGCTCGACCTTGCTCCGCACCTGGCCCTTGGCTTGGACCATCTGATCGTAGCCGCCGGTGTAGAGGATGATCGCGTTATAGTCGATGTCTGCGATGTGGGTGCAGATCTCGTTCAGGAAGCGGCGATCGTGCGAGATCGTGATCAGCACGCCGCGGTAGCCCTGCAGGAACTTCTCGAGCCAGCGGATACTGTCGATGTCCAGGTTGTTGGTGGGCTCGTCGAGCAGCAGGGCGTCGGGGTTGCCGAAGAGGGCTTGCGCCAGCAGGACCCTCAGTTTGCGGCCGCCCGGAATCTCGCTCATCACCTTTTCGTGATCGCTCTCCGGGATGCCGAGGCCACTCAGCAGCTCGGCGGCGTCGGATTCGGCGGTGTAGCCGTTCTCTTCGGCGATCTCCCCCTCGAGCTCCGCCAGCTTCACGCCGTCTTCGTCCGACAGGTTGGCGTGGGCCAGCAGCCGTTCCTTCTCCTGCAGCGTCTCCCAGAGCTTGGCGTTGCCCATGATCACTACGTCGAGCACGCGCCACGACTCGAACGCGAACTGATCTTGCTTGAGCACGCTGGTGCGCTTCGGGATCTGCACCGAACCGGTATCGGCCTCGATCTCACCCGACAGGATCTTGAGGAACGTGGACTTGCCCGCGCCGTTCGGTCCGGTCACGCCGTAGCGCCGGCCAGCGCTGAAAGTCACGGCCACTTCTTGGAACAGCCGCTTCTGGCCGTAGGCCTTGGTGACGTCGAGAACCTGAATCTGGGACATTCGCGGGCCGGCTCTTAGCAGGTAATGGCCCAGAGCACCCGCATTCAAGCCCAAACTGCTGGTAACTATTGGATATTCCACCATCAGGGGGCCGTGGTATCGTCGCCCGCGACCGCGATGGCTGGCACACCTTCCACACCCGCGCGACCCTCCGATGGGAGCGGGGGACGCATGGCGGGGGAATACCGTCTATTGCGCAAGTTGGGCGAGGGCGGCTTCGGCGCGGTCTACGAGGCAGAGCACCCGCTGCTCAAGCGCCGCGCGGCGGTCAAGGTGCTCCACCGGGTAGCGGACAAGGACTCGGACGCGGTGCTGCGCTTCATCTCCGAGGCACAGGCCGTCAACCAGATCCGCAATCGTCACATCATCGATGTGTTCTCGTTCGGCCAGCTGAGTGATGGTCGTCACTACTACATCATGGATCTGCTGGACGGCTTGCCGCTCGACCGCTTTCTGAAGCAGCAGGGCAAGCTGGACGTGGCGAGCGCGCTGCAGCTCTTGACGCCCATCGCCGAAGCGCTCGACCTGGCTCACGCTGCGGGCATCGTGCACCGCGATCTCAAGCCCCAGAACATCTTTCTGGCCTGGGACGGCAGTGGTGAGACCATCCCCAAGCTGCTCGATTTCGGTATGGCCAAGCTGCTCGGTGAGTCACCGGTGCATACGGTGAGTGGCACGCCGATCGGCACCCCTCTCTACATGTCTCCAGAGCAAGCGCGCGGCGACAGAGTCGATCACCGCTCGGACGTGTACGCGCTGGGCGTGCTCTGCCACGAGCTCATCACCGGGCACTTGCCGTTCACGGGTGATACCACGGTCGCGGTCTTGATGGCTCACATCATCCAGACTCCAGCAGCGGCGTCCGAGGTCGAGAGCAGCCTGTCGCCGCTGCTGGATGCGCCGCTGCTGCGCATGCTCGAGAAGGACCCCACCAAGCGTCCCGCTAGCGCGGGAGAGGCAGTGGCGGCGCTGCGTCAGGCGGCCGGGCGAGCTGGCGTGACCTTGCATCAAGGTCCCCTGCGCCTGCCGCGCCCTGACGCGACGATCTCGGGCGAGCGCTTGCACGAAGGAGCCGACACGATCCTTCAAGACTTCGAAACCACCGAACCGGAGGAGCGAGTCGCCGCATCGGCCGGCACCACGACCCGGACGCCGCTCTGGCCGTTCGCGGTAGGCCTGATCGCGGCCGGCGCTGCGTTGGGCTTCGCGGTGCTGCGAGCGCCCAGCGCCGAACCGAAGCCCGAGCCCGCCGTCAGCGCGCGGCCCGCCGAACCGCAGTCGGTCGTGGTATCACCGCCGAGCGCAGTTGCCCCGGCCTCAGGCGAGCTACCGGCGCCGGTTGCGGAGCCGTCCGCACTGGCATCGACCAGTGCAGCGCCGACCCCTTCGATCAAGGCCCCCGCAAACAAGCCAGGCAAGGCGTTGCGTCCGGAGAGCCCCGCGCGCATTCCGAGGGACCTGGAGAATCCGTTTTGAGGATTGGTCGCGCCTTCTGGCTCGCACTTCTATGTGGCTCGTCGGGTTGCAGCAATCTACCGGAGATTGAACCCGGGGTGTGCGGCAACGCGGTGCTCGAAGACGGCGAGGATTGCGACGTCGCCGTTGACGTGAAAGGGGCGCGCTGCCGGCCTCCCGGCCTCGAGGGTGAATGCCACTTCGATTGCACCACCGCCAGTGACGGCATTCGTCCGACTTGTCCGCCCGATATGGGCTGCGCCGCGGACGGCTTGTGCCGCAAGCCGACCGGCGCCTTCGAGCCCGCCGAGCAGCTGACCAGCGATGCTTCTTCCTGGCTGTCCTCTGCCGACTTCGACGGCGACAAGCGGCCGGAAATCCTCAGCTCCGAACCAGTCGACCAGCTAGGGCTCGCACGGTTCCGGCTGCACTACTTCGACGACGACGCGAAGTTTGCGGAGACGCGGACGTTTCCACGCTTTGTCACGCGGCCGCTCGCTCACAAGGTGACCGGCGACGACCTCGACGATTTGATCTTCAGCAATGGTTCGATCGGGCTCGTGCCTGGACGAGCCGACCACGAGTGGGTGCCGGCCGCGTTCAGCTCATACGTCGTGCCGAGCTCGGGCCTGCGGGCCGTGGGCGTGCGAAAGGAACAGGTTGGGGGCCCCGAGGGCCTCCCGCTCGTGTCGTTTACGACGATCGACGGTGTATCGGGCCTGTATCGAGCCTCATCGGTTCTCGAGCTCAGTGTCCGGCTACCGCGCCCGGTCGAGGATCTGGCTGGAGACCTGCTGGCCGCTGATCTCTTCACGGGCTCGGGCTCGCCATGCTCCGAGGTGGTCGTGGCTTTCCGAGGCGAAACTCGTTTACGCGTGTTCGACGTCTGCGAGCCGGCCAAGGATCTCACGCGCGCTGACGCCGACTGGCGCCAGACCGCAACCGAGCATCGCATCGAGCTCGACGGCCGGCAGATTGATACGGGACCCTTGAGTGGGGACGTCGATGGCGACGGCCATCTGGACGTCGTGTTCGGGTCGGGCGGAGCGCCCTACGTGCTGTATGGCGATGGAACGAAGCTCGGGCCCGATGTCACCACGCTCGAGCTCAGATCCCTCGGCGCGACGATGGCGCCCGTGCTGCCGATGCCGGTTGCCATGGGTGACGTGAGCGGCGACGGCGTGGCCGACTACGTTCTGCCCCAATATCTCCTGATTTCGCAGCCGGCCTTCGACGGCTCTGGCATCGTCCATGCACCGTCCTCCGGCAATGTCGGTGAGCCCTGGACGCTGGCGCAGATCGCCGACCTGAACGGCAACGGCTTTCCGGATATCGTAGTGGCCAGCGCCGGGGTACCCGGCTACATGTTTCACAATGGCTCGGGCGGGCCGCACGTGATTGGTGCGCGCGTGGCCACCGCGCGCCCGTTGCGCTTCATGGACACGGGAGACTTCGATGGCGACTTGATTTCTGATTTGGCGATCGTGGAGGAGGCGGCGACGAGCCAAGGCAAACAAACACTCTCCGTCGCTTTCGGAGCCGCCGATAGCTTGCCAATGCGCGCCACGCGCGTCGCGGAAGTGGAGGGCGTCGATCAATTGGGTCAATGCAGCGTCGCTGGGATGGAGGTGCTGTTTTTGGCAACCACTCGTCACGCTACATCCCAGGGCACTTTCACGCTTTTCGATGGCAGTCCGGACCGCTTGCCATTCGCGAGTTACGCGCTCGTTACCTTCTCGGTCGACACCAGGATCCAGAATATCATTGCCGCGTCACTCGCCTTCGGGTCCTTCAGCCATCCGGGCTCCAAGGACCTGCTGGCGGTCGGCACCGACCTTTTGGGCCCGGCGTGGACGCAATGGCTCGTGCCCGATATTGGCGGTCTGGTCGAGCCACCACGGCTCCTCGACTGGTCCCCTCCTGCCGGCGTGAGCCCACTCAGATCGCATGGCATGCAGTCTGCGTTTAGCGTGGCCAGCGCGGCGGCCGATCTCGATCGGGACGGGTTACACGAAGCGTTGTGGCTGATGCCATCGGTCGGCGGCTGTGCGCTCGTGGTTTCCGATATCGATGCCCAACGGGGCAGCGCTGAGACGCAGGTCGTGGAGCTCGGAGCCAGCTGTCTCGAGCCGGAGTTGGGCGTCTCGGATCTCGATCAAGATGGGGATCCGGACGTGCTCTTGCTGATCGGCAGCGTTGCCGCGGACGAGCAGAGCAGGCTGGAGGTGCTTTGGAACGATGGCGAGGGCTTCTCCGCTCCCGAACGAACGCGCCTTTCCGACGAGCACGGCGACACCCTGCGCAGTTTCAGCGTGCTCGAGGCGAGGCCTGCCGTGGCTTTCGTCACCGGAAGTGGGCTCTATCTGGCTGAGCTGGACTCGAAGGCTCGCCGCTTCTCCAGGCCGGAGCTGGTGGCCGAGCTGGAGGATGGTCAGAGCGTGGTGGTGACGGACCCGAACGTCGACGGTCAGCCCGACCTCGTGGTGGCTGACGCCGCAGGCGTGAGGTTGCTGAAGGCGCAGCTACGATGAAGCGTGCGCTTGCGAGCCTTGTCATGACGTTGGCGCTGCTCTTGCCGCCGCGGCCGAGCGTCGCGCAGTCAGCGCAAGATATCGAGCGCGCCAAGGCCTCGTTCAAGGCGGGTGCCAATGCTTACGCGGCCGGCGACTATCTGGCGGCCATTCAGGCGCTCGAGACGGCCTACGAGCTGTCGCCCTTGCCGGCGATCGCTTTCTCGCTCGCGCAAGCCGAACGCAAACAGTACTTCATCAAGCAGGAGCGCCCGCACCTCGTGCGCGCGCTCGAGCTGTTTCGCCGTTACCTGCAGCAGGAGCCGCAGGGCGCGCGGCGCGAGGATGCGCTTTCGGCGATCGCGCTGCTCGAGCCGCTGCTCGGAGCCAAACCGGATCCCAGCCAGGCGCCGGCCAAGGTGCAGGCGCGGCCGACGCGGCTCATGATCGCGAGCGAGGTGCCGGGTGCGCTCATCTCGCTCGACGGCGGTCAGCTCGCGCCATCGCCGCTGATCCGCGAGGTGACTCCCGGTAAACATCGTGCGCGCATCGTTGCGCGCGGCTTCCACGACGTGGAGCGGGACGTGACCGCGGTCGCAGGCGAGTTGATCCTGACCGAGGTGAAGCTCACCGAACGCCCCAGCACGCTGTATCTGTGGGCGCCCGAAGGCGCCGAGGTCTACATCGACGGCAGTTACGTGGCGCATGGTGGTCCGCGACTGACGCTGCCGCTCAGCGTGGGTCGTCATCAGTTGGCGGTAGGTGAGAAGGGCAAGCGCCTGGTACGGCGCGAGATCGCGGTCGAGCGCGGCAAGACCAACATGCAGGTCGTCCAGCTTCAGGCCACTGCACAGCGCAACTTGTCCGAGCTGTTGTTCATTGGCGGCGGCGCCGCGCTCGGAGCAGGCGTCGCCTTGAGCGCGTTCGCGATCCGTTCCGAGAACCGCGCCGAGGACTTCTTGTGGCGCCGCAAGTGGCGCAAGGTTCAGACGGCGGAGCTCGTCGCGTACGAGGCATCGGTTTCCGAGCGCAATCGCTACCGCACGGCCGCCGCGGTCAGCATCGCCGGTTCGCTCGGCTTGTTCATCACCGGGCTGTTCCTGCACGAGCTGGATCACCCCAATTTCGCGAGCCCGCGCCCGCGAGAGCTTCCGGCGCGAAGCCCCGAACGCACCGGCTCCCACCCCGTCCAGTTCTCCCCAACGGCCGATGCTGCGGACGTCGGCGCCTCATTTCAGGTGAATTTCTAGATTGGCCCGACTCGTGCTTTGCCACTGGTTCATGCCTCGCGACTGGCGCCTCCCAGCCGCCCTAGCCGCCGCCGCATCGCTCGTGGTGGTCAGCGCGGCTGCGCAACCGGTGCCCCCGCCGCCCGCGCCGCCGCCGCCCCAAGCTGCTCCCGCAGAGCCCCCGGAAACGCTCGAAACCCCCTATGAAGACGCCCCTCCCAGTCCGCCGGCGCCGACTCCGCCGCCGCCGCCCCCAGTCGCGAGCCCTCCGATAGCCCCACCGGCTGCACCGGTCGTATCGACTCCACCAGAGTCCCCGGACACTCGTCCGCTGCTGCCGATCCGCGCTCAACGCCGCTTGGCGCTCACCGGTGAGATGGGCTGGAACGGTCTGGCCGGCCTCGGTATGGTCCTGACCTTCAACGCGACTCCTCACGTCGCCGTCGATCTCGGAGGCGGGGTCTCCCTGCTCGGTTGGAAGGCGGGGCTGCGGGGCCGCTACAACTTGTTGAAGTCGCCACTGACACCGTTCGTGGGGGCCGGCGTCAACATGACCTCCGGACTCGGGCGATTCACCACGGAAGCGAACGATCCCGATGCCCAAACCTCGCATGAGCCTGCCACCATCGACACAACAGCCTCCTACTTGATTCAGGGCGTCGTGGGTCTGGACTACGTTTACCGGCGCGGCTTCACGCTGATCGGCTGCGTCGGCTACGCGCACCTGCTGAACAAGAACAACTATGAGGTCCTGGCCGGCGAGCTGACGGAAGACGAACAGCAAGCCTTCGACGTCTTTTTCAAGGGCGGCCTCGTGATCAGTCTGGCCCTAGGTTACTCGTTTCAATAAGCGGCAGGCTCGGCGGACAGGTGTCCGGACAGTTGTCACGCGCGCGTGAGCGTGAGCCGGCCGGTACGGGTTGCGACCACGTTGGCTTTGCCCGGCAGCAAGCAGGTGATTTCCATGCCGCCGCCGTCGCGCCGCGTCAGGCGCAGCTTGCCGCGATGCGCTTCCACGATCTCGCGGCAGAGTGCCAACCCCAGCCCGGTACCCTTCTCCTTGGTGGAGAAGAAGGGAACCAGCGCGCTTCTGAGCACCTCGTCGCTCATGCCGCTCCCGCGGTCCGCTACCGTGACGGTCGCGGCGCCGCCTTCGCTCATCTCGACCGACAGCTCCACCTCGGGCTGCTCACCGCTCGCCTCGCTCGCATTCTTGAGCAGATTGATCAATGCCTGCTGCATTTGACCGGCGTCGAACCAGCCATCGACGCTGGGTGGCGCACCGACTTGCAGCTTGGGAAACAGCGCTTGCAGATTCTCCAGGAATGGCGACCAGGCGACAGGCTCGGGTCGGGGTTTCGGCAAGCGCGCAAACCGCGCATAGCCCTCTAGGAAGGCCGTCAGGTGGGCGGTGCGCTCCTCGATGGTGTCGAACACCTTGCCGAGCTTGTCGAGCTGCTCGGGGTGCCGAGCAATCAGGCGCGCCGAGTGCACCATCGACGAAATCGGTGCCAGGGAGTTGTTGAGCTCGTGATTGATGATGCGGATCACGTTCTTCCAGACGTCGATTTCCTGACGCCCCAGCTCGGGGGTGAGCTCCTTGACCATGAGCAGCGTGTGCCGCTGACCTTCCAGCTCGAAGAAGCGTCGGCTCAGGCCATAGGTGGCCGATTGCCCATCGTCATCGACGGTGAACAGCGCGTCGCCTTCGCGCACCAGCGCCTGCTTCAGGCCCTCCGGCGCGTGCTGCACCAGCCGCAAGAAGTTCTCGCGCTCGAGCGCTTGGTCTTCGGAGAACAGCGCGCGCGCCTGCGCGTTCGAATAGGCGATCTTGCCGGTCTCGCCGTACACCACGATGGCCATGGGCGCGTTTTCGACGACCGCTACCAGCAGCCGTTGTTGTTCGCTGCGCTCGGCGCGCTCTCTCTGGGCCACCCGCTCCAGGCTCTGACGTTCGCCCACCAAGCTCCGGCGCTGGAGCCACATCGCGCCGCCTGTCGCCAGCCCCACGGTGACGCCGGCGGTCCAGGGCGCGCCGAGCGCGATCGTGATCACGGCCAGCGCGATGGCGGCCGCGAAGGCGACGAGAGGGGCGCTGAAGGGCGAGGAGCGGGTCATGGCCTCGGTGCGTGCTCCGAGGGCTCAGCTCTTGGGACGCCGCTCCAGCTCGACACCCAGCCGATCCATGCGCCGATACAGCGCCTGGCGGCTCACGCCGAGCAGCGCCGCGGCGGTTGCGACCACGCCGCCGCTCTCGACCAGCACACGCTCCAGCTCGGCGCGTTCCGGATCCGCGGCCGCAGGCTTCGCGCTGATGGGCGCCTGCGCCATCGGGCTATTCGACGAGGTTGGCTGAGCCGCGGCAGCGCTGCCCAGACCCAAGTCCGCAGCGCTGATCCTCGGCGCCTGACAGACCAGCGTGGCGCGCTGCAGGCGATTTTCGAGCTCTCGCACGTTGCCTGGCCATTCGTAGTCCACCAGCGCGCGCCGCGCATCGGGCGAAAGCTCGTAGGATTGGCCATTTCCGGTTTGGTGGCCGTGCAGCAGGTGCTCGGCCAGCGGCAGAATGTCGTCGGCGCGGTCGCGCAGCGCCGGAATCGAAAGCTCGATGACGTTCAGCCTGAAATAGAGATCCTCGCGGAACGAGCCTTGCGCGATGGCGCGCGGCAGGTCCGCGTTGGTGGCGCTGATCAGCCGCACACCGACCTTGCGCGTGGTGTTGCTGCCCAGGCGCTGGAACTCGCCGGTCTGCAGCACCCTGAGCAGCTTCATCTGCCCCATCGTCGAGAGGTTGCCGATCTCGTCGAGAAACAGCGTGCCCCCGTCGGCCTCCTCGAAGCGACCGATGCGCAGCTTCTTGGCCCCGGTGTAGGCGCCTGCTTCGGCGCCGAACAGCTCCGCCTCGAGCAGCTCGTCGGGTAGACCCCCGGCGTTGACCTTCACGAACGGCCTGTCCTTGCGGCGCGAGTTAGCCTGGACGATCTGCGCGATGCGCTCCTTGCCCGAGCCGTTGGGTCCGGTGACCAGCACGGCAGCCTCGCTCGGCGCCACCTTGGCCGCCAGCCCGACCACCTCGTGCATGGCCGCGCTCTCGTAGATCAGGCCGCACAGGTCATGCTCGCTGGCCAGCCCCGCGCGCGCTCGGCTAGAGCTGGCCCGGAGCCGCAAGTTCTCCTGCGAAAGCTGGCGCAATCGCATCAGGTTTTTCACCGTGGCGACCAGCTTGTCGTCGTCCCAAGGCTTGGCGATGTAGTCGCTGGCCCCGGCCCGCACGAGCCGCACCGCCGACTCCAGAGACTGAAACGCGGTCATGAGCACCACCGGCAGCTCGGCATCGAGCTTGCGGATGGAGTGCAGCAGGGCCTCACCCTCCTCACCTCTGGTCGCATCGCGGTGAAAATTCATGTCCTGCAGCACGACCCCCAGCTCCTCCGACCGCACCAGCGACAGCGCCTGCTCCGGCGTCCGCGCGGCCAACGTCTCGATGCCGTGCACGTCGAACAGCACTTCCAGCGCCGCCAAAACCGCCGGCTGATCGTCGACGACCAGAACCTTCAAGCCGTTCATTGCCTGCTCCAGAGAGCAATTACGGTGCCACCCTCCCCAGGGGTCAAGCACCCCGCGCCGCGCCGCGCCCGCCTACCCCGCGATCCCCCTTCCACGCCACCAACTCGAGTTACAAATAGAATCCAAGAGCGTGCGCCGGGAGGCTTAGCTGAGCGCCCTCGCTTGCTCCGGAGCCGTAGGTCACAGGTTCGAATCCTGTGGGGCGCGTAGATGCTTTTCTGACGCAGAAGTTGCGGTATCCTTCGAGTGTGGCGTCCCAACCCGCTCCCACAACCCATGATGACTTGGTTCGCGCGCTTGCGAACCTCGGCGAAGGCGAGCGTCGCGACGTGATCGCGGCCGCGGAACGTACCGCCCGTCAGCGCAAGGCTCACGCCGTTGTTTCGTGGCGATCGATTCGCAGCGCCATTGGAGTAGTTCGCGGTGAGACGGCCGACGCAGTAGCGGACACCGCCGAACTTTACGATGGCTGAGAGGCACAGCCTCGTCTTGATCGACTTTCTGGTCTTCGAGTCTTTGTCTGTCCTTTGCAGGCGAGCGTGACCCTGCGCGTCGTGCGCCTCGAAGGTCAGCTCGCGCTGGCGGCGCACGTCGCCGGCACCGCGTTCCCCTCCTACTTCATCCTGCTCGACTTCGAGGCTGGCCGCGTCACCTCCATCCGCGACTTCCGCTACGTCCCGTACATCGCCGCGGAGGCCCAATTCGAAATCCCAACGGTGCCCTGAACGAACTTGCGCCCCGGGGCATGCTCGCACATTACAGCGCTTGCCTACTACCCCGCCGCGTCAATGCCTACGAGCGCGCCATCGACGATGCCAAATAGGATGGTTACTAGGTTGGCGCGCGAATCGTACGTGAAGACGAGCGCGCTCTCTGAGGCGCCGTAAATGAAGCCCTGCTGATCAGGCAAGAGCATCTGGAGCTCTCGCCATTCCTCGCTAGCAGCGAGAGCGTGGCAACCGGGAGGGTACGGCGTTTCGCGCAGGATCGATATGCGCCGACGCAGCTCGTCGTTCGCCTTCGACAGCAGGTGGCGCGCGAGGTCAGCGCGAACGCGCGTTGTGTGCGGCATCGTAGCGCTCTAGAAAGTCGTCTGCCTCGACGTACTCGCTGTTGGCGGCGAGCACCGAGCGCAGTCCTTCGACGACCCGTTTCACGTCGGGAAGCCCGTGCTTCGCGATGCTTGCGGCGTCGAGCAGCGCCTGGAACTCGGCCAGGTCCAACAGGACCCGTTCTGAGCCATCCTTGGCGCGTACGAACTGCAACGACCTCAGAGTCACTACACCTTCAGCCTAGCACAGCTTGTCAGCCCATCTGACCAAGCCCCATCGGCCGATGTTCGCGCCGGTTGCGGGTTTTGCTTCGATCGTGATCTCTGAGGTAGCCCGGCGGGCCATCCCTCGACTCCGGCACACTCCAGCCTCTCCCTGGTACGGGTATTGCTCTATTACCCACCATGCTCCAAAAGCAGGGCGTATTGTTGGTGCGCGCGAACAAACCTGGGCGTGGGTTTCATAGCAGTGGTAGCGCCGGCACACCGGAGCTGACTCATGACGCGAGCCGTCCGCCCCGCTGGCGCCCCCTGGGTGCTTTCACGTTGGTCCTACTGACGGTCGCGCTCTGCATCCCCTCGGCCGGCTGCATCGGGGATCTGATGTGCAGCGAGATGTGCTTTGGCTCCGTGTCTTGCGAGCGATTCGCTCCGATGGACTGCACCAGCCACGACGGCTGCTCGGTTGGTGATATCTGCGGCTGCGCCTACGCCGGCTGCACCGAGGACACGCGCCACGCCTGTCAACGCTTCACGACCGCCGATTCCTGTAGTGGAGCGGGCGCCGCCTGCACCTGGCTCCCCGCTACCTGTCTTGGCTCCACCCACTGCTCCGACATGCACGAGAACGCCGAAAGCTGCAACGCCGACAGCCAGTGCCGGTGGGAACGCAACTGCAACTAGCCCAGCCCCGAGCCCTCCCGGCCTGCGCAAACCTACTTCGGATAGAGCAGCAGCTGCGTGCAGCGAAACAATGCGACCTGCTTGCCGGTCTCGCGCGCCGACACGACCACGTCCCAAACCTGTGTCGTTCGACCCGAGTGGGCGAGTCGGCCCACGCCTTCAATCACGCCCTCGCGCGCCGTGCTGAGGTGGTTACACTTCAGCTCGATCGTCGTAAATCCGGTGGCGCCCTGCGGCAGGTTGGCGATACACCCGTATCCCGCGCACGTATCGGCGAGCGAGACCACAGTGCCCGCGTGCAGGTAGCCATTGGGCGCGAGCAAGATGCTGCGCACCGATAGCTCGGCCCGGAGCAGCCCGTCTCCGACCTCCAGAACCACAATGCCCAGGTGCTCGGGCAGGTGACCGCGACTGATGTCGTTGAAGTAAGCGACGTCCAGCTTGGGTGTCACGGTGCAAGCAACCTAATGCTCGCGTGGCGTTTTGCCCAGTCGGGGGGCTATGCTGCTGGCGTGCCGAGTTGGTCGAGCATCGAGGGCCCGCTGCTTTTCGCACATCGTGGCGCGAGCGCTGAACGGCCTGAAAACACCCTGGCGGCCTTCGAGCTTGGGCTGGAGCTCGGAGCCGACGTGCTCGAGCTCGACGTGCACCCGAGCCGCGACGAAGTGCTGATCGTTTCCCACGATCCTGACGCCCTGCGCAACGCAGGCGTCGCGCGCGCTCTGGCAGACTGCGACTGGGCCGAGATTGCCGCTTGGGACGCGGGGTTCGGTTTCCAGGATAGCAGCGGCCAGCGCCCCTTCGCCGGCCGTGGCCTGGGCCTACCGCGCTTCGACGACGTGCTGGCCGCGCTCCCGAACGCCCTGTTCAACGTCGACGTCAAACTTGCCCGCGAGCACGAGCTCCGCAGCTTGCTGGCGACGATCCGCTCTCGCCAGGCCGAATCGCGCGTGCTCCTGACCAGCTTCTCCAGCGAGGTGCTCGGCCTGGCTCGCTCCCTGCGCTACGACGGTCCCATTGGCTTGGCCGAGAGCGAGGTTAGACGCCTCGTCATGAGCCCTGCGTTCCTCACGCGCTGGTTTCCGCTCGCTGGCAGCCGCGTGCAAATCCCCGTTCGCTCCGGTCGACTCGACCTCAGCACCGCGCGCCTGATCGACAAATGCCATCGCCTCAAGCTCGCCGTCGACTACTGGGTCATCAACGATCCCCCCGAAGCCGAGCTCCTGCTCGCCCGCGGCGCCGACGGCATCATCACCGACGACACGCGCACCCTGGCGCGCCTCTTCGCGAGCTCGCCCCACACGGCCGCCTGGCGCGCACGGCATGGCACTGCACACGGATAACCCAGGCAATTCCGCTAGTTACGCGTTTGAGGCTCCCCGAGACGGTCCGGTAGCTACGGCCCCAGCACCGCGCCACCACGATCAGGACCAAGTCGGTAATCAACTCCGCCCTAAAGGGCGGAGCTTTGTGGAGCTCGACGTGGAACACGCAGAACAACCACTTTCCCCTTTCGACGGGTGCTCTGGGGCAGCGAACCCTCCGGGGGCAGAGCCGAGCGATTCGCACGGCTTTTCA
>DATEDZ010000318.1:0-9799 GCA_035281385.1 Polyangiaceae bacterium
AAGGAGTTCTTCGCTCATACCCTGCAAACGCACCAAAACACCGCCCTGACCAACCACATGGGCCTAGAGTCGATCATGGTGCACAACTGGGACGGTCGGATGCGCTTCCTGCGCAACGACAACCAGGACGACCCATTCGAGGGCTGGAAGGCAAACCGCGGGACTCGCTTCAAGGAGATGAAGCCGATCTTCCTGGCGATAGTGCTGGGCCTCGGAGCCTGGATGGTTTGGGCGATGCGTCGCACCAAGTTGCTCTGGGTAGCGCTGCCGCTGAGCTTGGCGCTGGTGTGCGCGCTCTCCAATTTGACCTGTTATTACTATTCGATGTTCATCGTCGCAGCGGCGATCTTCCACTTACGGCCTGCCATCGGCCCGCCCATGTTGATCACCGCCTGCGTGAGCTCCTTCATGCTCTGGCCGCCGCGCGGCTTTTATTGGGTGGACGACCGCTTCGTGGCGCAGGCCTACCTCTTCATCGGCTTCTCGCTGATGCTGCTCTGGATCTACTCGCGTCCCTTCTCGATGGCGCGCCTCAAAGCCTGGTGGGACGGCAAACCCGATCCCAAACCCGGCGCTCCCACCCCGCCCCAAGCCGTTGCCCCCGCCGAGTAACGGCTCGGATTTCACAGGAAGGGTGGAAGATTTCTTGGGGTGCCGAGTCGTAACGCGATCGCATCGCGCATCGCGTCGACGTTCAGGGTTCAGGAACGCCGCGCTGCAATGCGACGCAAGGGACGGATCGATTTGGCGCCCCACCTGCTCGCCTTCCAATCTTCCACCCTTCCTGTGAAATCTGGGAGCCGTTTAGAGCTTCTCGAGGGCTGTGGTGAGGCGTTTGAGCATTTCTTGGAGGTGGTCGGTTTGGATGTTGAGGAAGGGGCGGAAGCGGACGGTTTGTGCGCCGGACGGTAGGAGCAGTAGCTGCTCGGCGTAGGCGGCCTTGATGACGGCGTTGCGCTGTTCGGGCGTGGGCAGGTCGAGCGCGCACATCAGGCCGCGACCGCGCACGTTGCGAATTAGCCCCGGGAAGCGCTCAGCCAACGCGGCCAGCCCGCTTTGCAGCTCGAGACCGCGCTGTGTGGCGTTCGAGAGCAGCTGCTCGCTTTCGATGGCCTCCAGAATGCGGGTCGAGCGCACCATGTCGACCAGCGAGCCGCCCCAGGTGCTGCTGATGCGGCTCGGGACCTTGAAGACGTTGTCCACGTCGTCCACGCGCGGTGACACCAGGATGCCCCCCACCTGCATCTTCTTGGCGAAGCAGATGATGTCGGGTGCGACATCGAGCTGCTGATACGCCCACCAGCTGCCGGTCAGCCCCACGCCGGTCTGCACCTCGTCGAAGATCAAGAGCGCGCCGCGCTCGTCGGCCAACCGGCGCAGACCCTTGAGGAGCTCGGGCCGAAAATGATTGTCGCCGCCTTCACCCTGGATCGGCTCGATCAGAATGGCGGCGATGTCCGGCCCTTGCTGATCGAAGATGCGCTCGGCTTTGGCCAACGTGAGCCGCTCGAGCTCTCGCACTTCGTCCAGCGCCACGTCGTCCTGCGGGAAGCGCATGGCAGGACTTGGCAGCCTGGGCCACGGAAACTTGGGAAAGTGCAGCGTCTTGGCCGGATCCGTATTGGTGACGCTGAGCGAGTAGCCGCTACGACCGTGGAAGGCCCGCTCGAAATGCAGGATCTGGCCGCCCTCTTCGCCATGCCCTTCGAGCAGGTTGCGGCGCACCTTCCAGTCGAACGCGACCTTCATGGCGTTTTCGACTGCCAGCGAGCCGCCCTCCACGAAAAAATAATGCGGGTGCGTTTCCGGGGCGGCGGTGCGCGAGAGCGTTTCCACGAACTCGGCCAGATAAGTGGTGTAGAAATCGGGATTGGCGACCTTGAGCGTGGCGGCTCTGACCAGCCGCTCTACGGTTGCCGGCTCGGTCAAAGCCGGCGGGGCGAAGCCTAGAGGGTTCGACGCGTAGAAGCTCGAGAAGTCGAGAAACTCGTGGCCGCTTTTGGCATCGCGCACGAACGGGCCCGAGCTCTTCTCCAGGTCGAGCACGAAGCTGTGCCCTACCACCATCAGGTGGCGGCCGAGGGTGGCGTGGACGTCGCTGGGCGCGACCGGATACGCAGGCATGGTCTCGACAAACCTAGCATCTGCGCGTGATTCCGGCGACAAGCTGTGGCACACCCCTACAGCATGCAAGAGCTGAAGGTCATCCTGGAGGCGGGCTCGAAATACCTGCGTGATCATCCCGAGGAGCTCTTGCGGGCGCTCCGCAACCTGCTGGCCCTGCGTTTCGGCGTGCCGCTCGATGCGCTACGCTTCTTCGCGGGTCGCGCGTCGGGCAAGAAAGCTCCCAAGGATTTGGTGCTGGAAGCCGTGCCGCCAGGCCTGCGGGTCAGCGCGACGGTCGAGCTCATGGGCACCCCGGTGCACGCCAAGGCCAGCATCTTCATCGAGCGCGTGAGCATCACGCCGGAGGAGCTGCGCTTCGAAATCCGCCTGGCCGACGTGTCGCTCAAGGTACCCGAGGACGCGCCCGAGTCACCGCTCGCAGCGCTGCTGCGCTCGGGCGCGCTCGATCTGAGCAAGCCTGGCAACTTGGCGGCCTACATGCCGAAGCGCCCCGCGCTCTTGGTCGAGGCCAAGGACGATCGCGTCGTGATCGACCTGATGCGCCACCCGAAGATCGCGAAAAATCCGCGCGCCATCCGCGCGGTTGGGCTGCTCGCGCCGCTGCTCACCGTGGCCGGCATCGAGTCGGACTCGGAGCACCTCGATGTAACGCTACGCGCCTTCCCGGACGGCCTGCGCGAGGCCGTCGGCGGCCTGCGCCGGGTGCTCGGCTGACGCCCTCGAGCTACGCTACTCCGATTTCTTGGGGGGAAGCTCGGCGTCCCGCTCGGCGGCAGCAGGTTCGGCCAGCTGTGCGGTCTGCAAGCCTCGCGCTGAAAGCTCGAGCCGCACGCGATCACCCACCGCGCTTGCGAGGCGCGAGACGATGTCCGGCATCTCTTGCAGTAGGGCGGACCAGCCGGCCTTCTCGTCGCCTTCGACCGTGAGCAGGTGCGCGGTGCCGTCTTTGGCTACCGCGATGGCAGCCACCGGCTCGAGCTCTACGGCGCCGCCGGCGCCGTGCCCGCCCGAGTCGCCACCCAGCTTGGAGCCGCGCGCGCCCGCATTCGCGCTGGCGGCACCGAACGCGATCTTCAGCCGGTGGATCGGGATGATGGTGGCATCACCGGCCTGCTGCGGCGCGCCGACGATGGTCTCGCTCTTCGAAATGCCCTGCACGCCCGTCAGCAAACTCTCGACGATGTCGGCGATCTTCGTGTCGCTCATGACCTACCATTTGTCTTACCACGTATGCCGCCGTTTCGAGCAGCACCAGCCACGGTTTCACGAAAGCACGGCCATCGAGCGCCACCTCCCAGCCGTCTTCGAAGTCCCAGCGAGGCCTTTGCCGAATCTCGATGCGCCGCGGCAACACGCCAGATAGCGCTGAAAGGGCGCCGACCAGGCGTCCAGTCAGCAGCGGATCGCGGAAACCGTAGGCAAGATCCAGCACCAGATAACGCAGACGCAAATGACGACGCTCCGACACCAGCTTGAGCAGCAGCTTCAGCGGATCCATCCGGCCCCAGGCGTCATTCGAGGGCTCCTTGACCGGCTCCGGCACCGATCGAATACGCTCGGGCGTGTTCGACCGAAAGCGCCATTTGCGACCGAACACGAACAGTTTGAGCTCCGGCTTCATGCCGCGAGCCCAGACGAACGCGAGCGAGACGAACGGCAGTGACGCACCTCCTGCCACCACGAAGCGTCCGTCGGCCTCACCCTTGGCGCGCGCGCTCACGTCGAGGCGCAGCGGCCAGTACACGGCGAGCAGCAAGAGCAGCGCGACGAGCGCCAACGCTCCCAACCAGGGAAGCGCGCTCTCTACCCCTGCCATGTGGCCTCGTCAGCTCTTGCCGCCGCCGAGGCGCGGTGTTTCCGCGCCATTCAGCGCCGGCGCAGCGTCGCTGTTCGGCAAGATCTTCACGCCGCGGCGCACGACCGCCTGCTTGCCGTTGGCGAGCGCGAGCATGTGCGGCGTTCCGTCCTCCCCGACAACCACGAAGGCGCGCGGCTCCACCACGACCGCGCCACCGGCGCCGCCTGCCTGCGCATCGGCACCGCTCTCGCCCTCGCCCGCCTTGGATTTGCCGTCCAGAGTGCCGATGGCCGTTCCGAAACCGATGCTGATCTTGGCGAGCGGCAGCACCTTCGCCTTCCCGGCGTCGCGCACGCTGCCCACGACCGCGTCGGCCTTGGCCACTTTGCCGAGCTCACTGAGTAGCTCTTGCATCAGGTGCTTGAGATCCACGTCGTCAAGGGAACCACGAGCCCGCCTTCCCGTCAAAGCCCTCGGTCTCGCAACGCGGGGCCCCAGCCCCGCTGGACGCTCGAGTCTTGGAAGAACAGATCACGATCGGCCACAGCAGGAGCCAGCCACGGGAAACAAACTGGCGAGGCCGGCGCCCGCGACGGTTATGCCTACCAGGGTCGACCTAGGCAGCTGATGACCTGCTCGGGTTGAGCGCAGCCGGTCAGATCTCGCTGAACGGTTCAGGCAAGACGCCCCTGCAGGAGTCAAGCTAGAGTCCTACGCCATGCGCAAGCTCCGGCTCGCGGATCTGGACGTGGTGCTGGGCGGCGGTCCCGACCGCGAAGGCGGCGGCTCCGGCCCACTTCTGCTGCTACTCCATGGTTACGGCGCGCCCGGCGATGACCTGGTACCGCTCGCTCGTCAGCTCCCAGTCGATCGCGCGGTGCGCTTCGCCTTTCCGGCCGCTCCGCTGCGGCTCGACCCCGGGCTGCCGCCCGAGCACAGCGGGCGCGCCTGGTGGCAGCTCGACATGGTCGAGCTCCAGCGCGCGGTCATGCGCGGGGACTACGAGACGCTGATGAAGCGGGTCCCGGCCGGACTTACCGAGGCACGCGAACAGGTGCTGAAGCTGCTCGCGGCGCTGCAGACGGAGCACCAGCTCACGCCGGAGAAGCTGGTGCTGGGCGGCTTCTCCCAGGGCGCCATGCTGGCCATCGACGTCACGCTCCACGCAGCGCAGCGCCCCGCGGGGCTGGTGATCTTGAGCGGCAGCTTGATCTGCAAAGACGCATGGCAGCCGCAGCTAACCAAGCTTTTGGGGCTGCCGGTGCTCCAGAGCCATGGCCGCCAGGATCCGATCCTGAGCTACTCGATCGCCGAAAAGCTGCGCGACGAGCTGCTCGCGGCCGGAGCCGCCCTGGAATTTTTCCCCTTCAACGGCGGCCACGGCATTCCGGGCAGCATCCTCGATGCGCTCGGCAAGCTCCTCGACGGCGTCACAGGGTGACGACCGCGGCGCCCGAGAAGCGCGAGGCGCGTAGATCCTCGAGCGCGCGCGGCAGCTCGCTCAGAGGGTAGGACGTCACCTCGGTGTGCACCGGGACGCGCGGCACGAGCTCCATGAACTCGATGCCGTCGCGCCGCGTCAGGTTGGCGACCGAGCGCAGCGTGCGCTCGCCCCACAAGAGCTCGTAGGGGAACGCCGGGATCTCGCTCATGTGGATGCCGGCACAGATCACGCTGCCGCCGGCTCCGACCGCCGCAAGCGCCCGCGGCACCAGCGCGCCATTGGGCGCGAAGATCAGCGCCGCATCCAGCTGGACCGGAGGCGAACCATCCGAAGGGCCCGCCCAATCCACACCCATCCTGTGTGCGAACGCCAGCTGCGCCGCGTTGCCGGGGCGCGTGAACGCGTAAACCTTCCGGCCCTGATGGCGCGCCACTTGCGCGATGATGTGCGCGGCGGAACCGAAGCCGTAGAGCCCCACGTGCTCGGCATCCCCCGCCAGGCACAGCGCGCGGTAGCCAATCAGGCCCGCGCAAAGCAACGGTGCGGCCTGCAGATCGGGATAGGACCCGGGCAGCGGCAACGCAAACTGCGGCGACACCACCGCGTACTCGGCGTACCCACCGTTGCGCTGGTAACCCGTAAACTCCGCCTTTTCGCATAAATTCTCACGACCGCTGCGGCAATCGCGGCAGTCGCCGCACGCCCAGCCCAGCCAAGGGACGCCCACGCGCTGGCCCTCGGAGTAGCCCTCGACGAGCGCCCCATGCTCGACCACGGTCCCGACGATTTGGTGCCCCATGATCAGCGGCAGCTTCGGGGTGGTCAGCTCGCCGTCCAGAATGTGCAGGTCGGTACGGCAGACGCCGGTGCAGCGCACGCGCACCAAGAGCTCATTCGGCCCCGGAACGGGAATGGAAATTTTTTGCTCGGCGAGCGCACGGGGCGCCCGCTCGAGCACCATGGCGCGCATGCTGGGTGCCAATCGTCAGATCCCTCGCTGGCAGACCAAACCTGGCCAGCGCTTCAGAGTACCCCGCGCGAGGCCTTGGGGTCAATCGAGCGGCGGCGCCACATCTCGCAGGCGCGGCTTGTTTCGAGGCGTTTTCGTAGTCCCGGAGCGAGACCCCTTTCCAGATAGGTCGGCCGATGCTACGCGCTCTAGCCGTTTTTTCGAAGATGTCCGAGGTAGTAGACGATCCGGAGCGTGACGCCGTCGTGGGCGAGGAGCTGGCTTGCCTGGCGCGCGTCCAAACCCACCTGCGGGAACGTTCGCAGCGCCCCGAAGGCCGCCCAGGCGGGGCTGCCTCGGCGGACTACGAAGCGCGCCTGCTCGACCTGCGCGATCAGATCAGCAGCGCCCGGATGGAGGACGTGCCACCGCTCGTGCAAGAGATGGAGCGCCTGCAGAGCCTGATGGTGCACCGGCGCGACACCAGCGCCGTGACCGTGGACGCTCGCTCGCCCTACTTCGGGCGGCTGGTGATCGAAGAAGGGCCCAAGCGCCGCGAGGTGCTGATCGGTCGCGGTACGTACCTCGATACCAAGAGCGGCGTGCGCATCGTGGACTGGCGCGACGCTCCTGTCAGCCGCCTGTACTACCGCTATGAAGAAGGCGACGATTACGACGAGGTCTTCGGCGACCGTGAAGTGACGGGTCTGATCAAGACGCGCCGCAGCCTGAGCATCGTCGAATCCGAGCTACGGCGCATCACCAGCCCCCAGGGCACGTTCGTGCGCGGCAAGCAAGGCTTCCGGCGCGTGGAGTCGCAGGCTTACAAGCTCGCCGGCGGTGCCGGAACGGCCATTCGGGCCGAACAGCACCACCGCCCCGGTAAGCTCGGGATCGGAACCGACGGCGGCGAAGACAAGCACCTGCGCGAGATCACCGCGCTGATCGATCCGCTCCAGTTCGACTTGATCACCCGCTCGGACGCGGGTCTGGTGGTGATCCAAGGCGGTGCGGGCAGCGGCAAGACCACGATCGGGCTGCATCGCCTGGCGTACTTGGCGTTCCAAGACTCGCGCCGCTTCCGTCCGGACAAGCTGCTGGTGATCGTGTTCAACGACGCGCTGGCTCGTTACGTGGCGCGCGTGCTGCCCGCGCTCGGCATCGAGGGCGTGGCCATCCGCACTTACGAAGACTGGGTGCGCCGGATTCGCCAAGCGCTTTACCCACGACTGCCGTCGAGCTACCGCGAGGACACGCCGAGCGTCGTTTCACGCTTCAAGAAACACCCCTTGATGCTGCGCCTGATCGATCAGCACGTGGACCGGCTCGCGGCCCAAGTGGAGCAGCGGCTCGCGCTTTTGACGGCCGATGCCGGTGAGCGCGCTGAGAAGCTGCGCAAGACTTGGGAAAAGAGCGGCCCAAGGCCGCTGGCGCACCGGCTGCACGCGCTTTCGAACCAAGTCGAAGGTGATGCCGGGCGGGGCCTGCCGACCGACGTTCGGGTCGGCGTCGAGCGCATTTGCCGCGCGCTTCTGAAGACCACGCGAGACGTGGCTGCGACCTGGGCAGAGCTGCTGAGTGATCGCAGTGCGCTCGGCAGCGGCGCTGGCGCACTGGCACCCGGCAGTTTCACGCCAGGCGAGCTGGACCGCGTGGTGGCCTGGTGCGGCGCGCGCAGCGCTGAAATCGTGGGCGAGGTCGAAACGCGCCGCGACGAGCGTATCGAACGCACCGAGCGTGAAGCCGAGGAAGGCGGTGAAAGACGCGCGCGCCGCAAGCACGACGACGATGAAAACAGCGGGCGCGAGGACGAGGTTGAAGACGACGACGAGCTGCGGCGCGGCATCGATGGCCTGGACATCGCCGAGGGCGCCAAGCTCGACCCGGAAGACGACACCCTACTGTTGCGTCTTCACCAGCGGCTGCGCGGCCCGCTCACGCGCGGCAAGCTCAGCAAGGATCCCATCGTTTACGAGCACATCCTGGTCGATGAAGCGCAGGACTTGAGCCCGGTCGAGCTTTCGGTGGTGCTGGATACGACGAGCGCCGCCAAGAGCATCACGCTATCCGGCGACGTCCAGCAGCGACTCTTGATGGACAACGGCTTTTCCGACTGGAAGACGGTGCTCGCTGAGCTGGCGCTCAGCCACGTCGAGGTCGAGCCGCTCAAGCTGAGCTACCGCTCGACCAAGCCGATCATCGACTTTTCGCGCGCCGTGTTGGGTCCGCTGGCAAGCGCCGATGCGCCGGTCGCGACCCGTGAGGGCGCGCCGGTCGATCTGTTCACGCACGGTCACACCGGTGACGCGGTGGCGACCCTCTCCGAAGCGCTGCGCGAGCTGATGCAGAGCGAGCCGCAAGCCTCCGTCGCCGTGATCACACGCTACCCGGAACAAGCAGACTTGTATTTCGGCGGCCTACAGCGTGCGGAAGTGCCGTACCTGCGCCGCGTCGCCGATCAAGACTTCAGCTTCAAGGCCGGCGTGGACGTGACCGACGTGCGCCAGGTCAAAGGCCTGGAATTCGACTACGTCGTGATCGTCGAAGCCTCCGAATCCTCCTACCCCGACGACGATGAAGCGCGCCATTTGCTGCATATTGCTGCTACACGCGCCGCGCATCAACTTTGGCTCTTTGCCGTGGGGCGCGTGAGCCCGCTGATTCCGCGGGAGCTAAAGGATAGAAGTTTGTAGCAGGGGACTGCTAGTTTGGTCCCAGCTGCCCCAAGTCGTCACGTTTCGTGCCCACTCACTGACAACGTGCCAACTCATTCACGCCGAGAGGCGACCTCGATCAGAGCCGCTTCTTGAGCCGCTCGAGCTCCACTAGGGCTGCCGCCAGGCGCTGCTCCGCGGTCTCGGCGCGGCGCGCTTCTTCTTCGGCGCGGCGCGCTTCTTCCTCGGCGCGGCGCGCTTCTTCCTCGGCGCGAGCCTGGGCTTCCGAGAGAGCGCCGTCAAGCCGCGCGATGAGATCGTCTGCGTCGGGCAGTGCCGCACTGCCGGCGTAGAAACGGAGCCGTGGGCCTTCAATGCCGAGATCCAGGCCGAGCACAGCCGAGGCGTAGCGCCCCCCCTGGGGCACGACCGGCTGATATGGCGCATTCTTACTCTCCGGCAGGCGGAAGCCGCGAAGCTTGAGGTGCCTGGCGTCGAACACGAAGTACTCGGAGATGCCGAGCCTGGCGAACCAGGACACGTTACGTTCGAAGTCTTTGGCGCGATGCCCGAGCCAGTGGATCTCCAGCGCAACGTCGAGGCCTCGACCTTCGGCGCTCACCACCCAGGAGTTGCGCGGCACGTCCTCCGCATCGAGCACCGCGAGCGCATCGACCGAGAACATCCGCTCTCCTGGATAGTAGACGGGGAGGTTGCTGCCGATGTAGATCTTGCGCCGGATGCGCCGAAAGTAGCCGCGCAGCGCGTCGCGCGTACTTCGCACGTGCGCGTAGTGCGTGTCGCCTTCTGGAGGCGCCGCCTCGTTC